>DATJYW010000424.1:0-6742 GCA_035499435.1 Candidatus Acidiferrales bacterium | reverse complement strand
TCTTCCTTCCGCTTGGTATGAAAGACAGCATGTTCGTGCCGCCGTCCTCGCTCATTCCGCGCATTGCGCCCACCGAGCGCTGGCCAGTGAAGACGGGTGCGCCGCTGCGCGGTGTGGTGCACGATCCCACGGCGCGCAACATGGGCGGCGTTGCGGGACACGCGGGCCTCTTTTCGACAGCCGCGGATCTTTCGCGCTTCGCCCAGATGATGCTCAACGGCGGCGAGCTGAATGGCGTTCGCCTGTTTAGCCCGCTCACCGTCGCCAAGTTCACCGAGCCGCAGAGCCCGCCCGACCAGGCGATACTTCGCGGTCTCGGCTGGGACATCGATTCGCCCCACTCCGGCAACCGCGGCGAGTTGTTCCCCATCGGCAGCTTCGGACACACCGGATTCACCGGCACTTCGATCTGGATCGACCCCTCCACCAGGACTTACGTGATCCTGCTTGCCAACAGCGTCCACCCGGACCTGCGGCCGGCGCTTACTCCATTGCGCGGCAAGGTCGCGACCATCGTGGCCGCCAGTGTCGGGATCACCGCGCAGCACGTGACCGCGCAGACAGGCTACAACGAGACGCTCTCCAGCGGCTTGCGGCGGCAGGTGGCGCGCAACGGGAAGACGCTTACGGGGCTCGACGTCCTGGTCGAACAGAAATTCGCGCCGTTCGCCGGGAAGCGCATCGGCCTGATCACCAACCAGAGCGGCCTTTCGCGCGACGGACGGCGGAACATTGACCTGATGCGGGAGGCGGGGATTCAGATCGCCGCTCTCTTCTCGCCCGAGCACGGATTCCTCGGCAAGGAAGACCGCCCCGGCATCCAGGATACCGTCGATTCCAAGACCGACATCAAGGTCTACAGCCTCTACGGCACGACCATGAGGCCCACTGCCGAGATGCTGAAGGGCCTGGACGCGCTGGTGTACGACATCCAGGACGTGGGAGTCCACTTCTACACGTTCGAAACCACGATGGGCTACGCGCTGGAGGCGGCTGGCAAAGCGGGCCTGCCGTTCTACGTTCTCGACCGGCCCAACCCGATCACCGGGACGCGCATCGAAGGACCGCTGCTCGACGCCGCGAACCGGAGCTTCGTCGGCTATATGGCGGGCGAACCCGTGCAGCACGGGATGACTATGGGCGAGCTGGCCAAGCTGTTCAACGGCGAAGGCAATCTGGGTGCAAACCTGACAGTGATTCCCATGCGCGACTGGAGCCGCGGCGACTGGTTCGATTCCACCGGGCTTTCCTGGATCAACCCGTCGCCCAACATGCGCAGCCTGAACGCCGCGATCCTGTACCCGGGCGTATGTTTCCTCGAATCGCCGAAAAACCTCTCGGTCGGACGCGGAACCGACGCGCCGTTTGAGCAGATCGGCGCGGATTTCATCGGCGGCAGGGAGCTTGCCGCGTATCTGAACGCGCGCGAGATTCCCGGGGTGCGCGTCTACCCGACTTCATTCACTCCGACGGAATCGAACTTCAAGGGTGTGCGGATCGAAGGCGTGCGCTTTCAGATCACCAACCGCGACGTATTGAACGCAACGCGGCTGGGCATGGAACTTGTGGCGGCCATCGAGAAGCTGTACCCCGGCAAAGTCGATTTCGCGGCGTCCAGACGCATTATCGGCAGCGACGACCTGATCCGCCGGCTCAAAGCGGGCGAGGACCCGCGCGCGCTGGAGACGCTGCTTCAGGACGGCGTCGAAGCCTTCGCCGCCCGGCGCGCGCGGTACCTGATCTACTGAGCGTCAGAAGTGGATGCGCAGACCGAACTCCATCTGACGCGGCGTGTTCGATTGCCCGGTGATGCGTCCGAAGGTCGCCGGGCTGCTCCAGTTCAGGCTTCCGTTACTGGGCTGCATGTGGTTCAGCAGATTAGTGAACTGGAAGCTCAGCGCGGCGCCGGCCCTCTCTCCCTTCCAGAAGCCCACGTCCTTCATGACGCTGGCGTCCAAATTCCAGGTCGGGAGACCGCGGATGTTGCCGTAGCCGCCGCAATTGGTGTCGATGCCGAGGAAGCACGGCCGGAATTGATTGTAGACGGCAGCCGGGTCGGCGAACATGTTGATGTGTGTGGAATTGTTGTTGCCTACCGTCAGCCCCGCCAGCGATGGCGCGCTCGGGTTGGCAATTGTCGACCCGTTGTTGTTGTAGTAGGCCGATGCGCCGCCCGTGTACTTCTGGGCAAACACCGCGATGTCCGCCGTCGAGGTCATGCTGCCGGAGCTCGACTCGCCGAACGATGAGCTCTCGGCGGGGAGAGACCCCTGGGTGTAGGTAGCGCCCAGCGCCGCCCCGGTTTGCGCCGTGAACAGCGGGGAAATGGTCCAGCCACCCAAGAGGTGCCCGAGCACGCCTTTTTGTCCCTTGTAGAACGGAGGCGCATAATACACCGCCGCGTTGTAAAGGAACTTGGTATCAAAGCCGTTGGGTCCGTAATTGGCTTGCATGTTCCAGGCATCGAGCGCGGTGTTCGAGCTATTGGCTTGCGCCAGAGGAGCGGTTCCCAGGGCCCGGCCCCAGGTGAAGTTCGAAACCGCGGTGAGGCCGTGGAAGTCGGTGGTCTTGTAAGAGATGTACAGCGCGTTGTAGTTCCCGAATCCCATGCTGGTGGTCAGGGCAAGAGAGGTGGCCTGCAACGGGGAGACGCCGCCGCCCGCCCCGCTGATCATGGTGCGGCCCAGAATCCAGGACGGCGCCTTGTTCAGCGCGTTCCAGATATCCGACACCGCCCCGACTTTGAAACTGGAGGCGAGCTTCGAAGCCACAGCGGCCGTACAGTTGGCGTAGCCCTGGCAGTAGGACGCCGTGCTTCCGCCGAGCGCGGTTTCGAAAAACGGCTGCGCCGCGATGCCGCTGGGCGACGCGTTGGCGAAATAGATCGCGCTGGCCACCGCCGCGTAGGCCTGCGAGAACGCCTGCCCACCCAAGGTGGTCATGTACGGCACGTCGTCCAGATTCAATTCCTGCATCTCGTTGCGGATGATGCGGCCAATGTAGCCGACCTCGATCATCGAGCCGGCGCGGAGCTGCCGCTGGAGCGACAAGCTGAAGTTGTCCGTGCGCTGCGGCCGGTAGCGCGGATCGAGAGTGTTGACGTCGCCTGCAGAAATCGCGCCGTTGTAGCCCATAAAGAACGGCTGGGCTAATGTGGTGGATGGCTTGGGAAGAGGCGCGGACATGCCGTCCGTGCCGATTCGGAAGACATTGCTCGCGTCCACGTTGTTCGCGCCCGCGCAGGTTCCGTCCATCTTGGGACCGGCGCAGGTCACCGGCTGTAAAGGCCCGATGCCGAGCAGCGGCACCAGCACCAGGTTCACGCCGTTCAGCCTTCCATAAATCCGGCCATACCCGCCGCGGAGCACCGTCTTGCCGTTGCCGAACAGTTTGCCCAGAATCCCGTCGCGGTAACTGGGATTCCACGCCGCGGCCACCCGCGGGCTGAATCCGCCGTAGAACGGCTGGTAAGGGTATTTCAGACCAGCGCCGACATTGCCCACCATAGCAAAGCCCAGGACCGGCTCGTAGACCTGTCCCGCCAGTGCCGCCTTCTTGCGCTGCGCGAGATAATCCGCGGTATCCACCTGTGCGCCGTCTGAAGTCACCACCGTCACCTGCTTCCCGTTGATCTCGTATGGGGGCATCTCCAAGGTCCACCCGAGGCTGTAGGTCAGCGTGAACGTAGGCTTGACCTTCCAGGTATCGCTGAAATACACGCTGTAGTATGGAATGATGCTCTGGTCGAATGCCGAAGACCCCACCGGATTCACGGTCAGATCGTTCCCCGACCGAGTGTAGGCCACTTGCGGCTGGCTCACCAGGCCCAGCACCTCCGAATAGAGATTTCGCCAGTTGCTCAGATAGCTGCTGCCGATCGAGGTCGGGATCCACTGCGTGTTCGTGAGATTGATGTTCGTGCTGGCGACCTGGTAGATGATCTGGTTGTTGATTCCCGACCCGTTGTCGGTGCGCATGTGGTAGTCGTAATTGCGCTGGTAGGTGCCACCGAACTGGAACAGGTGGTTGCCCTTGAGCATGCTCATGTCGTCGCGGAACAGTTTGTCCTGGCCGTCCCAGAAGCGCTGGCGCGTGCACTGCGTGCCCACGTTATAGGGAATCAGGGTGTTGGCACAGGTGCTGCTTTCCGCCGTCGAGTTGCTGTATCCGCTGGCGATCTCCACCGCTCCGCCGAGACCCGGCAATTGCGGAGGCGCATTTGCGGTTCCCCACTGCCAGAAGTTGCGGGTGTAATTGAAGCGGAATTCGTTGGTGGTGCTGGCGGTGACGTTGGTGGTCAAGCCCAGCACCAGGTAGCCGGGATTCTGCGGACGGGGTGCCGTGGCCGTCGGCACACCCTGTGCAGCGCCGGGCAGGAGGCCGCCGATATCCACCTGGTTGGTGGTCAGGTTCACCAGCCGCATATAGCGGTAGCTCGCGAAAGCCCGCCACCGGTCGCCGAAATCGTGATCCACCCGGCCCACGTAGGAATTCTGTGTCAGGGGTGCCCGGATGCTGGAAAGGTACCCGACCACGTTGTACCCATCGGCGCCGTTAGAGGCATAGTAGGGATCGTTGCCCGCCGGCATGTAACTCCAGATCTTCTGCACCACCGGGTTGATCCCAATGGCACGCGGGTCGCAACCGCCTCCCGGACATGTCGCCGGCTGGTAGGTCGTCATCTGGCCGGTGACCGGATCCTTGGCGGTGACCGGATAGGGGTTGAGGTTGTACGGCAGATAGGTCCCCGCGGAGTTCGGCACGAAGATCACGCCGGCCCGCATGGTGTCGGTCGGCACCGGTCGCTCGTAGTTGCTGACGTTGGGATACCGCAGACCCTCGTAGTTGAAAAAGAAGAAGGTCTTGCCCCCTAGCACCTTGGGAGTCAGCGGCCCGCCCAGCGTGCCTCCGAAGCGGTTGCGGTGGTTGGACGGCAGCGGCGTATACGGCGAAAGTACCTGCCCTGAGGAGGTGGTCAGCGGCGTGTGGTTGTTGGACCAGCTGTTCGCCGCGCCCACGTTGGTCGCGTAGTAATACCAGTAACCGGAACCGTGCCAGTCCCTGGTGCCTCGCTTGGTCACCATCTGCACCTGCGAGCCGATCGAATTATTGAAGTCCGCGGTCTGGCTGAAGGTGGAGACGCGAAATTCTTCGATGCTCTCCACGGGTGTCGGCACCACGCCGGAGGGAACGCCGCCCTGCTGGGTGCCGCCCATTCCAGTGAAGTTGGTTCCGTAGCGGTTGGTTTCGCCGGACATGTCGTCCGAGGCATTGCCGCCGTCGAGCATGAATGTATTCTGGTCTTCGTAGGCGCCGGCAGTATAGCCCGCGAGGGTCACGCCCGGCTGAAGGACAGCCAGAGTGGAGACGTCGCGCCCTAGGTTGGGCAAGGCGATCAGCGTTGCACCGGAGAAGGACGTTCCTACCGACGCGCTGGTGGTTTGTAGTTCGGCCAGGTTGGTGGCTTTGACCTCCACCGTGCTGGTGGTAAGCCCAACCTCCATGGTGGCGTTGATAGTGAGGGTGGCGCCGACCTGTACGGGTTGGTCGGCCACCCGATAACCCGCAAAGCCTGACTTGTTAAACGTGACGTCGTACGTTCCCGACGAAACGTTGATGAACACGTACCTCCCGGTTTCGTTGCTCGTAGTTGTCCGGGTGCTGCCGGTCCCTTTGTCGATGAGAGTAACTTGTGCGCCTGGAATCAGCGCATTCTGTTGATCCGTCACTAAGCCGGTGACGGTACTGGTGGAAGTCGCTTGGGCCCACGCCGGCGTGGTGCTGAGGCACAATGCTGCACCCAGCAGAATGACCGACAGCCCGAATAACCAAAACCTCCGAACGCGAGAAGACATAGGCTACCCCAAAGCAAGACAGTAAAATAGACTCTGCTGCTCGTCAGCAGATGAAATAGACAAAGAAGTGCGGATCGACGGGTTCGCCCTGGTGTTTCAGACTACCTGGTCAGATTATCCTATACACTGTTTTGGACCAGATTACAAGAGTCTTGAAGACGAAAAAAAGACTAGGCAAGGCGCCGGCTATCGCCTGAACGAGATATTGGATCTTACTGAGTTCGTGCCGGGGGTCCTTGGCAAAGGGTCCGGTGACGACGAAGCTGCTTGCGTGTCCACGACTTCGTCAACGGAAGGAAGGATGGTGCGGACTCTGCCGGCCAATTTCAGGGCGGCACTCAGACCTCCGGCACGTTGGATTCCGGGAACGAAGAATCGGTCGCGATAGTCCTGGTCGGAACCGCCGAACCCGTTCAGGTCCGCCACCACCTCAATGGGCACCGGCGCGATCGCCGCAGCGAACACGCACCAGACTCCCGCGTCACCCAGGCCGATCACTTCCAGCTTGCCGCCCGACTTCGTTTTCAGATACGCGGCCGCGGTGAGGATATCCTGCACGCGCTCGGCGGAATCGGAGTGGTTGTAGGAGAGAAAGAAATCGTCGGACCGAAGCTTTCGCGTGCGGTCGGCATCGGCCGCGAACTCATCCAGAATCAGGACAGGCCTTCCGGAATGGAGCGTGCCGCCAATGCCGCCGGTGCGCAGCGCCACTGCCGAGCCGCCCGGATGAACAATCAGGATGGGCGTTCCCTTGCCGGGCATCCAGTAGCCGGTGACCCGGTCGCCTTTGCCGGTACGAGTCAGAACGATGCGGTTGCCGTGGATCGAGTGATCTACCTGCGACGGCCACTTGGCGCCGATGGCGAAGCGGAGCGCGTCGCGCTGCA
>DATJYW010000423.1:0-9410 GCA_035499435.1 Candidatus Acidiferrales bacterium | reverse complement strand
GAAGACGCCGTAGCTGGCCCGAATCGCCCAGCGGCCATCGCCCTTGAGATCCCAGGCAAACCCGATCCTTGGCATGAATGCGTTGTCTCCCTTGGCGATGCCCGCCCCCATCCCCGGATCTCCTGGGAACAGCAGACCCGGCGGCGCGCTGGGGAAAACCACCGACTGCACCCCGGGGACGAATCCGTTGAGCCGGTTCTGCCCTTCCGTGATCGGGTTGACCCGTTCGTAGCGGATACCGTAATTGAGGGTGAGGCGCGGCGAGATGCGCCATTCGTCCTGCGCATAAGCGCCGAGGCTCCAATTGCGCAGATCGCGGTGGAAATCGCCCAGCCCCTGGTAGAAGGTGACGGGCGCGCCCAGCAGAACGTTGGCGATCGGAGAATTGGTCGGGAACGTGGCGAATACGTAAAATGCGTTGGGTGCGATGGCCTGGAACATGTTGATGCCGGTGTACAGGTAGTCGGCGCCGAACCGGGCAGAGTGAGCACCGTGAATCCAGGAAAAAGCCTCTTGACCCTGGTAGCTGTCTTGCGCGGAGGTGCGCGGCCCGGTAATGGCCCCGCCGATCGGCGAATAGCCGACGATGTTAAAGAACGGCGGGCCGGTCCCGATGTCCGATGCCGGCGAGAACTGAAAGCCGAGAGCGCTGGGCGGGGTCTGATTCAGGCGTAAATCGAAATCGAAGGCATAGCGCAGAAAGGCAATGCGCGCGGAATTGGTCGCGGATGGCGAGAGGATGCGGGTGTGGGACAGTTCCGCCGAGTCCGTGGTGAGATTGTCGCGCGTGGGAAAGCCCGGGACGGGCGTACCTCGCACCGAGACGGGGTTGATGTCATAGCCGCCCGACCAGGCGAAGCGTGCAAAGAGCTGGTCCTTCGACGACGCATTGAAATCCGCCCGGCCGCCGGCCTGATCGTAGAAGTTGGTTCCGACCACGGTGGCACGGTAGAGCGAGGGCGACACATTGCCCAGCGGGTACATGTTCAGCACATTCACCGCCACCGGGTTGATCGCCTGCGGAGGCAGTTGGTTGCCGGGGAAAGGTGTTCCGCCGGCGGCCAGGTTGAGCAGCGGTTGCCCGAGATCGGAAAAGTCTCCAGTGCGTTCCTGGGCAGTCGGCACGATCGCGCTCGTCGTGAGGCCCTGCTTGTTCCGGAAGCCCTCGTAGTAGCCAAAAAAGAACGTACGCTCGCGCTTGACAGGTCCGCCCAACGTTCCGCCGAACTGGTTCTGCTTGAGCGGCTCGACGCCGGCGGAGAAAAAGTTGCGCGCGTCGAGCCGGTCGTTGCGAAGGAACTCGTACAGCGCGCCATGGAATTCGTTGCTGCCGGACTTCGTCACCACGGAGGTGGTGGCCCCGGCAGTTCCGCCGTACTCCGGCGGCGCCGTTCCCGTGAGGATGCGAAACTCGGAGATGGCGTCGACGGGCACCTTCAGCGCGTATCCACCGTCCATGCGGTTCAGGTTCTGCGCTCCGTCTACCAGGTAAGCGTTCTGTTCGGGACGCGCGCCGTTCACGGCATATGTTTCGCCCTGGCGCATGGGGCCGCCGGCCTGCACGAGTCCGCTGGTCAGCGGTGCGGCGCCGGCCTGAAGCAGGCCCAGTTGCGTAAAGTTCCGGCCGTTCAACGGCAACTGAAGAATCTCGTGACCGGTGACGACCGCACCGAGCGTATTGGTCGATGAGTCGACCATGGAGGCGCCGCCCGTCACCGTAACGGTTTCCCGGACCGTGGCGAGCTCCATTTGAACGTCGAGGCGCAGAATCCGGCTCACATTGACCTGAATCGGCTGTTGCTGATATTTCGAGAACCTCGCCGCCTCGACAGTAAGGCGGTAGGGGCCGACCGGGAGGGAGCCGAAACGGAACAGCCCGCCCGTCGGCGTGACCACTGCCTGGCCAAGGCCTGTATCGAGATTGACAACCGAAACCCGGGCGCCGGCGATTGCAGCGCGGCTGGGATCGGATACAGCTCCTTCAACGGCGCCCGTCGGGTCTTGCGCTCGCAGTACCCAGGCAGCCATAGCGAGAACCACGAGTGGCACACGATTCACAGCCAAACCCCCTCGGAGTGCGTCATGCAATTGGGGTCCATGCTATGCGAAGTCGAGAGCGACTTCAATAATATGAAAGAACTACCAACCGTTAAGAGCGAATCCGGCTAAGTCACGTTCCGGATCTCACCGCCTCCAGTAACGCTCCCTCGGCCGGGCCGCGCAATGGCGGACCGCACGTTACGCCGTCGTGCAGCTCGACCAAGGTCTGGAATCGCGCCCGCAGAAGCGTGCTCTCGAACACGCCTCCGATATAGGCAACCCGCACCGGCTCGCCTTCCTGCCAGAGTTGGTTGCGAACCGCCGCCGCCTGCAGCGCGAGTTGCTGGGCCGCGCCGTGGATGATCTCGAGCGCCACCGGCTCGGAGTCCGCCGCGGCCGCATCCACCAGGCGCGCCAGCCGGGCCACGCGGGAGCGCGGCCATTCGTCGGTATAAAACAGATGCAGCAGCTCGTTGGCCGAGCTGGTTCCGGTGGCCTCGAGCAGGATCTCGCGCAGCCGGGTGCCCGGGCCCCAGCCTTCGTCGGCGCGCAGCACGGCGCGCGTGGCCTGCCGCGCGATGTCGAAGCCGCTGCCTTCGTCGCCGAAGATGTATCCCCACCCTCCCGCGCGCGCGCAGCGGCCTTCGGCATTGCGGCCGAAAGCGATCGACCCGGTTCCGCCAATGGTGATGATTCCCTGCCCCGATTCGGTGGCGCCGGCAAGTGCGATCACCGCGTCGTTGGTGACGATGAGCCGGCGCGCGCGCAGGATGCCCGCCAGGATTTCTTGCTTGTCCTCCGGCCCGCCGCTCATGCCGAAACAGGCGGCTTCAAAAGTCACCGCCGCGGGATCGAGTCCGGCTTGCGCACAGGCGGCGGCCACGCTGCCCATGACGGCCCGCTCCACCTTGGCGCGACCTTCTCCCGCGGCGGCGTGATTGCACGGCCCGGCATCCCCGGTGCCGAGGACGCGGGCGGTCTCGTCACCGATCAGCGCGGTCGTGCCCGATTGGCCGCCGTCCACTCCCAGGTACAGTTTCATGGCAATTGGTAGAGTCTCGCTCCTTTATCTTCGCCCACCAGGCGGATGCCCCACAGGTCGGCGTTGGCGCGCAGGTCGTCAGAGCCGAGGTTGGTGTCGAACACCAGAAGGTAGTCGTTGCCGCGCCGCTTGAGCTCTTCGGCGACGGCGCGGCGCAGGCCCAGCGGGCGCGGCGCATCGCTCGCGGCGGGCCCGGCAGCCAACGGAATCCAGCGGCCGGTGGCGTCGAGCCCTTCGAGTCTGAGCCGGATGGACCACTGGTTCGGCGCGGTCTCGATGAGCACCGAGTCGGCGGTCTCCTCGCGGTGGAATTGCGCCTCGATGAACTGGCCGGGCGTCGCGGTCTCGCCGCACAGCCAGAAGGTGACCAGCGAATTATCGAAAGCGCTCTGTACGGTCCAGGGGTACGGGCGTGCGGTGAGGCGCCACTCGGGGTCGCGGGGAAGTTCGCGCGCACCGTCGAAAATGCGCAATTCGTGGACGCTCCACAGGTCGGGGCCGGTGTTGGTCTGGACCACGCGCACGCCGCGCAGAGGCTGCCGCGGGAACGCGAAGCGCAGCCGCCACGTGGGAACGTATTCGGGAGCCAGGGCGGTCCAAAGGACGGCGCCGCTGATCTTGTTTTCGGCGGCCTGGAATTCCACCCGGATATGGCGCGTGGTGTAGGCCTCGGGGATCGGTGTGAAAGTAAAGATGGTCGATCCCGGAGGCGTCTTCGCCTCGATCAGGCGGTCGATGGCGTACTCGGGCAGGCGCGATTCGATGTAGGGGCCCTCGGGTTTGAGGCGCAGGGCCTCGCGCCAGGGGACCTTGGTCAGCCGCCACGCTTGCGGAATAGCGTACTTCGGGACCAGGGCCGGCCAGGAGATCACGGCATGAATCAGGGCAATCGCGATCGCCAGGCGCGGCACGGCGCTGAGCGCGAGCGCCAGGGCCAGCGCGACAAACGGCAGCGGCGCGATCAGGAAGCGCGTCCCGATGTTGGTGAAGTAATTCGCGCCGAAAATCAACGCGGCAAGCAGCAGCCGGCGTCCGGCGCTCGTGCGCAGCGAAACGAGTGCCAGCGGGGACAGCAGAAATACCGGACCGAGCAAGCCCGAAAGCGACCCCCGCGTGGTCACCTCCATCGGAATCTGCCAGCGGGACTTCAGATGGTAGAGCGCCAGCACGCGCCGATATGTATCTTCGAAGGACACCAGCACGTAGGGGTTGGGGAACAGGCGGTTGAAGAACGGGGCTACCGGATTGTGGAACCAGATCCAGTTCTTGACCAGCCACGGAGCGATCGCGGCGGCGGCGATGGCCGCAACCAGAGCCGCGTTCCTGCGGCTCTTCAACGCTAGGAATCCGGCGGCCCACGGGACCGCCAGCCAGGCGGTGTACTTCACGCTGAACGCAAATCCGGCGAGCAGCCCGATGGCATACAGCAGTCGTACCGCGCGGGTCTCGCTCCAGATTTCCAGCAGATGAAAGAGGGTGAAGGCGACGGCCGCCAGGGCGACGTCGTTGTACGCACTGGCCGCGTCGATACCCACGGCCGGGCTGGCAAAGACCAAAAGCGCGCCTGCCGCTCCGGCTTGCGGGAATCCGGCGCGCCGCGCCCACGCGAACATCTGCCAGGAGAGCGCAACCAGAAAAGCCAGGTGGACCAGGGCGGCGGCGGAATGCCGTCCGAATGCGAAAGCAAACAGAAACAGCATTTCCACGCCGGCCGGGAAAGCCGCGTAGAAATTGTCGGTGATGCGCACGAACCCGCGCTCGCGCAGGTAGCGGGCGGCCAGCGCGAGGTGGTAGCCGGCGCCATCGGGGCTCGCTTCGGGTGCCATCGCGTGGAAGAAATAGAAGATGAAGTAAGCGCCGAAGATCAATAGCAGCGCGCTGCGCATGCGGGGCAGGCCGGGAGGCCTACCCAACAAACATAGACACGCTCCACCAAGAACCAGGAACACCGCAGGATAGGCCAGATGCAAGGCGCACAGGGTGAAAACGATCAGGCTCAACACGGCCGCGCCGGTGACGAAGCGAGCGCCGGGATCGCTACATGAGTCGCGCAGTACCAGAGCCCCAAGCGCGAGGCAAACCACAATGGTGAACCCGGCGCCAAACAGAATTGCGAGCGGCTCCACGGTCACTCCGTGAACCCGGCCCGCGCCAGGATGAAACCGAGGTGTGATCCATCGGCCTTCGAAACCCACACCGGATCGGGGTCGATCGACACCAGGTTTACCGCGTTGGCGCGGATGAGGGCCTCGGGAACTTCGTGTGAGTAGTGCTGCTGGCCGGATGTCTCGCAGCGGTGACGGTCCAGCACCTCGCCGTTGATCCGGAAGGTGAGAGTCACGGCCCCGGTCTCGCGGAACGCTCGCTCCGGCAGGGAGAAGTCCATCTCGAAGCGCAGTCGCGGCGCGGCCGGCACCAGGAAACGGAGCACCGGATGATCCAGCGCCCACCGCCACGTGCCGGCGTCGCGGGCCGCAAACCCGCGAACCAGGTAGGCATCGGCATTGGGATCTTCCATCGAAACGAAGTAGCTGAGTGTCGGGGATGCCGGCACGGTGAGCGCCTTGCGCTGCTCGGGCGGCGGGTAAGATTCGGGCAGCCGGTTACAGCCGGCGGAGAGCAGAAGCGGGAGGAGGATGACGGATCGCGGCACGAAGTCCGATTTTAGCGCGCCCACAAAAAAAGGCGGCCGCGCGATATTCCGCGCAGCCGCCTGCTAAGGAGGAACCTAACTCTTCTTCTTGGCCGGCGGGTTGTCGACAGTCAGATCGTTTTGAACCGGTCCGAAGCTCAGGCCCGCGCCCTGCGCGCGCATGCCGGCGATCTGCTTGTCCATCGCGTTCATCACCGCGCCCGTAAGCTTCACATGCCCGTTATCCACGATAATGTGGATGGACGGGATGACGCCCATGGCGTAGCGCGAGAGAACGGGGTCGCGATAAATCGCGCGCGCTACCTGCAGCCGCAGCCGGTCGTCCATGGGCGAAAGCGGCAGAACCTTGAGGTTGTTGGAGACCGTCTCCACGCCCCGGATGCCCTTCACCAGGCGGCCGAGGTCGTCTTTCTTGTAAGGCTGGCTGACCGCGCCGGTCAATTCCACGCTCCCATTGGTGACGCGGTAGTTGATGTCGTCCCACAAGGTGTACCAGGGGTACGTGAGGACCTCGTGACGCACCGCTTTAGCGATATCCTCGTCCGTCACGGGACCGGCGGGAACCGTCTTGCTGGAAGCCATGGCGGCCGAGGCAACCAGGGCCGCTGTCAACAGGCACTGTCCCATTACCCTGAGTCTCATTGCTCTTCTCCCTCCTAACTTAATAAACGTAACTGGAAGGACTCAGGAGTACGACCCTATGTAAAAGAGCTGTAAAACCCGGGCGTGGCCCTACTTCCTACTCTGCCCGCAGTGCCTCCACCGCCGGCAAGCGCGACGCGCGATGCGCCGGCAGCCAGGCGGCAATCATACCCACTGCCGCCAGCACCAGCGGAACGGCAATGAACGTCACCGGATCGTGCGTGCCGATGCCGAACAGCAGCGTGCGCAGAAAGCTGGTCAGCGCGAGCGCTCCGGCGATGCCCGCGACCGTGCCCGCCAGGAGCATGCGGGCACCCCCAGCCAACACGAGCGCCACAATTCGCGAGGGCTCCGCGCCCAGCGCCATCCGCACACCGAATTCGCGCGTGCGTTCCGTGACCGAGTAGGCCAGCACGCCGTAGATGCCCACCGCCGCCAGCAGCAGCGATACCAGCGAGAACCCGGCGAGCAGCACGGCACTGAACTTCTGCCGGGAGAAGGTCTCGCGCACGATGGTTTCCATCGGCGCGAAGTCCGCCACCGGCTGCGCGGGGTCGATTTCGTGAATGACACGCCGCACCGGCTCCACCAGCAGCATCGGATTACCCGCGGTTCGAACCAGAAGATTCATCTCGCTTCGGGGCATGTACAAGCTGTGCGGGTAGTAAACAGTGGCCTCAGGCTCCCGATCCACTGAGCCCTCCCGCACGTCGCCGGCGATGCCGATGATCTCGCCGAACGGGTTCTTGTCGGCCATATCGACGCTGATCGTTTTGCCGAGCACCTGCTCGCCGGAAAGGTACTTGCGGGCGAAGCTCTCGTTCACGACAAAGCGGCACGGGCTGTTGGGCGTGCTGTCGAATTCCGAAAAATCGCGCCCGCCCTTCAGCGGGATTCCCATGGTATGGAAGTAGCCGGGGGAAACCGTTCGCACGACGGTCCCAAGGGTTTCGCCCGGCCGCGCCGGCGGCCGCCCGCCGATGGTGACTCCGGTGCCGGCGGCCAGGCCGTAAAACGGCAGGAAGTCAATGGCCGCCGCCGATTGGACGCCGGGAAGAGCGCGCAGGTCCTGGAGTGCGCGCGCGAAGAATTGCAGCCGGGCGGCGGACTCCCGGTATTGCGCTCTGGGAAGCGTCACGCGCGCGGTCAGGACACGGTTGGCATTCAGACCCGGATCGACATTCAACAGTCCGGTGAGGCTGCGCAGCATCAATCCGGCGCCGGCGAGCAGCATGACCGAGACCGCCACTTCAGCGGCCACCAGCCAGCGGCGTCCGGCCCTGAGCCTTCCGATGGCGCCGCGACCGTCCTCGCGCAATCCGCCCAGGGCGTCGCGGCGCGCGGCGATCCAGGCCGGTAAGAGCCCGAAAGAGACGGAGGACACCAACGACAATGCCACTGCGAAGCACAAGACCCGCAGATCGAGAGTGACTGAGGCATTGCGCGCCAGATCCTGCGGCGCGAGCTTCATAAGGCCCGAGACAAGCCAATTTGCCAGGAGCACGCCGGCCAGGCCTCCGCTGAGTCCGAGCAGCAGGCTCTCTGTCAGCAGTTGGCGGGCGATCCGCCACCAGCCGGCACCAATCGCCGCGCGCACCGCCATCTCCCGCCGGCGGGATCCGTGGCGCGCCAGCAGAAGGTTGGCGACGTTGGCGCATGCCACCGCCAGCACGAATAGCGCCGCGCCCAGGAGCACCAGCAGCGGCTGCCTGACGTCTCGGACCATCGAATCCCGAAGAGGTTCGAGGTTGACGCCCCAGCCCTTGTCGAAGGCCGGATCGACGGCCTCCAGGCCGCGGGCGATCACAGACATCTCGGCTTGAGCCTGGGCGAGGGTGATGCCGGGCTTGAGACGCGCCACGCTCAGCAGGTATCGCCCGGAGGTGGCGCGATAGTTACGCGCGGGATCCAGGTCGAAGGACTCCCAGAGATCGGCTTCGCGGTTCTTGAAGTAAAAGCCCGGAGGCAGAATGCCGATCACGGTCGCCGGCTCGTTGGAGAGCTGGATCTTGCGGCCGAGGACCGATTCGTCGCCGCCGAACCAGCTCTGCCACAGGCGGTAACTGATGAGCACTTCGTCGGGACGCTGCGGCAACGGGTTGGCGCCGCTGAAAAGGCGTCCGCGCCACGGGTGAACGCCCAACATGGCCGGCAAGCCCGGCGAAACGAACTCGCTCGTGAATTCCTCGGCACGGCGGCCGTCGGAGAGGACCAACCGGCCGTAGGTGAATAAAGCCATATGTTCGAAGGCGTGGCTCTGCGCCCGCCAATCCTGAAAGTTGCCGGGCGAGATCACGTTGTGGATCGCTCCGACACGGTGCGGATTGGTTTCCCACACCATGACCAGGCGTCCGGGATCGCGGTATGGCAGCGGCCGCAGCAGCACGCTGTCGGCGACGGTGAAGATGGCCACGCTGGCGGCGATGCCGAGTGCCAGGGAAATGACCGCTGTTAGCGCGAAGCCGGGATTGCGTCGAAAGCCGCGCAGGGCGTAGACGATGTCTTGACGAGTGACCTCGAGCCCGCCGAGGGTCCACTGGCTGCGGACAGCTTCCTTGGCGGAATCGACACTTCCGAATTTCAGCGCAGCCTGCCGGCGGGCCTCCGCCAGGGACATTCCCGCGCGCAGGTTGTCGTCCACGTTCATCTGGATATTGGCGGCCAATTCGTCCTGAAGAGCACGCTCGCGCCCTTCCCTGCCCCACCAGCCGCCGAGCCGCTTGAACCAGGCCGTGATGCGCCTCATGAGACCTCCTGGCCGGGCGAGAAGAAGCGGGCGATGATGTCGCTGGTCTCTTCCCACTGGCGCGCTTCCTTGCGGAGCTGTGCGTGGCCGGCGCGGGTGATCCGGTAGAAACGGGCTTTGCGATTATTCTCCGAAACACCCCATTCGCCGGCAATACAGCCTTCCTGCTCGAGTTTGACCAGCGAGGGATACAACGTGCCGTAATTGATCAGAATGCGGTCGCCGCTGGTCTGCTCGATGCGGCGCGCGATGCCGTATCCGTGGAGCGGGCCCATGGTCGCCAGGGT
>DATJYW010000422.1:0-33031 GCA_035499435.1 Candidatus Acidiferrales bacterium | reverse complement strand
TTGGGTCATGGTGTCCTCCTTTTGAGTAGTTTTGGAATTTTGCGACGCTGACGATTGGGCTTTCCTGCCTAAGATCCGCAGCGGGAGCATCCCGGCCAGAAAAAGCAGATTGCCTGTCTGCACATCTTCCGCATAGGTTCCAAATGGCCCGGGGGCGCCGGGAGCTCGATGTGCAGTTCTCTCAGGCGCTGCTCGGCGCTGGCCGGCCGGGAGTTCGCGCGAGTTACCGGTTGCGGTTTTGGATTTGCATTCATGAGGGGGACCCTCATCGGTAAATTCAACAATGGATGTTGTGATGACGGGCAGGGCCTTCAAGATGCGGAGAAATATGTTAGCAAAACTTTGGTTGCGCAATCCAGACTCGAAGCAGCCAGCCGGTTGAGCACCGTGGCGGGCAGCTAGCCGGCCCGCTTGCTGCTCGCTCGCCGGGGCTTCGGCTGGTTGTTGCCCCTGAGATTGAGTGCCACTGCAGCGCGGATAAGATCCTTCAAGGCCGCCTCATCGACCTTGTCGCCCTCGTGGATGTCGATGGCGCGCCTGACATTCCCCTCGAGGCTCGAATTGAACAGACGGGAGGGGTCCTTCAACGCGGCTCCCCTGGCAAAGGTCAGCTTGACGGCGTTCTTATACGTCTCTCCCGTGCACACGATGCCGCCGTGGGAAAAGACCGGAGTCCCCCTCCATTTCCATTCTTCGACCATCTCAGGGTCTGCCTCGTGTATGATCTGGCGCGCTTTGGCGAGCGTCTTCCCGCGCCAGTCCCCAAGTTCCTTGATCCTCTGGTCGATCAATGCCGACGCGGATTCCACTTCAACGGACCTCTTCATATCGACTCCAACTCTCGCACCCTATTTTAGCTGCGTTCAGCCTGTCCGCTGCGCCATTTGGCGGCATACGGCAGCGCGAACAGGTACAGGCCGGTAAACAAAAGCAGGGCGAGCGGAAGCCCTGCCAAAAGGCCCACCCACGCGGTGTACTTCCCCTGTCGCACGGCGATGCCGTTGACGATGACGCCCGCCGTAAAGGCAATCGACAGCCAGCGGTGGGTCTGCCGAACCCATTTATTCCAGTTCAATCCGACCTCCTCATTCACGGTTTTTCAGCCGACTTTTGCGGCCAGTTGGGCGTTTCTACGCCGAACTGCCTGGTGTATTCGGCCGTCAATCGCTGCCAGCCCGCGGACTTCATCGCCTCGCCGCCGGCGATGCGTCCAATCGGTTCACCCGCGAGCAGCCGCTCCAGAACGTCGAAGCAAATATGCCACCCCGCCGCGCCCCACGCGATGAAGCGGCGATCGATGCTGTGCCACAGCGTCAGCCGCGTGCCGCCGCCAACGTCTTCTAGCTCCCACCGGATATCGTTGTACTCCAGCAGCCTGGGAGCGTCGGCCCGAGTCACCCTTGTCTCGATCGTCGCGTGCGTTCCCACCCAGGTAAGACTCACCGTGGCTCCAACCGTGCCCAGGCTCCCATCGGCCACGAAGGGCGCCCACTCGCGCAGGTGCGACGGGTCGGTGAGCGCCTCCCATACTTTTTCCGGTGAATGGCGCAGTTCTCTCACCAGAATGAGCGTCCACTTTTCTCCGCCCTTATGCACCTGCGCCCCGCTGGCCGGACCAGGTGTGTACTGCTCGCGTTCCATCATCTTTTTCTCCTCGTCTTCCCCTTCGTCGGCGTGGTCTGCTCCATGCGGTCGAGGTAGCGGTTGAAAGCATCCACGTATGCCGACCAGAACCGGCGAAGCTGCGCGATCGTGCGGAACCGGCGCATTTACCAGCGTGCCAGTTGGGTGATCTGAATCAGGTTGCCGCAGGTGTCGTTCAGCATCGCAATGGTCGCGCCGGTCACGGCGGTCGGCGGCATGGTGAATTCGCCGCCGCCGGCCTTGATCCGCTCGTAGTCGCCCTTGATGTCGTCGGTCAGGAAATTGGCCGCGGGCTGGCCCTGCTGAAAGATCGCCTGCTGATACGCTTTGCCCGCGGGACCGTCGTTCAGCGCCAGTTGTAGCTGGGTGCCGTCCGGCTCCTCGGGCGAGCCCACGGTCAGCCAGCGATATGGGCCCTGGCTGAAATCGGCCTTCTTGGCAAAGCCCAGTACCTCCGTATAAAAACGCAGGGCCTTATCCTGGTCATCCACGTACACGCTCGTCAATTTGATCTTCATTCCGTCTCTCCTTTGTCAGGTCCGCGGCCTGGGCCGCGTCGTCTCCTCTTTGTTTTCCTTTTCGTCGGCACGGATTTCTCCATGCGGTCGAGGTGGCGTTCCAGAGCATCCACGTGAGCCGACCAGAACCGCCGGAACGGAGCCAGCCATGCATCCACCTCCTGAAAGGGTCCGGGCTTCAGCCGGTACAGGCGGCGCTGTGCGTCCACCGTCGATTCCACGAAACCCGCCTCGCGCAGCACTCTCAGGTGCTTCGACACGCTCGGCTGCGCCATACCGAGTTGCCGCTCGATCTCTCCCACCGACTGTTGCGACAGGACCAGCAGGCTCAATATCGCTCGCCGGTTTGGCTCCGCAATGATTTCGAACACCGACTCCACTCTTCTGATATACCCTGAAGAGTATATACGTGTCAAGACATATAATGCGCCAGGGGCGCCGTGACTCGCCAGGCCCGTCGATACCACGGAACCATGCCCCTGGCATATTCTTAGACTTGGCCATTCCCTTTCGAGTATCGGCCCGCACACTGCTTTTCCTCGTGATCGCGTGCCCCGCCCCGGCATCCGGCCGTCCCGCCTCCGCCCCAGCGCCTGAAAACGCCGTAATCAAACTCCCTGTAATCGATAAACGCGACATCCCCTTCCTCCCGCTCTCCGTAAACGGCGAATCGCTGCAAACCCGGATTTGGAGCATCGCGCAGGACCGCTATGGTGTCCTGTGGATCGGCACCAGCGACGGCCTGTTCCGCTACGACGCCTACCGTCTGCGTCGGTACCGCAACGAACGCGATCCCTCGAGGAGCAGCCTCGCCAGCGATCCCATCAGGTTTCTGTGTACAGACCGGGCCGGCATCCTCTGGGTCGGCACCACCAACGAAGGACTCTATCGGCTGGACCCGGCTACCGAAATCCTCACCCATTTCCGCCATGACCCCCGCAACAGCGGCAGTCTGAGCGACGACGGAACGCTCTCAGCGTTACAGGACCATGGCGGAACCCTGTGGATAGGCACCCAGGCTGGACTCGATCGCCTGGACCCTGCCACGGGAACTTTCATCCACTACCCCGACACTCCTCCGGACCCGGGCACCCCCCCACATCCAGGCGTTCTTTGCATCTTCGAGGATCGCGCTGGTAACCTCTGGACCGGTACAGGCGAAGGTTTGAAAAAGCTGGACCGTGCCACACGCGGGTTTTCGCACTTTGTCCACGATCCCAAGGACGCGCACGGCCTGGGCCACAACTATATAACCTCCATTGTGGAAGATCAGGCGGGTGACTTGTGGCTGGCCTCCCCGTTCGGAAACGGGCTGTGCGCGTTCGACGTGAAGACCGGCAAATTCAGGCGCTATTCCTTTCGCGCGGAAGAGGCGGCTAGCCAGAGCGTCGTCGGCGTGAACCGCCTCTTTCTGGATCGTAGCGGCACGCTCTGGGTGTGCAGCGTGGACATGGGACTGCTCGAGTTCGATCCCGATCGAACCAGGCTCTTCCGCTACGCCCGCAACGCCGGCGATCCCGCGAGCCTGCCCCACGATTCCGTTGCGGTCCTGTTCGAGGATGCGGAAGGAGAGTTCTGGGCCGGAACCGGTAGAGGGCTGTGCCGTTTCTCCAGCAAACCGCCTCGGTTTATCAATTACAGCCATGAGCCCGGCAATCCGAACACCCTCCATGACAACATGATCTGGTCTGTCCGCGCCGGCAGCAACGGAATCCTCTGGATCGGCACCGAGTACGGCCTCAACCGCCTCGATCGCCAGGCCGGACGCTTCACCCTGTATCGCCACGACCCCAACAACGCCCGCAGCCTCTCCTACGACAAGGTCGCTGCCATCCGCGAAGACCCATCCGGCGCGCTCTGGTTTGCCACCTACGGCGGAGGACTCGACCGCTTCGATCCCGCCACCGGACAGTTCTTCGCCTACCGTCACGACCCGAACAACCCTTTCAGCCTTGGCAGTGACTCCGCCCGATCCCTGCTGATGGACCGGCACGGAGTGTTATGGGTGGGCACCCAGAACGGCGGCCTGAACCGCTTCGATGCACGAACGGGACGCTTCACGATCTATCGCGACGCACCCGCTTACATCGGCACCGTCATCGAGGACCGCGCCGGAATCCTGTGGCTGGGCAGCGAGAACGACGGTCTAGGTCGTTTCGACCCCGCGACGGAACACTTCACCTACTATCGGCACAACCCCCGGGATCCCCGCAGCCTCAGCGCGGACCGGGTCTATGTCATTACCGAGGACCGTGCCGGCACGCTCTGGGCCGGCACCCAGAACGGCCTCGATCGACTGGACCCTGGAAGCGGAACCTTCACGACGTTCACCACGAAGGACGGACTGCCCGGAAACACCATTTCCGGAATCTTCGAAGACGCACGTGGATACCTCTGGGTGGCCACACACGATGGCCTCTCGCGATTCGACCCTCGCACAAAGACTTTCCGCAATTACACCCAACCCGACGGCCTGCCCGACAACTTACTCAACCCGTACTTCGCGGAAGGCGGCTTCCAAACTTCCGCCGGTGAAGTCATCCTTACTTCCAGCAAGGGCCTCACCACGTTCTACCCCGATCGCCTGGCCGATAATCCCCACGTTCCCCCGGTCCTGCTTACGGACTTCTATCTGTTCAACAAGCCCGTCGCTCCCGGTGCTGACTCGCCGCTCCACAAGCCCGTCTGGGCTGCCGGTTCCCTGAAGCTCACTCATGCCCAGGGAATCTTCTCCGTCGAATTCGCCGCCCTGAGTTACATCGCTCCGGAAAAGAATCGCTACCGCTACCGCCTCGAGGGGCTCGAAAAAGACTGGAACGAAGTGGACAGCCGGCAGCGCCTGGCGACCTACACCAGCCTTCCGCCCGCAACCTATACCTTCAGGGTTCAGGCTTCCAACAACGACGGCGTCTGGAATGAAAAAGGCGCGTCCCTTGTGATCACCGTGCTCCCGCCATGGTGGGGAACCTGGTTGTTCCGGTGCTGTGTCGCGGTCTCGATCGTCGCGCTGGCCTTCGCAGCATACCGCTACCGGATACGCGCCTTCGAGCGCCAGACCGCAATGCTCGAAGAGCAGGTCTCCGCCCGAACTCGCGACCTCCGCGTCGCCAAAGACGCCGCCGAAGCAGCCAATCGCGCCAAGAGCGCCTTCCTCGCCAATATGAGCCACGAGTTGCGCACGCCCCTCAACGCCATCCTGGGCTTCTCCAGCCTGGTGCGCGGCGACCCGGCGCTGCCCCAGGCGCGCCGCAATGACATGGATATCATCAGCCGTAGCGGCGAACACCTGCTGGGCCTCATCGATGACGTGCTCGATATGGCAAAGATCGAAGCCGGCCGCGAACGTCTGGAGCTCGCTCCCTGCGACCTGAGGCAGATCGTCCGCGAAACAGCTGAGATGGTGCGCGTGCGCGCCGATCAGAAAAACATCGAGCTGGAAGTCGTCGTGTCTCCCGGGTTCCCGCGGTTCGTGGTGACCGACGCCGGCAAGGTTCGTCAGATCCTCCTCAACCTCCTCGGCAACGCCGTGAAATTCACGGACCGGGGCTCGGTGACCTTCCGGGCGCACGCCGACCGCGGAAACGATGGCGATTCTGTCAAGGTAACCCTCGAGGTGGAGGACACCGGAACCGGCATTGCGCCCGAAGATCAGCAGCGCATCTTCGAACCGTTCGTGCAAGTCGGCAAGCCGGGCAGCCAAAAGGGCACGGGCCTCGGACTCACCATCACCCGTCAGTTCGTGGAATCCATGGGCGGCTCCATCGCCGTGACCAGTGCCCCCGGCCAGGGCTCGCGCTTCCGCATCGTGTTTCCCGTCACGGCCGCCGCCGAAACCGCCGTCAAACAGATGGAATCGGAATATGGCCGCCTTTTCCGTCTGCCTCCGGGACCGCCCGAGTGGCGCGTGTTGATCGTCGAGGACGAAACCGAAAATCGTCTCCTCCTCGAGCGCCTGCTCCGGGAAGCCGGCTTCGCCGTGCGCGCGGCTGCCAATGGCGAAGATGGCGTCCGGGTCTTTCAGAATTGGCGGCCGCACTTCATCTGGATGGACGTCCGCATGCCCGTGATGAACGGCCTGGAGGCAACCCGCCGCATCCGTGCCATGGACGGCGGACGTGGAGTGAAGATCGTCGCCGTGTCGGCTTCCACCTCGCAAACCGAGCGGGACGAGGTTATGTCATCCGGTCTGGACGACTTTCTCCTCAAACCCTATCGGCCGGCGGAGATCTTCCGCTGCATGGCAAGGCAGTTGGGAGTGGTGTATCTCAGCGACACGGCCGCGGCAGCCGTGGAACGGCAGTCCATCGTCCCGTTGACACCGGAAGCTCTGTCCACGCTCCCCGTGGAGCTGCGCGCGCAGCTTCGGCAGGCCGTAATTTCGCTGGACCCGCAGGTCCTCGCGGCGGTGATCCGGCGAATCTCGGAAGTCGATGCCGGTATCGGCGGCGCGCTCGCAGCCCGCGCCGGGCGGCTTGCCTACACCGCCATTTTGAAAGCCCTGACGCCCGCTGACTAACGGCCCCGAACGTGTGTCGGCCCGTGAGATAACGGCGACTTACCCTTGCCCGCCCGCCGGACGCAGTCTCCCACTCAGCGGCAAAGAGCGTCGCGCGTCACCGCCGTGCCCGCCCGTCGGAAAAATGTCACCGTCCGGCCATCGGGTTCGATGCGTCCGGCGAAGGCCCCGGCCCGGCCGGCGCGCGCGATCCAGCCGAGCCGCCGGTATTCCTGGATTGCCTCCGCCGGCCCGGGCCGCGCGAAATCGAGCAGCGTGGACGATTGCTCGCCAACCGCCACAACCCGCGTGCTCGCCCCGATACCGCGCACCCGCAGCAGTTCGCCTGCGCCGCCTCCATACCAGCCCCACCGTTCCGGACTCATTGGCCTGCGTGCGTCCAACGCCAATATCCTGTCCACGGCCGCAAGAAGGAGGAACCGGCGCGTGCGCGCCAGCGTTACCCCTCCCTCGAACCGCATCCGCGCCGGCGCCGATCCCTCTGGCGCAAACGTGGCGAGACCGTCCGACGTGAGCAGGCTGATCCACGATCCGAACGCAGCGGCGCCCATCACCGGAGCATCGGCCAGCACGCGCCTGTCTCCGCCCGTAGGATGCCAGAGAAACGCGCCCGAATCGCCCCACACGACGAATCCCCTTCTCGAAGCGATCACGCCCCGCAATCCCTTCATCGTCAAATCGCCGGCCTTCGTGGTCCCCTCCGCCGCGACCCGGTGAGCCGACAGTCCCTCCGCGGTCGCGACCGCAAAGACGGCCGCGTCTCCCTGCCATTGACCCGCCAGCGCCACGACGACCGGCGCGTGCGCCGTGCTGCCTGCCGGCACCAGCAGTGTCTGCCGGACGCTGAGGTTCGACGGCCCTTTCATGGGCGCCTCCGCCAGCAGGGCCCGCGCCTTCTCCAGGTACTCCTTGTAGGACAGCGAGGTGCCGCCGCGAGCAATCGTGAGCTCAGGGCCCGCTGTCGCGGCGCGTGCCTGCATCCCGGAGGTTGCGGCTCCGCGGGTCGCCACATCGAACTGTAGCGTGCGCGAGCTTTGTTCGTGCAGCGATTGCGCTAGCACCGCGCCCGCCGAATCGTGAATCGTAACGGCGGTTTCCGGAGTCAGCCCGTTCACCACCACCGTCCAAATCCGCTCGCCAACGCCTTCTGGGCCGGGATCGACTGTCCAGTGAGGATTGAATACTCCGAGTTTGCCCCAGATACTGGTTGCCAGGTAGCAGTTCGTCGCCCGCACCGCGAGCAGGTTCTCCGCGTACCCCGTAGCGTCGGCATCGGACGCAAAGGGCGTCAGCCGCGAGGGAACCCCAATCGTCAGGTAACGCGCGCCGCCGGTTGTGAGCAACAGGACCTCCACGGCCGAGCCGCTCCCGCCGCCGTCCCGCACCCAGAGTTCCAGCGTAATTCCCTGCTCGTCCCATTGGTCGACGAGCACCTCGTACGCGGCGTTGTGGCTGAAGAATTCCGGAGGCGCTACCAGCAGCCGGCCGGTCGTGCCGGCGAACGGCACCTTCACCTTCAGCAGCGGTATGGATTCAACGCACGGATGGTCGTTCTGCCAGGTGAACTCGTGGTCTGCCCACGGCTCGATCCGTAGCACCGGATCCGCCATCTCGCTCACGTGGTCGAACGAACCCGAGAATACCAGCCCGTCCGCCTGCGCGGTCACCTTCGTAACCCGCATGTTCGTCACGATGGCCGCGTCCGGCGGATGGAGTTCGGTGTCCATCACCCAGCGGTCGTCGTCCACTTTTTTGAAACCGGGAATATCCGGGATCTTGTCGCCTGCAAGCTTGAGCGGGTTGCTGAACAAAATCGTCATGAAGTCGAACATCCATACCGGACCGAGAAGGATAGATATGCCGATCGCGCCGAAGAAATACTTCGCGTTGCTCGCATTCGAGGACTGCAACGCCGACCCGATTGGATCGACCGCCTCGGAAAAACTGCACCAGAACTGCTCCCAGGCATCCAGGCTCACCGAGAGGGTGGCCTCGACATGAATCTGGTTGGCTTTCGGCAGCGTGATCCGCACGTCGATCGTGGCGTCTATGTTCATGTCTACGGGCCCGAAGATCGCGGCGCACCCGTCGACCAGCTCTCCGTTAAAGGTCGCAATGACTCTCGGAGCGTCTCCGAGCGGGGACCATCTCACGTGCGGGCCGCCCTCCAGCCAAAACTCCCCGGAGTCCCTGTAGCCGTCGTCGTCGGCAAGCTGCGATGCCAGCGTCTTCTCCAGGGGCGAGGTCAGCAGCCGTTTGTCCATGAAGATGCTCCAGCGATCGCCGAGGAGCCGGTTCGTGAGATCTCCGTCCATGAAGCTCTGCCAGGCGGATTCCGCGTCGCTCGCCTGCTCGTTCACCTCGATTCGCAGCGCCAGCAGGTCGCCGGCAAGGCTCACCGCCGCTCCCAGATTCAGCACCGGCGGTGTAGGATCGTTCTGGTTCACTTTAGGGAGGTTCGAAAGGTCGAACGGAATGCGTTCTTGGAACTCGAAGCCGGTCTGAACGCCGGCCAAAGCGGAGGTGACGGAGCGCAGCGTCACGTTCAGACCGGGGTTTCCGTCGTGGTCCAGGTCCGCGATCAGGTCGAAGACAATGGTCACTTCGTCGGGAATGAAGCCGAGGGTGGGGATCGGATGTTGATTCTTCTCCTTGAGCGCCTCCAGGCCGGTGAGAAAAAGGTGGATCTTTTGCGTGCACTGCAAAATCGGCAGCCGCGTGCCGAGCTTTCCCGCGAGCGGCAGGTAGTCGTTTACATCTTTCGTCATCGCGAACGTCGTATCCCCGAGCGTCCAGTGGTCGACGTAGAAGGGATTGTGCCCGCCCGCCGGGTTGGCGATGGAATCCCTGATCGGCCGGCGGGCGTCCTCGAGACGAAAACGGATGGCCCGCGCGGGCGAAGAAGCTTCCATCTGGAATTCGATGAGCAAGGATCACCTCCGCGCCTTCGTTAGGCGCCTGTGCTTGTGGCAGACAGCGCAGGATGAGAGGACCGGGGAGCGCCGTAGGGTCGCGGGAATCTCACCGTCTCGCCATGCCGCGAGCAATGGGTCTTCACTCGCGGACCGGTGTCCGCGCGCGAATAGCCCGCTTCTTGGGATCGGCCCAGGTAACTTCGGCGATCCTATCACCGGATCGGCGGGACGGCCGCCTATCTTACGGCTACTTTGCTGGTCCGGAGTTCGCCCGGTGCGCAGTCGTTTCTAGTGAACATCGTCTCCACCGCCTGCGTATGACCTTCTTACGGGCTGGCAGATCATGGATCACCTTTGGCAAGACCTGCGCTACGGGGTTCGCACGATGTTGTCGAAACCCGGATTTACCGCCATCGCGATAATTGTGCTGTCGCTCGGCATCGGCGCCAACGCCGCCATCTTCAGCCTGGTGAACGCATTCCTGCTGAAGCCGCTGTACGTCAGAAGTCCCTCGGAGCTGGTCGGCTGCTACAGCCGCGACACCAAAAAGCCCGACGACTACCGTGCCTTCTCCTATCCGAATTACGTCGACATCCGCGAAAATAACGGCGTCTTCAGCAGCCTCATGGCGCACGACATGGCCATGGTCGGGGTGGCCGAAGGCGACGTCACCCGGCGCGTGTTCGCCGACGTGGTCTCTTCCAATTACTTCGCCACCTTCGGCGTGTCCTTGTTCCAGGGCCGCGACTTCACCGCCGCCGAAGAGCGTCCGGGTTCGAACTCGGCCGTCGCCATCGTCAGTTACTCCCATTGGAAGAAGACAGGTGACCCCAACCTTCTCGGCAAACCCATCCGCATCAATGGCAGGATCTTCACCATCGTCGGCATCGCTCCCCAGGGCTTCACCGGAACCACTGCGCTCATCAGCTCCGAGCTCTACCTCCCGCTCGGCGCTTATCAGTCGGTGATCAACGATTTCGAAGGGCACGGAAAGTCGCTCGCGGCGCGGGATCACCATAGCCTGATCCTGGTCGGCCGCCTGCGCCAGGGAATGGCCGCGCAGCAGGCCGACGCGCAACTGGCGGTCGTCGCGTCGCAACTGGAAAAGGCCTACCCGGCTGAGAATCGCGATCAGACGTTCATGACGAGCCCCTTGTCCAGGCTCAGCATCTCCACCGGCCCCGCCAACGACAAGGAATTGGGGACGCCCGCCTTCCTGCTGCTCTCCATGGCCGGAGTTGTCCTGCTCATTGCTTCCCTCAATCTCGCCAACATGATGCTCGCTCGCGGCGCCGCGCGGCGAAAAGAGATCGCGATTCGCCTCGCGGTCGGCTGCCGGCGCGGCCGCATCGTCCGGCAGTTGTTCACCGAGGGACTGATCATTTCCGCGTTCGGCGGCATCGGCGGACTGATCGTCGCGGCCTGGAGCAGTTCCCTCCTGGTCGCATCTCTCAGCCGGCTTGCCCCGCTCGAAATCGTCTACTTCGCCGGCCCGGATGTTCGAGTGCTCGGCGCGACCATCGGCTTCTGCCTGTTCAGCACCCTCCTGTTCAGCCTGGGACCGGCCTGGAAGCTCTCGCGGCCGGATGTCGTGTCCGACCTCAAAAAGGCTTCCGGCGACCAAGCGCTGGGTGGATACCGCCGGCTGTTTTCCCGCCGCAACCTGCTGGTGATGGGCCAACTCTCCCTCTCGCTGATGATGCTCGTCGCGTCCGGCCTGTTCGTCCGCAGCGCGCTTCAGGCGGCAGGAGTCGCCCCCGGCTTTGTGCTCGACAACAGCCTGATTGCGGAGCTCGATCCCAGCCTCGCCGGCTACGACGAAACCGCAGGGCGGCGAATTTACGGTGCTTTGCTGAGCCGCATGCGCGCCATCCCCGGCGTGGAATCGGCAGCCCTCGCAGCCACCGTTCCGTTCGGCATGACATCCTTCGGCAAGGACGTTCTTCCGGACGACGATGCCGCCGCCAGGAGCGGCGGCAAAGCCAGGCACTTCGAAGCGAGGTACAACATCGTTAGCGACGACTATTTCCAGACGCTGGGAATTCCGCTGCTCCGCGGCCGCGCATTCAGCCGCGCCGAGGCCGCCGCCGCACCCCATGTCCGCGTTGCGGTCATCGACAAACTCGCGGCGGAGCGCCTGTGGCCGGGCACGGACGCAATCGGCAGGCATCTTCGGATCGATGCCGACGACCCCGCCAAGCCCGCGGAGTCTCTCGAAGTAGTCGGAATCGTAGGCAACGTGCAGGACCACATCATCGGCGGCGCACTTCAGCCTCACCTGTACGTGCCGTTCGGCCGGCAGTATCAGGCCGGCCAGCAGCTTCACCTGAAGATCGTTCCCACCGGGCGCGCGGCGCAGGCGCGCCTGCTCGATACCGTGCACCGCGAGATACGCGCCGTGGACCCGCGGCTGCCCCTGCTATCGCTCAGGACGATGCGCGATCACCTCGACGCCAGCTTCGATCTGTGGATCGTCCGCACCGGGGCGCGCATGCTCACTAGCTTCGGCATCGTCGCCCTCGTGCTTGCCGTGATCGGACTCTATGGAGTGAAGGCGTACACCGTTGCGCAGCGCACCCGCGAGCTCGGCATCCGTATGGCACTGGGCGCCGGCTCCGCCGATACCCTGAAGCTCATCCTCGGCGAAGGCCTCTCGGTCGGCCTGGTCGGAATCGCTGTCGGCATGGTCTTCGCGCTCGCCCTGGGACGAGTACTCGCCGGAATTCTGTACGAAGTCAGCGCCTTCGATCCCGTCGTGTGCACGGCCGCGCCGGTAATCCTCACGGCCGTATCGCTGGTGGCTTGCTATCTCCCCGCGCGGCGCGCCGCCCGCCTGGATCCGATGGTCGCACTTCGATACGAGTGAACCGCCCGCCTGAGAGATGGAATCCAAGAAGGTCGTCCGGCGCGCGACAGCCTGCTCCCTGTGGGGCAGTGCTTCAGCCTGCGCGGGACTTCAGTCCCGCTGGCGCGGTTGGCGAGCGCAAGCTCCGCCGCTCACGTAAGTCCGGCGTACTGGAACTTTTCCATGCGTGATTACCAAACGTCGCCAACCCTCATGTTGGCCCGGCGTTGGAGGCAGTCGCCCATTTCAGTTTGACCCCTGACCATCAATGCGGAAGTACGTCGCGGATCGGCTTGCCGGCCTTGGACACCTCCGCGTTGTAATCCTCGCCCAGCAGGGCCGCGAGGGTCGCGGCTATCTGGCTCTGCGTGACCGGGCCGACGTGGGAGCGTTCGCCCAGGGCCGGTGTGTCGGGGCCAAGAAAGCCCATCCAGATGTATTTCGAATCGGGGACCTTCTGGCCGTGGCTCTTCCAGCCCTCGGGAGCTTCGCCGCGGCCGTGATCGGGAGACAAGATCAGGGTCGTGGCTCCGCGGTATTCCCTCATCGACTGCACGGTTTGCCACAACTCTCTCACGAACTGATCCACACGATGCGCGGCGTTCAAATATACTTCGTAATTTCCATCGTGCGCCCACTCGTCGGTTTCGCCAAGCGACACATACAAGACCCGCGGATGGTGTAGCTTCAGATACTGCATCGCAGTATGGAAGGTGAAGGAATCGAAGGGCTCGTCGCGCCAGATGCGCGTGTCGGCTTTGAGACGATTGATCAGATCGATTTCGGGTGTGATCGGTGGGGCCAGCAAGGGCTCGTAACCGGCGTTGGCGATCAGGCCGCTCCGCGCAGGGTTGACCACCGCCGAGATCACGTCCCAGGCGCCGAAAACGGCCACCTGCCCGCTGTATTCGGGTTTCCGATGAAGCCACTCCAGCACCGTCATGTTGGGATTGGGGACCTTGTCGTTGCTGTCGATGCGAGCGTCCGGAAATCCGCATAGGGTCTCCTGGTATCCCGGATAGGAGAAATTGTAGCCGTTCGTGACATAGCTATCCGAGCCCAGATCGCGGTTTCCGTAAACCTGTCCGTAACGCGCCAGCGTTTGCCACAGGAACGGCATCAACGCCTCGCGACGCTCGTCCGGCGTGTCGCGCCAGTACAGCTTCTTTAGCTCCTCGGGGTCGGATACTTTTCCATGTTCCTTATTGATCAGCGCAGCATCGGCCCCCCGGAAGACTTCCTGCCACCGCAACCCGTCGGTCATCACGAAAATCACATTGCGCGTCTTGACATCGGTCGAGGCGCCCGGCACTGCCTGTGCCATCGCCGCCGTCAACAACAGAATGCATCGCGAGCGAGTCCACATTGCAACTGCAGTGTAGCATTGCACCGTATCGAGCTCGTCATAAACGGCCTGTCCGGCGAACCCTGGCGCTAATTCAGGAGAAAGGAGCCTGATGATCGGTTGAGTTCCTTCACACGCCGGGATACCATGCGTTCGTGAGGGTTGATCTGCTGAACCAGATCGTGCTCCGGTGTACGAGTGGACCGACCACGGCCCGTGGCGCGAAAGCTGGCCGGCTTCCCGCGAACCCCTCTCAAGACCGTTTACCTTCCCCGCGAAGGCGAACCCGCGCTTCAGATCCTCGATGAGCCTTTCGATTACGATCGGCACAAAGTCTGAGCCCGCGGGCTTGTCCACCGAATTCCCCGGTAGCGCCCGCACGCCTGCCGGCGATCCCCATTCTTTGCCGGGTGACAGTGATATCATATTCAAACCACCAAGGAGTCGGGTTTCCCATGATTCTGCAGATCAATTTCACTCTCGATGTGCCTGTCGCGGAATATCAGAAGATGGCTGATTCTGTCGCGCATGCCTTTCTCGATGTGCCTGGCCTCAAGTGGAAGATCTGGCTTCTAAACCCGGCCGCTCAAGAAGCTGGCGGTATCTACCTGTTCGATAGCCAGGCGTCCCTGGATGCATATCTGAACGGTCCATTGGTGGCGCAGCTGAGAGGGCTCACGTTCATCCGCAACATTTCGGTGAAGCAGTTCGAAGTCATGCCTGAGATCACGGCACTGACTCGCGGCCCAGTCGAAGCGGCACTCGCGTCCGGCGCATAGCCATCGCCAACGGAATCGGGCCTTGACTCGCGTAGCCTCGTCGCCGTAAGCTAAGAATTCTAGGTATGGGACGCAAGGCACAAAAGAACGATTCGTTGCCCGGTTCATTGGACATGTTGATTCTCCGAACCCTGTCGCGGCGCGATCTCCACGGTTACGGCATAGTCCAGTTCATTCAGCAATCGTCCGACAACCAGCTCCTGGTCGAGGAGGGCTCGCTGTACCCCGCGCTCCAGCGGCTGGAGCTAAACGGCTGGATCGACGGTGTCTGGGGCGTCACGTCGAACAATCGGCGGGCGAGAATCTACAAGATCACGGCGGCTGGCCGCAAACGGTTGGCCGTTGAGACCCGGCAGTACGCCAGGCTCACGCTGGCAATCGCGCGCGTGATGGGAGCGGAGTAACGGACGTGTTACGACGGCTGAGGTATTGGCTGGAAAGCGCCGGGCGCAGCGAGGCGCTGCGTGAGGAAATGGAACTCCACCTTGCGGAAAAAGCCGCGGAACTCGAAGCAGACGGTATGGCGCCGGAGTGCGCCCGGGCAGAAGCGCGCCGGCGATTTGGCAACGTGGGACTGAGGCACGAAGAGTCACGGGAGATTTGGATGACACGGTTTTTGTCGGAGCTTGGCCAGGATGTCCGCTATGCCTGGCGCACCATGACCGCCAACAAGGCATTCACCGCCTTGGCCGTCTTGTCGCTGGCGCTCGGCATCGGCGCCAATACGACGATCTACAGCTTGATGGAGTCGATCCTGTTGCGCTCGCTGCCGGTGGCCGATCCCGAGTCGCTGGTGGTCCTGAATTGGCATAGCCGGCCGCCCCGGGACGGCAGCAAGGAGTCGGTCCACGTCATGCACGCGCTACAGGGCCTGGCGTGGCCCGGCGACAAAGGCGACATGGTCCTTGGCATCTTCCCATACCGCGCTTTCGAGACGCTTCGCGAGGAGAATCCCGTCTTTTCCACGCTCTTCGGATATTTCAACGGACATAACAAGACCCTGGCCATCCGCGGGCTGGCCACGAGCGCCGGCACCGAGTACGTCACCGGCGAGTATTTTCGCGGCCTGACGGTGTCGCCGGCCGCCGGACGTCTGATCGGCTCCGAAGACGACCGTCCAGGCGCGGCGCCGGTTGCGGTCATCAGCTTTGCGGCCAGCCGGCAGCACTTTGGGGAACCATCGAGTGCGATCGGACAGCCGGTTCTCGTCGATAACGTGCCCTTTACGGTGATCGGCGTTGCGCCGCCGGAGTTCTTCGGAGTCGACCCGGCGGCGGCGCCGGACCTCTACCTTCCGTTGCACACGAATCTGCTCGTGGACGGCGCCCGGGCGGCTGGTATGTATCCCGACGGAAACTTCTACTGGATCGAAATGATGGGCCGCCTGCGTCCCGGCGTGAGCATGGCCCAGGCGCAGGCAGCGCTGGCTCCTCGTTTCCATCAATGGGTTGCTGCCACCGCGACCACCGACGCTGAGCGCGCCAAATTGCCCGCGCTGGTTCTGAATCCCGGCGCCGCCGGTCTGGGCAGTTTGCGCCGCCGGTATTCCAAGCCTCTGTACATGCTCCTGACGATGGTGGGATTGATCCTGGCGATCGCGTGCGCGAACATCGCCAATCTGCTGCTGGCCAGGGCCGCCGCGCGACGCCGCGAATTGGCTGTCCGGCTCAGCCTGGGAGCGGGACGCTTCCGCGTCGTGCGGCAGTTACTTACAGAGAGCGTGATGCTGGCGTCGCTCGGCGGAGCATTCGGGGTCTTGTTTGCAATCTGGGGCGTGCGATCGCTGACGCTTCTGCTCTCTGGCGGGCAGCAGAACCTTACGCTGCACGCGGAATTGAACTGGAACGTGCTGGGCGTGACGGCGGCGCTCTCCGTGGTTTGCGGCCTGTTATTTGGCCTCGCTCCAGCCATTCAGTCTACGCGTCCCGACGTCATGCCCGCGCTAAAGACTGGCCGCGGGGGTGGACCGCGCCGCCGCGCGCAGCACGTGCTGGCGGTCGCCCAAATCGCGATCTCTTTTCTCATCCTGGTCGCCGCCGGTCTGTTTGTCCGGACCCTCAACCACCTGCACTCCGTCAAACTGGGATACGCTCGCGAGAACATCCTTCTGTTCTCGCTGAATGCCCGCCAGGCCGGGCATCGCGACCCGGACATCGCTATTTTTTACGCGGACCTGCGCAAGCGCTTCGAATCGATCCCCGGCGTGAGCAGCGCGACGCTTTCGCAATCCTCGATCATCAACGCCGCCCGCACCGGGCAGGCAGTCAAGGGGTTAATGAAGATCGGCGCGGACACCATCGAAGACGCGCGCGCTCTGGCCGCCGGACCGCGTTTCCTCACGACGATGCAGATTCCGATCCTGGCCGGGCGTGAGATCGACGACCGCGACCAACCGGGCTCCAGGCCGGTTGCAATGATCAGCGAGGAGCTGGCGCGGACTTACTTCGGCAACGAGAATCCGGTAGGCAGGCGCATCACGCTGCCGGAGGAAAAGCGCGATCTCGAAATCGTCGGCGTGTCGGCTAACCTCCGGTACGGTGGTCTGAAAAATGAAGAGGACAGTGCCATGACCGTGTTCGTACCGGTCAGCCAGTTTACTCCGGACCGGGTGACCTACGCATTGCGCACCGCGGGTGATCCCCTGAGGTTTGTCCAGAGCGTACATGAAATCGTGCGGGAGGCGGATTCCCGCATACCCGTCACCAACGTGGTTACGCAGGCTGCGGAAATCGATCGCACCATCAGCCAGGAAATCACGTTCGCGAAACTATGCACGGGTTTTGCGATTCTGGCCCTCCTGACCGCGTGCGTGGGACTCTACGGGACCATGTCCTACAGCGTTGCGCGGCAGGTCGGTGAGATTGGAATCCGTATGGCTCTGGGCGCCCGGCGCGGCGCCGTGGTTTGGATGGTTCTGCGCCGCGTTCTGTTACTCGCGGCGGCGGGACTCGCAATCAGCGTGCCCGCCGCCTTGAGCGCGTCGCAGCTGGTCAAATCGTTTCTGTTCGAGACCCAGCCCAATGATCCGGGAACCCTGGCGCTGGCAGGCGTCGTCCTACTGAGCGCCGCGATTCTCGCCGGCTATGCGCCCGCAAGGCGAGCGTCCCGAATCGATCCCCTGGCGGCTCTGCGGCACGAATAGGAAATCGCTAGCCGGCACCCGGAACGGTTCGCGACAATACCTCAGCAACCCAGGATCGCAAGCTGTGTGTCATGTCACCAACTGGTGTCAGGAGGCCCAAGAACCCTGAAGAAAACATCGGGTTGGCACTTGCCCAGCGATTTAGGTAGACGCCGAGCGGCACGAGTACACTTCCAACCGGATGATTCGGAGAAACATTGTCCTTGACAAACACAGGAGGATTGAGTATATATTAGGGCAAATGTTGTCGCCTCGAACTAAGTTGAGGCCTGATAAGTTATACGTGGATAGTTCTGAAGCGGGGCGGAGCTGAACCGGCATCGCGCACAGTGCTCACGTTGGGCAAGAAGACGTGCCCAGCTACTGAAATCAGGGGGGGTATGACAACTAAGGGTCGGTTGCCGCGGTAGCAGCATCCGCCAGGAAGATAAGGCGAACCGCTCGGTCCTTCCCTCAGTCTGTGCCCTTGAGAAAGACGGCAGCGGGCGATGCGCCGCCTGGACATTTCCAAGGCTGCACAACAATTCCACTTCCGACCATCCAAAGCAACTGAAGAAAGTAAGTGAAGCAACTGAAGAAAAGGAAGATCACTATGTGTAGGGTCCTCAGGAATCTGTATGTCATGCGAATATATCTTGGGCTGGCAGCGGTGTTGCTTCTTTGTGCTGCCAATTCGCTGGCCCAGCCCGCACTGGTCTATACCGTTGAGAATACGGGTGCAGGCCTCACTCCCACTGCCGCTCTCCCCGCTTGGGCCAGCCTCCCCATCATTCGACCATTGCCAGACCCGTTTATGTTCTTTAACGGAACTCGCGACACCACTTGGGCCGCCTTCGAGCAACACCGCCAGGAATGGATAGCGGCGCTGGAGCAGTACGAGCAGGGTCCAAAGCCCTCGTGTACAGGCACTTCGGCAGATGCCGTTTTAGGCGTTCCATATGTTTGCAACGTCACTGCGTCCTATACTACAACGTCGGCCAATCATTACACCCTGACAGTCATGATCACGGTAACTGGCGGGCCGAACGGAACGCAAACGCTATCTCTTTCCGCGGCAATTGTCACTCCGACAGCTTCAGCGGCATTTACACCACCAACTCAAAGCGCGGCTGGAACGTGTGGTCCCGTACCAGCCAAGGGGTGGCCCTGGGTGATGGGTATGGGAGGGGCTACCGGGAGTTGGCCGGCCACCGCGTTCACCGCAACGACGACATCACCGGCTGGAGTTTCAGTACCCCCAAGCGGCTGTGCCGCGACCGTTGTATACAACCTGAATACCGTCGCAAGATATACGGGAGGCGGGAGCGCGGGCAGCGCCTCGGGTGTGCATACCACCGATGGGTTCTACCAACTGTATCCCAATCTGTGCGCGGGAACATGCACCAGCGCTCAGGGTTTCCCCAATGGTCAAAACTCGGGGGAATACGCCGCATGGTCCTGGGGAATCAGCCGCCTGATTGACGGCATACAAATCGTGTCGGCACCGACCTATTCGGGGACCGGGGGTCCCCTCCCGCTCGATACGACGCACTCGGCCGTAACCGGGTGCTCGTATGCCGGGAAGATGGCGATGTTTGGCGGCGCTTGGGACGAGCGGATTGCCCTTACCATTTCCCAGGAAAATGGCGGCGGTGGCGCCCCATCCTGGCGTGTTTCGCATGCGATCGAGACTCAGGGCAGCGTCGAGGACATCAATGACACAAGTTATGAGTGGTTCGACACAAATATGCTGAATTTTAGCGGCTACAATGCCTACAAAGAGCCGATAGATCATTTTGAGTTGATGGCCATGGTAGCACCGCGGGCTTTGCTGCAAACGGGCGACAGCGAGTATTACTGGCTGGGAGATCGATCCGCTACCTACGATTCATTGGCAACGGAGAAAATCTACGCCAACTATGGCATCGGAGACCGGTTCGGGTTCTATATCGATACCACTCACACCCACTGCGCAGTGCCAGCCTACCAGCAAAACGCTACGCAACCCGTTATCAACCGATTCCTGTTTGGTACGAATACTACGCCAATTCCTCAGGTCTCCTGGTTACTAGCCGACGCACTGCAGCCCGGCCTTCAATCCAAGATCAATCCCGATAGGTGGACTGCGTGGTGGGGAACCGGCAAACCAGTATTCTCGGCCGCCGATGCTTGGAACCATGGCGGAGACGTAGAGTTGCCATTGAACCAGAGTCTAACCATCAACACTGCCGACATCATTTCGACACAATATCAGGTGACCATGCCCTTCACCCACGGGGCAGGGACCGTCACGGTCCCGACCGCGTTTACGGAGGTTGACGTCTCCTGTAGCGATGGCACTTCCTATACGTTCGCAGTTCCGCCGCCTGTACCCCCCACTCCAAATGCCAACGGTTTCTTTTACGGCGGCAGCAAATCCGCTGCTTCAAACCCCCAGACCTTTGCGATCGCAGCCAACGACAACACTGCGTATCCATCGTCTGTATGGTCGACACCGAACCCTGGCTGCGGTAACGGGGCTCCGGGTATCATCACGGGCACCTACTTCTACGGCTTGGGAGTAACCAATCCCGGCGCCGGCAACCCCGGATTACCTGGTTTCCAGACAACCGATGGCGTGCAGGGATCCGGACAGACGGACCCGCTCGCTGTGACGTTCACCCTGAGCGACAGCACCACCGGCCAGGGTGGCGCGTGGGCGCCGTGGACCACCTTAGACCGCCTGAACCCGTATTCGTGCGATCCGTGGGGGTGCCCGCTGACTCCGACCATCACCTGGCCGGCGCCAATGAGCGTTACCGTCGGCACGGCGTTGAGCGCCACCCAGTTGAATGCAACCGCAACGTCCACTCTGATTAATGGGATGGCTTCATCGACCACAGCCGCCTGCGGCGCCTCCACCCCCGCCGCCCAATGCACCGGCTTATTGGTAACGGCGCCGGTCGACGGCACGTTTACCTACGATCCACCCGCAGGTGCGGTGATGAACACCCCCGGTGTGCATAATCTGTCGGTAACCTTCACGCCGACGGCTATCGCAACCGACGCCGGCACAACCAGCGCCACAGTCACCAACAGCACCGTGTACAAAACCTACACGATCGCGACTGCGACGGTGCCGATTAGCGTTGTTGCGGCGCCGGTCGTCTCGCTTACCACCGCCTCTTCGGTGTCCGGATCGAATGCCACCGGCTACACCTTGAGCATCACCGTTACGAACACCGGCGGCGCGCCTGCAACCAACGTGACTCTGACCTCGGTGACGCTGGGCTCGGCCACCGGATCACCGTTGCCGCAGACAGGGGGAACCATTGCGGCGGGCGGCACACACACCTTCACCGTTTCTGTTCCTGGGAGCGCAGGCTTGGACGGCGCGGGAGTGGCAGAGAGGGTCTCCGGGACTTATACAGGAGGCACATTCTCGGGCAACATCCGATCGGTTGCGCTGCCGTAGCGAGTGCAGAATCTCAATGTTGAAAAATAGAAAATCCTGGAGGGGACGATGAAGATCTTGAGGAATTTGCCGGTAACACCCCTTGCGATCGCGTGCGTGCTGCTGGCAGGCACGGCTGCCAAGGCAGGCACGCTTTCGATAAACCTTTTGGCGCCGTTTCAGAGTGGTGTCGGGAAGGTGTTCGCATTCGATGCGACCGTGACCAACACTTCCGGTTCAACGGTGTTCCTGAACGCCGACGCGTTCAGCGTGGATTCCCCGTTGATGGTGGATGACAGCCCGTTCTTCCTGACCCCGATTTCCCTGGGGCCCTCGAACTCCTTCACCGCGTTGCTATTCAACGTGGATGTACCAGCCGGAACGCCGGTTGGTGTCTACGCAGGATCGTTCGAGATCCTGGGTAGCGCCGACCCATCGGACACCACCACCGTGGCGGGCTCCGCGGTCTTCAACGTGCAAGCAACGCCGGAGCCATCCAGCCTGATTCTCGTGCTTATGGGGTTTGCCGGAGTCGGTGGATCTCTCCTCCGTCGCCGGCGGGCCAGGTAGAGCTGTTCGCAAACAACGAAGCTTGGGTCGACGCGTGTACGGGCCGGTGGCTGGAGCAGGCACTGTCAACGCGCGCGGGCGAATTCGCCTCCGGAAGCAGCTCTATAGGGAGGGAGCCCACAGACAAGGGCATACTTAGATGAGGAATGTCATCAGTCTTTCCGCGGCTCTGCTCTCGATCATAGGTGCGGCCGTTGGTTTCGGCCTTGATTCAAACGACCGTGCGCAGGCGGCGCCCCTGCAACAGAAGCCCGGGAAACCCGCCGCGGCCTCACAGCAACCGACCGTCAACAGCAGCGCCCAACCAGCTTCCGGTGACCCCGAGAGCCTATACGGTGTCAGCTTCCATTTCCTCGCCTGGAGTCTCTTCCTGCAAGCCCTGGCGCCCTCCGACGGTTCCTTGACCTTTGAGACCTGGACGGAGCAATGTCAACTGACTGCCAATATGATTGGATGCCCCAGCGCGGCGAGTTTGGTGGCCGCCGCGAAAGCCGGAGGCAATGGCAAGGTGCGCATGCTGCACGGAAGCCCATTAGCCCGGACCGTGAAGATGGCGGGCAGTGACTGCAGCGCAATGACAACGACACCCGTCGGGGGATATCCGCCTCCTTCCAATTTGACTCGGACCGCTGCGTACTGCGAAGAGGTTTTCGTGAACCCGGTGGAAGCGGAATTCGTGAAGAGGTTCCTCACCACGCTCGCCGGCCAGAAAACTTACGGCAACTTGCGCAACAGGGCGATCAACTTCCCGGGATCCGGAACCAACGACACTCGCCTTGATATTGACTCCCTGGAATTGAAGGCCGACTGGGCGCCAGTGACTTCCTTTAACAACCCGGCCTTTACCTGCCCCGATCCAACCCACAGTTTGTACACGGAGACGATCAACGGCTCGTGCTATGCGCTGGTTGGCATCCACCTTAGTTCCAAATCGATGCTCAATTGGCTGTGGGCGACGTTCGAGCCCAACAGCAACGTCACCAATCCCAATCGCTGCGACCCCAAGCTCTACGGCGCTTGTTTCGATCCCTGGGGAACCACGTCGAGCCGGCCCTATGGAAAGGGACAGACGGCGCAGCAGAGCACCGAGTTGCGTCAGGCCATGGCGGAGGCGCAACTGAATCCGGCGTTTAACAATTACTTCCTCACGGGAGTGCAGACCGAATTCGTTGACAGCTACGGGAAACCGACTCAGTTGGGCAGTTCTTTTGTCGAGTTCAACCAGGGAGTGCCGCCCGGCAAATCGTCGTGCATCACCTGCCACCAGTACGCATTTTTCGATGGCAAGAAGCCTGGGCAAGGGGCGCCGGAAAACCATTACGGAAGACCGCCGCCCGGTTGGCCCAGCATTGGCTACGCCTGCAACCAGAGCCAGAACGGAAATTGCCTGCCGGTGTTCCCCATTTCCACGGGGCAGGACTTTTCCTGGATACTGGGTTTGATGCCGTATAGCGATGCAGGAGCCAGGGCCCCCGCGGATAAATCGTCGTCGCCTAAGAACTAATCCACGTGGGGCAGCGCTTCAGCCTACGCGGGACTTCAACCCGCAGGTTCGGCCGAAGATCCCGGGCAGCGGGAATGCGATCGTCGGCGCCGAGTCACGGTATTCTCCGCTTCAATTCATCCAGGAAGTTCAGCAGCATGGTGACGTGTACCGTCCCCTTCTCGCCAGGCGCCGTTTCCGGCAACGCGAGCACCACAAAGCGCTTTCCGTCGGGCGCCAGATCGAGATTGCTGGTCCCGGCGTAAAACAACGGATGATCGTACCAGGCGTGCGGCTTGCCGGGTAGGAAGGAATCGCCCTCCACCTTGTAATCCACGGCCATGACGCGGTTATCCCCCGCTTGGTAGAACAACTCGCGTCCGTTGCCCGCCCACAAGGCATACATTCCGCCGCCGCTCGATATCTGCAATTTGCCGCCACGGGATGCCGGAAACGGGCGAACATAGATCTCGTTAATGCCCGATTCATTCGACCGGTACGCAATCCAGCGGCCGTCAGGGGAGAACCGAGGCAGGTAATCGTCCCCCTTCGCATGCCATGCACTCTCGGGCTTGCCGGGTTGGGGGCGATCGGGATCGCTTAGATCCAGAGTCGCAGTCCACACCGTGAGTCCCGGCCCCGGATTCCTTTGGAAGAAGGCCAGCCGTCCGTCGGGAGCAAAGGACCAGGGAGTCGCGGTCCCGGCACTTTCCAGCAGCGTCCGGGCGTCTCCCGCTCCATCGCTGCGGATCCAGCCAATCCCGCCGGCATTCCCTCCCAGACTGAAAGCGATATGCTTGCCGTCCGGCGCCCAAACAGGCATGGCCGCCCGGCCCGTGAATGTAACCTGCGTGAGTGTGTTGCGTTCCAAATCGGCGATGAAGACATCTCCGCCTTTGACGAATGCCAGCCGGCGCCCGTCGGGCGAGAGCCGCGGGGTTGCATATTGAGCTGGCGCGGTGATCAACGGTTGCATCCCACCGGCGCTGTCCAGCCAGTTGATCTTGGACGCGTGTGTCGCGCTGTTACCTGACATGTAGACGAAGATTCCGTGGCCGGATGGTCCAGGCGAAAAACCGAACTGTCCTCCGCCGGTTCCCGGGTTAGCCGCTACGTCTTGCAGCATGGGCACAGGCGCACCACTCACTCGCAGCCCCCCTGAATCGAACTTGCTCGCAAAGATGGTTCCCTGGCGAACATATGCCAGATAGCCGCCCGGCAAGTAGCGCCCGTAGTATGCACCGCGTTGAACGATCTTCGACGTGCCGTCTTTGAGAGAGGCTACTTCGAGGTAGCCATTGTCCCAGGAATCCGGACTCGGCGAGGCCGAGAAGAGAACCGCGCGACCGCCGGGCAAGACCTGCGGCCAACGATGCGAGAAGTCTCCCGCATCGAGTTTGGTAAGACGTTGCGGCGCACCCCCATCGGGTGGAATCCGGTATAGCGGGAATGCGGCGCCCATGGCCACGATGAGATCATCCCCGGCGCCCCAACTCGCCCCTAATACCGGAGCGGTCACAGAGCCCGACAACACGGGCGCTCCTCCCTGTACGGCGATCTTCTTGAATTGGCTTCCCGAAAAGAAGCAGATCCATTGACCATCGGGGGAAAAGAACGCGTCAGCTCCGTCGTGCGTGCCCGGCAGAAACGCAGGCTGCGCCTCATCGAGCAACCGCGTAGCAAGCTGCTGTTTGCCATCCGGCCCGCGCGCGGGATACACGATGCGCCTGCCATCGGGAGAAATCGCCACCGTGGTGTTCAGTCCCATGACCGCATCCGGCCCCAGGTCGACGCTTAGGCGCATCAGGGGATACTCCGCGGGCTGCGTTGCGCGCCACGCAACGAACCATCCGGCAACCGCCAGGAGCGTGGCGGCAGCGGCCGCGATCCAAGGCCGCTGGCTCCGGGCCGCGGCCGGTGCTTCGGTCGTATCCAGCAACGCCCAGACATCTCCGATATCTCGCAGCCGCTTTCTTGGATCTTTCTCCAGGCACCGGCGCAGCATCCGCCGCAGCTTCGCCGGCACGCGCGTCAGATCGGGCTCCGCGCCGATCACACGCACCAGAATGTCCGTGGTAGTCTCGCCCGGAAACGCCGGCTTGCCTGTGAGCATTTCATATAGCACGCACCCGAATGCCCAGATATCGGCGCGCTTATCCACCGGCATGCCGCGTGCCTGTTCCGGACTCATATAACCCGCCGTGCCCAGAATCACTCCGGCACGCGTCGGCGAAATGGTGATGGTCGGCGAGTCTTCCTTATCGCTTGCAATTTCTCCCGCCACCCGCGCAAGTCCGAAATCGAGCACCTTCACCACGCCCGCCGGGGTGACCATGATGTTTCGCGGCTTCAGGTCGCGATGCACGATTCCTTTCTCGTGCGCCGCTTCCAGCGCGTCCGCGATCTGCCGGGCATAATCGATCACCGTCTGCAACGGCAGCGGCCCGCGCAACGTCTCGCCCTCGACCAGTTCCATGACCATCGCGCGATCTTCCACTCCGTAAATCTGCGCGATATTGGGATGGTTCATCGAAGCCAATACTTTGGCCTCGCGGTCGAACCGTGCCATCCGCTCCGCATCTTGCGAAAAGGAGTTTGGCAGCACCTTCACCGCGACGTCGCGCCCAAGCTTGGTATCCACCGCGCGCCACACCTCGCCCATCCCGCCATTCCCCAACTTTGTAGTGATGCGATAATGGCCGATCGACTGTTGCGGACCCATGCGATGTGATTTGGCATGGTACCACTTTCAGCCTGGCCATTGCATTGCCGACCATTTATTGCCGAAGCCGGGTCCCGGAAAAGACGGGCTCTCCGGCGCGCCAGCTCTTGTTCTTGCCATTCACACCAACTTTCTCCAACCCCAATTCCCGCCAAACCCCATCTCCCCAAGCCCTTACCGCCTTCCCCATCCGCCGCCCGCCCTTCCTCCCGAACGACCCGTGCCACCATGGGAACGTGAGGAGCACTTACATCCCGACGCCTGCCCCGGCCCATCCAATCCACCCGGCAACCAGGCAAGTGTGGATTACCAAACGAACCCAACAACTCCTTTATTTACAACAAATCTCCCCGGACGGAAACCCAGGCCGACCCCACGCGAAACCCAGGAAAAACCCAGCCCGACCCACCAGCATCGCCCTCGCCGCCCCGCTTTTCGCCTCCATGACTCCGAAATTACGCTTTCGTCATCCGTCCCCCGTCCCCAAAGCCGCACGCTATAATTCGGCTCGGACCGTCAGCCAGGAGGCACCATGCCGGCCATGACCCGTTGGCTCGCGGTGCTCGCGATCGCCCTCGCCCCCGCGGGCACCCAAAATATCGTGGTGGACGCCGCGCCGTCGCACGCGGTGAATTCCTTCAGCCCGCCGCGCGCCCTCGGCGGCGCCACCAAAGAGGACAACGAACGCCACCCCGAACGCCTGCTCACCGACGGCGTCACGCGCGAACTCCCCGCCATGATCCCGGTCGCTGTCCTCTATACCATCCCCGAAGACTACGCCACGCTCTACCTTCCGTTCGCCAAGGCCATCCATGTCGGATCCATGATGACCGCCGGCGCCGCCGGCACTTACTATTTCCATTACATCGCCAACCCGGGCCGCGGCTGCGGTGGAGGCGGCGGGTTCCTGCCCATCGACGGCAATAACCGCGTAAGATACTACCCGCCTCAGTATCTTGGCGCGCAGGTAATTACTAACGAGTGGGCGCAGCCGGTAGATAAGATTCACAAGCTCTACAAAGTCACCAGCGACGTCAAGGACCCCAACGGGAACATCCTTGTAACCGCCTACGCCCTCGAGCGCCCCGATGGACATCGTGCGCGAGGGAAGCTCGCAGATGCCACCAATAACGCAAAGCCCCGTGGGGCCGGCTTCAGCCGGCGCCGGACTTTCAGTCCGGCAAAACGAGCGCTGGCTAAAACCGGCCCACAGAAGGAATTCTTGCCGCCTTGTAACATAATAATCGGAAGGAGTTACAAATGACATCAAAGGACGACATCACGCGCCGCGATCTTCTGGCGCCCGCGGCAGCCGGCTTGGCTCTCACCCTGGTTCCCAGGCACGTACTTGGTGGACCTGGATACGTCGCGCCCAGCGACAAACTTACTCTGGCCTACATAGGTTGCGGCACGCAGGGTACCCGCGAAATGCTGCGCCTCGTCGCCACCCCGGAAGTCCAGATCACCGCCGTTTGTGATCCCGTCAAAGACGGCACCAACTACGTCGACTGGGACAAGACCGGCATCCGCGACAGCGTGCGCAAGACGCTGGAGGACCCCAACTGGGGCGCCGGCGTCACCGGCATCCGAGCCGGCCGCGACATGGCGAAGGAAATCATCCAGACCTACTACGCCAAAAAGCGGGCCTCCGACGACTTCAAAGGCGTCGCCAGCTACGCCGACTTCCGCGAGCTCCTCGAAAAAGAGAAGGACCTCGATGCCGTCAAGATCATGACCCCCGACCACCTCCACGCCACCATCTCCATCGCCGCCATGAAAAAGCACAAGCACGTGCTCATGCACAAGCCTCTCTCCAACCGCGTAGCCGAAGTGCGCATGGTCGTGGATTCCGCGCGCAAGACCGGCGTCGCCACCCACCTGCTTGCCTGGCGCGCGCCGCTTACCGCCGTGCGCCAGATGATCCTCGACGGCGCCATCGGCAACATCCGCGAGGTCCACAACTGGACCGACCGGCCTTTCTGGCCCCAGCAGCTGGCCCTCCCCACCGACCGTCCCCCGGTTCCCGCCAACTTCGATTGGGACCTCTGGCTCGGTCCCGAGCACGAGCGTCCCTACCACCCCAGCTACACTCACGCCGTCTTCCGCGGCTGGTACGATTTCGGCGGCGGCAGCATCGCCGACATGGGCAACTACAGCCTCTGGCCCATCTTCATGGCCCTCGACCTGCCCGTCCCCCACAGCGTCGAGGCCCAATCCAGCTCCAGTTGCGAGATCAACGACCAGGTCAGTACCGTCAAGATGAACGACTTCGCCTTCCCCTACGCCAACCGCGTCTGCTTCAAGTTCGCCGCACACGGCCAGTGGCCGGCGATGAAACTGTATTGGTACGACGGCGGCATGCGCCCATTTACTCCTGACGAGTTATCCCAGGACGGTAAGTCCATCCCCGCCACCGGCAGCCTATTCATCGGCGACAAGGGCGTCATCCTCAATAACGAGCTGATTCCGGCAAAGAGGATGTCCGAGTACCGCGCCGCCAAAGGCATCCCCGAGCCGCAGGGCGGGCGCGGCGGTCGTGGAGGCCGCGGCGGTGGCAGTGGCGAGACCGAATGGGTGGCCGCGTTCAAGGGCGGCCCGCCATCCGCCGGCAACTTCCTCAACGCCGCCAACTGCTCCGAGGCCATCGCCCTCGCCGGCGCCGCCATCCGTTATAGCCGCGAGATCTTCAACGAGAACCGTTGCGCGCCGGCGCTACAGTGGGATAAAGATACGATGAAGTTCACCAACGTCGCTGAGGCCAATCAGTATCTGGTCCGCGAGTATCGCGAAGGTTGGAAGCTGGTGAGCGCATAGGGAGGAGCACATGAGTGCAATGTCGAGACGAGGTTTTCTGAAGAATTCGGCGGCGGGGGCGGGCATGTCCGCCCTCCTGCGCGGCAATCCGCTCGGACTGCCCATCGGGAGCCAGACCTATCCCCACCGCCAAAGGATCAAGGACGGCGACCTCGCCGGCCTCTGCAAGGACATGAAAGATCTCGGAATCGGGATCATCGAGCTCTGCTCCCCTGGCTACAGCGAGTTCTCCAGCCTCACCGACGGGAAGCAGACCCGGAAGATTATCGAGGACCACGGCCTCAAGTGCCCCAGCGCCCACTTCGAGCTCGGGGAGCTGCGCAACAAGCAGCAGCAGGCCATCGCCTGGGCCCACGATATCGGCATGACCCAAATGGGCACCGCCAGCCTCAACGGCCACGTCGAAAACGGCGAAGCCACCATGGACGTCGTGAAGAAGGCGGCCGACGAATACAACCAGATCGGCGAGAACGCCGCCAAGGCCGGCATCCAGCAGTTCCTCCACGACGAGCGGTTCGAAATGTCCAAAGTCGAGGGCCGCGTGGTCTACGAAGTCCTGCTCGAGCTCCTCGATCCCAAGCTGGTCAAGATGCAGTTCCAGATGTCCGCCATGCGCGCCGTCGGCGATCCTGTGATGTATTTCACAAAATACCCCGGACGGTTCGTCTCCATGCACCTGCAGGGCGTCGACACGAACGCACCTGCGCCCGGATCCGGGGGAGGCCGTGGCGGGCGCGGGGCGCCGGCTCTCGCCGTAGGAAAAGATACACTCGACTGGCCCAGGATCTTCGGAGCCGCCAAAAACGGAGGTGTGAAAAACTACTTTGTCGAGCAAAACTGGGACCTGACAGTGCAAAGCGTGGCGTATCTGAAGACACTGACCAGCTAGCCCTCTCGTTACCCGGTTGGCTAGCCCTGGTACTGCTTTTACTCGTCGTAATTGATGTGGTAAGGTGGCCCACATGGCGAGCCCTGCCTTGGTAATCCACGGACGATACCAGCTCAGTGGGAGGCCCGTCGGCCAAGGCGGGATGGGCCTCGTCTACAAGGCCTACGACACCGTCACCAAACGGCACGTCGCCGTCAAGACGATGCGTGGCTCGCTCAGCACGGCGGCGCTGGAGCTGTTCTCCAAGGAATGGACAGTCCTGGCCCAGTTGAGCCATCCGAATATCGTCGACGTCCTCGATACCGGCGAGTTTGAGCAGGACGGCGAGACGCGGCCGTTCTTCGTGATGCCCTTCCTTCCGGGCTCCACGCTCGAACAGCTCATGCAAAACGCCAGCCCGCGGCTCACTCTCGAACGCGTCGTGGGCATTGCCGTTCAAACGTGCCGGGGCCTCCAGGCGGCCCACGAACGCGGCCTGATTCACCGCGACCTGAAGCCCAGCAACATCTTCGTGCTGGATGACGATTCGGTCAAGATCATCGACTTCGGCATCGTTCACCTCGCCGGGGACGAGTCCATCAAGGGATTGAAAGGAACGCTTCACTACATGTCGCCGGAACAGATCGAAATGAAGGCCTGTTCCGCCGCATCCGATGTCTTTTCCCTGGCCGTAGTGTGCTACGAAGCCCTCACCGGCCGCAAACCCTTCGCGCGCAAGAACGAGCTCGAAACCGCGGACGCCATCAAGCGCCACATCCCGCCGCCGATCTCCGATCTCAATCCGCTGGTCAGCCAACTCGTCAGCCGGGTTATCCATAAGGCGCTGGCCAAGGAGCCGTGGCACCGTTTCTCCACCGCCCGGGAATTTGGCGACAATCTCCAAAAAGCCTTGAACGGAGAATCGACCGATCGGTTTGACCGCTCCAAGATTCAGCCTCGCATCGATCGCGCGAAGAAGGCTCAGGCGGAAGGCGATCATCAGTTCGCGTCGGACATCCTGACCGAACTGGAGGCCGAGGGCAACATCGATCCGGAGATGAGCCTGCTGCGCATCCAGATCGATCACGCCATTCGGCAAAAGTCGATCCGGCAGCTCCTGGACAGCGCGCGGACCCGTCTGGAAGAGGACGAGTTCCCGCTGGCGCTCCAGAAGATCCAGGAGGTGCTCGAAATCGATCCGGACAACGCCGACGCCATCGGCCTGAAGACGCAGATCGAGAAACAGAGGAGCCAGAAGCAGGTCGAGAACTGGTTTCGGCTGGTCGAGCAGCACATTCACAACCAGTCCTTCGGTCAGGCCCGCCAGGGACTCGAGGAGATCCTCAAGCTCAATCCGAAAGACACCAGGGCGCGGGAGCTGATGCAGGACGTGGAGAGGAAGGAGCAGGAGGTCAGCCGGCTGCGCACCGAGAAAGAGCAGCTCTACCAATCGGCCTTGAGCTGCTACAACCGCGGCGAAGTCAGCTCCGCCCTGACCAAGCTGGAGCGGATCCTGGACCTGTCGCGCCGGTCTCCGGATACCGCCGTTCCCGACCGCGATGCGCAGTACCAGAGCTTGTACAACCAGATCCGGACCGAGCGGGACGCGGCCAGAAACGCTTACGCCGAAGGCCGCCGGTACCTCGCCGACCGCACCTTTGTCAAGGCACTCGAGATCTGCAACGAGTTTCTAAAGAAGTCCCCTGAAGATCCCCTCTTCAAGGCCTTGAAGCTGGAGGTGGAGGAACACCTCCGGCAGGAACAGTCGGCCTTTATCGCCGACGTATCGCGGCGGGTCGAGGCCGAACCGGACCTGGACCGGCGCGTGAACATCCTCAAGGAGGCTGTCGAGCGCTATCCCGACGAGGCCCACTTGCAGCAATCGCTGCGCCTGGTGCGCGAGCGCCGCGACCTGGTCAACTCCATTGTGGGCAAAGCCCGGCAGTACGAAGAGCGCGGGCAATTCAACGAAGCGCTCAGCCAGTTCGACATCCTGCGCAATATCTACTCCCAATATCCAGGGATCGAGTTCGAGACCGAGCGGCTGAAGCGTCGGCGCGAGCAGCAGGTTCGCGACGAGTCGAAAGGCCGGTGGGTGGAGCAGATCGACCGGCATATCGCTTTGGGCGATTATGGGCGGTCGCTGGACCTGGTGCACACCGCCATGGCCGAGTTCCCGGACGACCGCGAGCTCACCGGGCTGGAGCGCCTGGCCGAATCGAACGTGAAGCGCGCGGCTGAGGCCGAGGAGTGGCTGCAGCGCGGCCAGAAGCTCTGCTTCGACCGGCAGTTCGGCGAGGGACTCGAAGCTCTGCGAAAGGCCGCCACGCTGGACAACCGCAATGCGGTGATCCGGGCGGCGCTGCTGAATGCCTTGGTCGAGCAGGCCCGCTCCGTCCTGGGGCAGGATTGGCGTGCTGCGGAGCCGTTGATCGAGCAGGCGCTGAGCATCGACAGCGGGCACCCCCTGGCCCGGAGCGTTCAGGGTCTGGTTCTGGATTACAAGCGCCAGGAGATCGTCAACGAATGCGTCTCGCAGGCGCGTGAACTGCAAGCCGCGGGCGATCTCTCCGCTGCGCTGGCGCAGGTGCAGGAAGTCCTGGCGGTATATCCGAACGAAGTGCGGCTGGTGCAGCTTCGCGCGACGCTTCTCAACCTGGGCGCCGTACCCCCTCCCTCGCCCGCCGCGCCGCCGGCCCAACCGCAGGCGGCCGCCGCTCCGGTGAAGCCGGAAGCGCCGCCGGCCACTTCGGACTCGTCTTTGGCGGAAACCGTGGCTTTGTCCCACGCGCGCCCCAGTGTCTCCGATTACCCGTTCACCATCGACCAGAGCATGGTGAAGGACTCTCCGGCGGCGCCCTCCACGCCACCGCCGAAGCAGAAGAAGCAGCCGCCGCGCAGCGCCGACGTGTTGGCGGATGTCCGTGTCCGGTTCGAGGAGCTCAAAAACGCGCTGCAGCGCTTCGCGGAGCCTGCGGGGCACGGTCTGACGAAGCTTCAGTGGGGAGTCATCGGTGTCGCTTCCGCAATAGTGGTGCTCGCCCTCGTGGTGACGCTGTGGAAGAAGCCGAAACCGGTGGTGGCACCGCCGGTGAGCGAATACGAAGTCGCGCTGGAGTGCAGCGTGCCGGGCACTACGTACCTGGTGGATGGCACCCCACCGGCCTCACTCCTCCTGCACCTGCGGGCAGGCGTACAGCCGCACAAGATCGAGGCCTCTGCTCCCGGCTACAAGACAACAGTTCACGATTTGGCTTTGACGGCAGGCACGCCCAAGTCCTCCAAGCTCTCGTTTCAACTGGAGCCGGAGTTGGTGAGGCTGCGCTTGAATTCGGACCTCAAGTCCGGCAAGGTGTCGATCGACGGACAATCCTCAGAGGACCTCCAGGAGGATGGCAGTTACTCCAGGGATGGCCTGGCACTGTCCGTCGAGCACACCGTTTCCCTGTCGCAGGCCG
>DATJYW010000421.1:0-3221 GCA_035499435.1 Candidatus Acidiferrales bacterium | reverse complement strand
CTCGTGCTACCTGTGCTCCTCAAGCGCGCATTCCATGCACGGCTACGTACTCTACTCACGCGAGGCGCTCTATCCGATGTGGGGCCACCTCGACGACGCCATCCGCGAAGGCACGCACCGGTGGACGCAGACGTTCGGGCTCGAAGCCCCGCTGTTCAGCCACTTTTTCCGCAGCGATGCCGCCATGCGCGATTTCCTGATGGGCATGCACGGCTTCGGCATGGTCACCTCGCCCAAGATAGCGGCAGCCTTCGATCTCAGCCGGTTCCGCCGCCTAGCCGATCTGGGCGGCGCCACGGGCCACCTTGCCATCGCCGTCTGCGAGCGCTATGCCGATCTCCGCGCCGTCGTCTTCGATCTGCCGCGTGCCGCCGCGCTGGCCCGCGAGCAGGTCGGGCTTTCGGCCGCGGCCGCGCGCATCGAGATCGTCTCCGGCGACTTCTTTCACGACCCGCTGCCTCCTGCCGACCTGTACACGCTTGGCCGTATCCTCCACGACTGGGACGAGCCCAAGATTATGCTACTGCTCGAGAAGATTCGCCGCGCTCTGCCGCCGGGCGGCGCTCTCCTGATCGCCGAGAAGCACCTGAACCCCGACGGCGTGGGCCCGCTGCCGGCCAATATGCAATCGCTCAATATGCTGATCTGCACCGAAGGCAAGGAGCGCAGCGCGGAACAGTATGTTGTCCTGCTCGGCCGCGCCGGATTCGATCGAATCGAATCGCGCCGCACGGGTGTCGCCCTGGACGCCATCCTCGCCTCCTAACCCGGCTACAATACACACTTGATCGTCACCGTCACCGTCAATCCGACCATCGACCGGGTGATCACCGTCGATCGGCTGGCTTTCGAGGATCGCGCCTACATCAATTCCACCCACGAAAGCCCGGGCGGCCGCGGCATTAACGCCTCGCGCGTGATCCACTGCTTCGGCGGCAAGACCCTCGCGCTGCTTACCTCGGGCGGCGATTCCGGCAAGCGGCTCGAAGGCCACCTTGCCAACCTCGGGTTCCCGTTTCAAACCGTTCCGATCGAGAACCAGACACGCACGAACCTGGTCATCACCGACCGGCACGGCCTCACCGTCAACCTCAACGAAGCCGGGCCCACCCTTTCCAAGGCCGAGGTCGCGCGCGCCGAGAAGTCCGTCAAGGACGCCCTGGCCGGCGCCACCTGGCTGATGGTTTGCGGCAGTGTTCCGCCGGGCGTGCCATCCGATTTCTACGCGCGGCTGATTTCTGTCGCGCGGAAGAAGAAGGTCAAGACGCTGCTTCACGCCGATTCCGATTCGCTGCGCCACGGACTGGAAGAGAAGCCGACCGTGGTCACACCCAACCAGCAGGAAGCCGAGCGCCTGTTGGGCCGCACGCTGGTGACGCGGACCCACTACCTGGATGCCGCGCCGCTCATCCGCGCCATGGGAGCCGAGGCGGTGGTCCTGTCGGTCGGCAGCCGCGGCGCGGTGGGCGCGTTCGACGTCGGCGTGGTGGAGGCTGTCCCGCCGCGCGTGGATGCCGTCAGTCCCATCGGCGCCGGCGATGCCCTGTCCGCCGCTTACACCTGGGCCATCCAGCGCAGGAGCACGCCGGTCGACGCCATGCGCTGGGGCGTCGCCGCTGGAACTGCTTCCGCGTGCCTGCCGGGCATGAGCTTCGCGGATCTCAAACAGACCGAGGCGATCTTCAGCCAGGTGGAGCTGCGGCGCGCGGAGTAGCGTGAGAGATCAGTGTGCAAGCCGGACGGCCGAATACATGGCTTTTTTCCGGGCACTCGAAAGCCTGGAGCCGGCCGGGAGGCGTCTCTTTACCGATCCATATGCGTTCCCGCTGCTCGCAGGGCCGCTCAGGACTTTCGCCCGAATTGCCCGCTTTCCGTTGGCCGGCTCGCTAGTCCGGACGATCCTGGACCTTGGATGGCCCTATACACGGAGCTCCGGTGTCGTGCGGACTCGTGCGATCGACGATCTGGTCAGCGATGCGATCAGAGGCGGGGCTTGTCAGCTGGTTTTGCTGGGAGCCGGATTTGACAGTCGAGCGTATCGCCTGCCGGAAGCGCGGAAAGTTGCGAGCTTCGAAGTCGACCATCCGGCCACGCAGAAAGCGAAGCGCAAACGGCTCGGCGCATGGGCCGGCCAGCTATATGCGAACGTTCAATTTGTGCCCGTCGATTTCGAGAAGGACGATCTTGAAGCGAGGTTGATTCAGGCAGGTTTCGACCGGGCAATTCCAACAGTAGTCGTGTGGGAAGGCGTGATCAGCTATCTCACGAGATCCGCCGTGGAAGGAACTTTGGCTCTCTTGGGGCGGTTGCTTGTTCCGGCGAGCCAGTTGATCTTCAGTTACGTGGATAAAGGCGCGCTGGATGGCTCCAGGGTGTTTCCGGGTGCACGCCGCTGGAAATACTGGGTTCGATTCAGCGGCGAGCCGTTCGTTTTCGGCTTCGATCCCGATACACTTCCCGCGACCTTGCGATCGTTCGGGTTTGTGCTCAGGAGCGATGAATCCACGGAACAGACAGGCCAGCGTTACTGCGCGCCGATGGGCCGAAAGGAGCCCGGTTCGCAGCTATATAGGGTTGCGTCCGCAGTTCGCGCAGAAGGTTGACGGATGCCGAGGATTACGGAAGCAAAGCGGCACAAACCCTTCTACAAAGCCGACCGCCAGCCCCTGAAACCGGGAACGCGCATCCCAGGTCCCCCGTGCGGACTGGCAGTCGAGTGGTGGCGAGCGGATCGCTGAACGCTACGGCGTTATCACGGGCCGTCTCATATCTGCGACGCGGGCGTCATGCGCCGCGCTTCAAAAGGGGTGAGTCCTGCGACCACGCGATTATGGAAATCAGGCGCAGGCGAGCCAAACGAAGTTGGACGCCTGCTCATAGCCGGGCAGTCGACGCGAAGATCGATGCCTTCATGACCGTTCCACGCTCGCTCCCCGGGCGGCGAGAAGCTGGTCCAACTGCTCGAACTGCTCGCCAGACCAACTTATACTTCCAGAGGCCATTGCATTGTCGAGGGCTTTTTTTGAGGGATAGAGTTCGTGTATAACGACGAGCGTCTGGCCCCCCCTTTCTTCGAAGGTCACGGTGGTGACGGGCCCATCCTCATCACCTTCGTCATTCGTCCAGACGAGGCGGGAGCCCGGAGTCACTTCGACATACCTACCAAAGAACGGCATAGGCTGCTCTGAGGAAGGGTGACTGAACACGAAACGGTACGTGCC
>DATJYW010000420.1:0-4594 GCA_035499435.1 Candidatus Acidiferrales bacterium | reverse complement strand
CGGACGAGCCAGCCTTCCGGCCGGAGGCTGATCGAGCAGCAGAAGGCGCCCGGAATGTGCGCCAAAGGTCCGGGTAAGGACTCGGACCAGCCGCCCGAGCAGGTCGTCCATGCCGGCGGACTCGGTCTCGGCGCGGTGCAGGCCGTAGAAAGCCTGTGCCTCGGCCTCGCGTACTTCGAAGTAAGCCTGATTCAGCGCCAGCGCAGTAAGCAGATGGAGTTGCTCGCAGGCCGGGCCGTGCGCGCCCTGCAGGACTGTTCGCACCTCGCCGGCGAACAGGTTCAGGATCTGCATGACTTCCGACGGAGGCAGATTGAGCTTGGCCAGGCGCCGGCCGTTGTACTCCACCTGTTCGAAAAACTGGTCGAGCGTGCGCAACCGGGCCGCAGCCACGGCGGTGACCGCCAGCAAGGCACGGCACTGAAGTCCGTCGAAGGGGTATTCCCCGAGCTGCTCGCGAAACCGGCGTTGCAGCCGCCTCGCCAGGGGCCTGAGTGCCTGCGCCAGAAGGTGCAGGTGCCGGCGTGCGCCGGGCGTCACCAGAACTCCGTAGTTCACCACGCCACTCCCGCGGCGGCGGCCCTACTGAGCGCCGTGCTGACGCAGCAGCCGCGCGGTTTCCGTAAAACCGTTCTTTTCGGCCGCCTGAAGCGGGCTGGCGCCGGCCTTGTTCCGGGCGTTGATCTCGGCGCCGCGAGACAGCAGCAAATCGACCACGGCCGTCCGGCCCCAGGCAGCGGCATGGTAGAGCGGAGTGGCGCCGGATTCGCCGTCGCGCGCCTCGCGATCCGCCCCGTGATCCAGCAGCAGGGCTGCCAGATCGCGATGGCCGCTGACAGCGGCATTATGCAGAGGCGTCGCGCCGTCCCCATCCCGGGCATCGACGGCGGCTCCGTGCTCCATGAGCAGCTTGGCGAACGCAACATAGCCTTTCAGGGCCGCCTGGTGAAGCGCGGTGGCGCCCGATTTGTCGCGGGCGTTCACGTCCACGCCCTTGGCAATCAATAGATCGGCAATGTCGGCCTGGTTCTTTATAGCGGCGTCGATCAGGAGCGCGCCGGCGTCCGCGGCGCCGGGCGCCACCAGGATTTCGACCGTCGACGCGTGCTGTGCGCGCGACGCGTTCTCGAGGGGTGTGAGCCCCGCGCGATCCCGCCGGGTACGGTCCGCGCCATGCGCCAGCAGCATCGCGACGATGTCGGTGTGGCCTTTGCGCGCCGCCTCATTGAGAGGAGTCGAGCCGGTTTGCGGATTCTCCTCGTCGGTTGGTGCGCCGTGCGCGATCAGCAGCTCGGCGACCGCGCGATAGCCGCGCGACGCCGCTTCGTCCAACGGAGATGCGCCGCTTTTGTCGCGGACGTTGACGTCCGCGCCTTTGGCGATCAGGAATTCCGCCAGGGCGAGGTAGCCTCGCGCCGCCGCGATGTGCAGCGGCGTCTGGCCCGTGTTGTCGCTCGATCGAACGTCCGCGCCGTGCTCCACCAGCAACTCCGCCATGGGCAGGTCGTTCTTGATGCAGGCATAGGCGAGCGGCTGAGATCCGCCCTCCGCGTGCCGCGCCTTTACGTTGGCGCCGTGCTCCAGCAGGTAGAGCGCGATCTCTCGCTGTCCGGCCCACACCGCGTCGTGCAGCGGAGTGGCGCCCATCTCGTCCGGCGCGTTGACTCCGGCCCCGGCCGCCAGCGCCGCCTTGACCTGGTCGAGATCGCCGGCCTGGATGGCTTTGTGGAGGTCATCGGCAAACGCGGGCGCCGCCAGGGCCGCGAGCAACGCCAATGCTCTAGCCCACGTATTGCACCTCTTCTTCCACTTCAATGGCGAAGCGATCGCGCACGCGCCTCTTCAGCTCCGCAATCACCGCGCAGAGGTCGCGCGCCGTGCCTTCGCCCGCATTGTAGATCAGGTTGGCGTGGTAGTCCGCTACCTGGATATCGCCGCGCCGCATCCCCTTCGCGCTCACCTGTTCCAGGAACCACGCCGCCGGCACCTTGCCCTCGCGAACTACCGCCGCCGGCACCATGCTGGCCACATCGGCGGGCAGGTCCTTCAACAGGAAATTCTTGAAGATGCTCCCGGCGCATTTCATCGACGGTGGAAATTTCCGGTTGCGCACCGCCAGAATCTCCGCCGACGTCCGCTCCAGCTCCGCGGCATCGGCTGGATCCAGCGCGAGCCCGGCCGAAAAGATGATCCACTCTTTGTGCGCCTTGAAAATGCTCTCGCGGTACCGAAACTCGCACGCAGCGTTGTCGAACACGCGCACCGACTTTCCATCGAAGAACCGCGCTTCCACCACGCGCTCGCTGATGGCGTGCCCGTAAGCGCCCGCATTGCCGTAGATCGCGGCGCCGGTCCAGCCGGGAATCCCCGCCAGGGTTTCCAGGCCCCGCAAGCCGCGCCGGTTGGCGAAGTCCACCAGGTCCTGCAGCACGGCGCCCGCTCCAACCGAGATGCGCGTGCCTTCGGAAGCCATGCGGTCGGCGCGGAAGCGGATCACCAGGCCGCGGAATCCGTCGTCCGAGACGATCAGGTTGGTGCCGCCGCCGATCACCATCACCGGAATGCTTTCCGCACGCGCCGCTTCCATCGCCGCCATGAATGCCTCTTCCGAGCAGGTTTCGGCAAACGCATCGGCCGGGCCGCCGATGGCAAAGCGCGTGAAGCGGGAGAGCGGAGTACCCAGCGAAACAGTTAAATTAGGTATCTCGGCGAGACGCCGCCGCGTCTCTTCCGCGTTGGCCATTACCCTAATTATAGAGGAGGCTCATTTGGCGCAATCCATGTTCCCCGGCTTTCCGAAAGAAGGACTCGATTTCTTCCGCTCGCTGGTGCGCAACAACCGCCGCGAGTGGTTTCAGCCGCGCAAGCACATCTTCGAGGCGCAGCTCAAAGAGCCGATGCGCCGGCTGGTGATGGAGATCAACCGCGAGATGCTGCGTTTCGCGCCCGAATATGTCACCGACCCCGACAAAGCCATCTACCGCATCTACCGGGACACGCGCTTCAGCAAGGACAAGACGCCTTACAAGGATCACATCGCGGCCAGCTTCCACCGCAAGTCCGCGGACGCGCACGGAGAAGCGGGATTCTACTTCGCCGTCTCGCACAAGGAGGTAGCCGTGGGCGGCGGCGTGTACATGCCCGCCCCGGAAACGTTGCAGGCGATCCGGCGTCATCTTGCCGTGCATTCCGCCGAGTTCCGCAAGCTGATTCGCGGCCGTAAGCTTCGCGAGCTTCTCGGCGAGATGCAGGGCGAGCAGTTGACGCGCCCGCCCAAGGGATACGCTGCGGATCACCCGGCTGCGGACCTGGTGCGCTACAAGCAGTTCCTCTTCTACATCGAGCTGCCGCCGGAATTGGCTACGACCAACGAATTGCGCCCCGCGATCCTGGGCCGCTTCCGGGCGATGACGCCGTTTCTCGACTTCCTGAACGCGCCGTTCAAGCACCAGCGGAAACCGTTGGTGCCGAACTGGAAGTAGCGGTGCTCCATATGAGGCGATCCTGGAGACTCCCGCTTCTGGCCGCATGCGCTTGGGCTGCGGCTTTATCCGCCGGCGAAATCCCGGGCTGGCAGATCGGACCTTTCCGGCGTCCGATCGAGCAGCCGGTGATCGCGCCGAATCGCGATTCCCGCTTCCGGGACCCGGTCAGCGGCAACGAAGTCCGCTGGGAGGCGCTGCACACCTTCAATCCGGCGGCGATCGTTCGCCATGGCCGGATCTACGTGCTGTACCGCGCCGAAGACGACACCGGCGAAATGCGCATCGGACTACATACCTCGCGGATCGGTCTTGCCGAAAGCGAAGACGGCATCCACTTCCGGCGGCGGCCCCAGCCCGTCCTGTTCCCCGCCCACGACTCGCAAAAGGAGCGGGAATGGCCGGGCGGCTGCGAAGATCCGCGCATCGTAGAAGGCGAGGACGGCACCTACGTCTTGACATACACGCAGTGGAATCGCCGCAAGACCGATGCCGCGATTGCAACCTCGAAAGACCTGGTGCACTGGACCAAGCATGGCCCCGCGCTGGGGACCGAAGGCAAGTACGGGGCTCTCTCCTATAAATCTGCGGGGATTGTGACACGGGTCGCCGGCGGCCGCACGATCGCCGCCAGAATCCGCGGCAAATACTGGATGTATTGGGGCGAAGGCACGGTCCGCCTCGCGGCTTCGACCGACTTGATTCACTGGACGCCCGTTGAAGACGAGCGCGGCGAGCCGGTGGCGGTGCTCGCGAAACGCGCCGGGCGCTTCGATAGCTCGTTTCCCGAAACCGGGCCTCCGCCGCTCCTGACGTCCAAAGGAATCCTGGTGCTCTACAACGGCAAGAACGCTCCCGACGGCGGCGATCCGTCGATCGGCGCCAACGCCTATGCCGTGGGAGAGGCGCTCTTCGCCGCGGAAGACCCCGCGAAGCTCCTGGACCGCACCGATGCCCCAGCCTTCCAGCCCGAGCTGCCGTTCGAAAAGACCGGCCAATACGCGGCAGGCACTACCTTCGGCGAGGGACTGGTCCTGTTCCGCGGCCAGTGGTTCCTCTACTACGGCTGCGCCGATTCGATGGTCGGTGTTGCCGTGGCCAGGAGGCTCCGG
>DATJYW010000419.1:0-7266 GCA_035499435.1 Candidatus Acidiferrales bacterium | reverse complement strand
CAGGACCTTGTCGGGATGGATGCAATACCAGCCGTCCTCGTATTCATGGTTGAATCCGGCGGTGCGCAACTGGGCCCAGGCTTCCTCGAGGGTGACGGATTTCATGCGCTTCAAGATGCCGTCGGGGACCTTGGGGCGGCCATCGGCGAAGCGCTCGCCTTTCCAATCCGGCGTGTACTGGATGAGCAGCTCCTTAGTCAGGACTCCGGGCTGCGCGAAGGCGGAAACCGCGGCGAAAACGAATATGGTGAGGCGCATGGTTATCCTCTTTTCACAGGCTCGAACCAGGGCGTGCCGGGCACCTGCGCTTTGCGCGCGCCATCGTCATTCATTTCGACGCCGATGCCGGGCCGCTCGGGCGGAGTGATGAAGCCTTTCTGAATGATTTCGCCTTCCTTGACCCAATTGCGCCAGAGATCGAGCGAATCGATCCAGTGCCATTCCTCGACGAGGAAATTGGGGATGGCAGCGCAGACGTGGGCGGTGGCCATCATGCCGATGGGCGAGGTGACGGCGTGGGGAGCCACGGGCACGTAATAGGCGTGGGCCATGTCGGCAATCTTGCGCGCTTCGAGCAAACCGCCGCATTTCTGGAAATCGGGCATGATGATATCGGCGGCGCGCTTCTCGAGGATCTCGCGGAAGCCCCAGCGCATGTAGATGTTTTCGCCGCAGCAGATGGGCGTGCTGGTGGAGGCGCGCACGTCGCGCATGGCGTCGATATTTTCCGCCGGGACGGGTTCTTCAAGCCACATGAGCTTGAAGGGCTCGAGCTCTTTGGCGACCCGTTTGCCGGTGCCGGCGTCGTAACGCGCGTGCATATCGACGGCGAGGTCGAAGTGCTTGGGGTAGAGCTCGCGCGTGAAGGCGACTTTGGCGACCATGTGATCGACCTCGGCGTTGGAGGCGGTCCAGTTCACGCGGTCGAAGCGCGCGGGGTCGGTGGCGTCGTCGATGTCGATCTTGGCGGCGGTGAAGCCCATCTCCTGGATCTGGCGGATGCGCGCCTTGGATTGCTCGTCGCCGGGGACCATTTCGCGGGCGCCGGAATCGCAGTAGACGCGCACACGGTCGCGGACCTTTCCGCCGAGCAACTGGTAGACGGGCAGGCCGAGGGCTTTGCCCGCGATATCCCAGAGCGCGATTTCGACGGCGGTGAGGGCGGTGACGTACTGGCCGGCCTGTGCGCCGGCGAAGACGCCGGAGGTGCGGATGCGCTCGAAGGCGGCCTCGATGTTGAGCGGGTCCTGGCCGACGAGCAGGCGCGAGAAGGACCGGATGAGCGGAACGTTGCCGGCGGCGGCGTCGGTCGATTCGCCCTGGCCGACGATGCCCTGGTCGGTGTAGACGCGCACGTGGACCTGGTAACCATGCACACGCACTTCGGCCGTGCGGATGTCAGTGATCTTGAGCTTGGGCCGGTTGTAGGGAGTGGTGGCATCCTCCACGGCAGCCGAAAGGGACGGCAGCGCCGCCATTCCCGCAAACGGGAGCAGCGCGCTCTTCAGCAGAGTTCTGCGATTCGGTGGTTGCATCAACTCCTCCTGCCTGAAACACTGTATCAAGTCCGGGGCCAGCTAGCGCCTCTCAAACTGGTAAAGGTCGATGCTGATGGGCGCGCACTGGAGCGTGGCGGGGACTTCGCCCGCCGGCGATTCCACAACCTGAACCTCGTGGCGGCTCAGACCGGCGGCCGCCTCCAGCCCGCGACCGGTCAGGCGCCAGACCCGGCCCTTGCCGCGCAGATCGACGCCCTTGATTTTGAGATCAAGCTTCTGAGCGGATTCCGTCGGATTGATCACGGCCAGCGTGAGAAACCTACCGTCGCCGGTCAGCGCGGCACTCACGTCCACGGGCCAAGTAGGGCTGCCTGCGTTCACCTTCGGCTGATCGCCGCCGACCGGGTACTTGGGCGGGGGCGGGGGCGAGTCGCCATCGACTTCGACGGGGACCGTGCCGAAACGATCGCGATAGAGCTGAAACAGGAGGCCGGTGGTATTGAGCGCGGCTTCCGTGGCATTGAACTCGATGGAGGAGGTCCCCATGGTGTGGCCAGCCATGCGGATGAGATCGGTGTGGCGGAACATCTCGTGAAAGGCCAGGGCGTTCGCCAAGGTCTGTTTCAGATTGGCGGGCAGGCGGGTGAACGCCCACTCGTCGATGGCGATCTGCAGGTGCTTCGCCTGGAGAGCTGGGAAGCGCCGCGAGTACTCCTCGTAGGCTTCGACTTTGCCGCGCACGCGGTTGGCGGGCCGGTAGACGGTATCGACGAGGGGCTCCTCGACGGGCACGCGCTTGTTCTGGGTGAGATCGAAGCGCTGGCGGTCGTAGCTGTAGTAGTGCTCCGACATCACGTCGATGTTGTCGAGGCAGTGGGCGATGAGGCCGCCGGTCCAATCGGCGTCGGAGCCGTAATCGCCGACGACTTTGCCAGTGAGGCCGAGCGACAGGCTATTGACGGTCATCTCATCGGGTGTGGCGCCGGTGGCGAGCAAGGTGATGGACGGGTCCACAGCGCGCATCGCTTTGGCGAACATGTTGTGCTTGATGACATACTGCTTGAGCGCCATGTAGCCGAACTGCCAGGGTCCGTACATCTCGTTCCCGATGCCCCACCACTTGACGTTGTAGGGAGCGGGATGTCCGTTGGCGGCGCGCAGCTTTCCCATGGGCGTGCCGGGGGCTCCGTTCACGTATTCGACCAGCTCGGCGGCGGAACGGGCATCGCCGAAACCGGCATTGACGCTGATGAAGGCGTCGACGCCGAGGAGGTCGCACAGGACGAGAAACTCGTCGGTGCCGACGTCGCTGGGCTGCAAGGCCGACCAGACCGGATCCCAGCGAGGAGGCCGGCGGTCGGGGTCGCCGATGGCGTCGCGCCACTCGTGCGCGGAGAGAAAGTTGCCGCCGGGGAAGCGGTACATGCCGGAGCGGAGCTGTTTGAGTAAGCCGGTGGTATCCCGGCGGAAGCCGCGGATATTGTCGGCGGGCATGAGCGAGACGGCTGCGACGTGGAAGGATCCGGCGCCGGTGGCGGCGATTTCGATGCGTCCATTTTCGGTATCGGCACCGGCGGTGAACTGCAAGGGGAACGTGGCGTAGGCGGCGCGCAGACCGTTGATGGGAACGGACTGGCGATCGGCGGGACCGGGGCCCCAAACGAGGCTGACGCGGACCGCGGCGCCCGGTTCGCCGGAGAGCACGACGCGTCCGGAGTATGCTCCGGACTTGCGCAGCACGATACCGGCCTGCTGAACGCCCCGTGGTTCGGCGCCGGCCAGCCGGATGAGGGGAGTGTAGTCGCCGACGTAGGGGTGGTCGCGATCCATGACGATGGACGCGTCGGGGCCGATGGGCCGCCAGCGGTTGGGCCGGCGGCCGCGAGGCGGGCCTTGAGATGCGCCGGGCGCCGCGGGTTCGGGATCGGAGTTGACGGGATAGTAGAACTTGCGGTCGTCGATCATCTCGGCCCAGACACTGCGGTTGACGAGGTCGCCGATATGCTCGATGAACTGCCCATATATATAAGGTGAGATCGGCGGGCGGGTCTTGGCGACGTCCACGGTGACGGCGATGTGCTTTTCCGGCGGGCCGCCGGTCTGCGCGCCGGCGCTCGCGGTCCAGGCTGCGGCGAGCAGGACCAGCGGGAGGGATCTGTTCGACATACTCGTTCGTGGTTATTTGAAGAGACGGGGAGCGAAATCGTTGAGGCAGCGGCGCCACGTGAGCCATTCGTGGGCGGTGCCGGGCGATTCGAAATAGACATTCTTGATTCCGGCCTGGGTCAACTGGTCGCTGAAGGTTTTGGTGCCGGGGCCTTCGACGGAGCCGATCCCGAGGAAGAGGACCTTGATCTTCTTATTGAACGCGGCCGCGTCCGCGAAGACTCCGTTACTGGAGGTCTTGGGATCGAAGCCGCCGCGGCCGCCGCTGCTGCCGCTGAAGCCGCCGAGGTAGGCGAACTTATCGAGATTGCCGAGGACGGTCAGGAACGATTGCATGCCGCCCATGGAGAGCCCGGCCATGGCGCGATTCTCGCGGCCGGGCGCGACGCGATAGGTGCGCTCGATCATGGGGATGAGATCGGTGAACATCATGTCCGTGAAGACACCGCCCCAGTTGGTGGGGAATCCGCCGCGGCCTCCGGCGGGGGCGGCACCGCGACCGCCCGGCGTTGGAGCGGGCGCAACGTCCGCCATCGACGCCCTGGCGATGATGCCCCGGGCCGCATAGAGGCTGGCATCCTCGCCCGGTTTTACCGCATTGAGGTTGTCCATGACGATCAGCATGGGTTTGGCCTTCTGGGCGGCGATCAGGTTATCCATGATGAGGTCCACGTGGCCCTGGGTGTGCCAGCCCTGCTCGTTCTCGCCCCAGCCGTGGAGCAGGTAGAGAACCGGGTAGCGGGCGCGCGCGTTGGTCTCATAATCCGGCGGCGTGTAGACGTAGCAGCGGCGCCACTTGCCGGTGACCTTGGAGTAATACCAGCGCTGGCTCACCTGTCCGTGCGGCACATCCTTGGCGGAGTAGTAGGCGGCATCCGGTTCGGGCTCGGGAATCTCGATTCCGCTGTTGTCCCAGCCGGAGCCGAAGAAGGTCCGGGTGGCCGGGTCGGCGATCACGGCGCCATCGACGACGATGCTGTAGTAGTGGAAGCCCACGACCTGTGGCGGGATGGTGACCATCCACAGGCCGTCTTTGTCGCGCGTCATGTCGTGGGCGCCGCCCAGGCGGACCTGCACTTTCTGCGCATCCGGCGCCGACACGCGGAAGGTGACGCTGCGGTCGGGATGGACGCAGGGGTACGGCGCCCCCGGGATGTTCAGCGAGGACGGCTTGCATTCGTCGTTTGCCTGTCCCCAGCACAGCGCGCAAGCGAGCAGCGCGCACGGGATGATTCTCATGATGCCTCCTGATCAGAACGAATACTTTAATCCCAATTGGATCTGGCGCATGGCCGTGGATGTCGCGGCAACCACGCCGAAACTCTGATGGGCAGCCGTACTCGGCAATCCGGGTTGCGCCGCCCCGGACAGAACGTTCAGGTTCGGCATACTCCAGTTCGGGTGGTTGAGAATGTTGAAAGCCTCAAAGCGGAACTGGAGCAGGTGGCCCTCTTTGTACGGCATGCGAAATTCCTTGTGGACTTCGCCGTCGAATCCGATGATTCCCGGACCCCGGATTGCGTTGCGCCCCACGGTGCCGAACTGTCCCGGCGGCGCTTCGGTAAAGGCGCCAAGACTCCAATATCTGGAGGGCGTCGGGCTGTCGATGTAGGGACTCACACCGGTCGAGTTGGGGCGGTCATAGCCGCCGGCGGCGGTGCTGGCGTTATCCACACCGCCGATGGTGAGATTTCCGGGCATGCCGCTCTGCAGGGTCACGATGCCGCCGATGTGCCAGCCGCCGATGATGGTGTTCGCCACCGGATTGGTGATGTTCACCGACTTGCCTTTGCCGACCGGCAAGTCGTAGAGCACGGAAGTCACGAACCGCTGTTTGGTGTCGAATGCGGAGAGTCCGCGCTCGCAGGTCAGGAGGCAATAGCTGTTCTGCGGGTACAAGGTGTCGAAACCCTGGTTGCGGATTCCGCTGGTGGTGTCGATGGATTTGGCCCAGGTATACGACCCGATCACGCTGAAGCCCTGGTAGAACCGCCGCGTGCCCTTGACGCTGAGAGAGTTGTAATTGCCGTTGCCGCCATCCTGCACCATCTGGATATTGCTAAAGCCGGGGTAGGGCAGACGCGAGGTGGCGCTGCCGACCGTGCCCGGAATTGCCTGGTTGGCATCCTGGAAGCCCTGCAAGTGCCGGCTCTGACCGCCCAGGTACCCGGCCTCAACGGCCCAGTTGGGGGTCAACTGCCGCTGAACGTTGATCAGATACTGCATGGAATAGGTGGTGTGGTGGTCGATGGACATGGCATAGGCGTAGGGAGATGGCACATTGGCGAGGGCGCCGCCAGAGGGCGGGACCGCGTTGCTCCAGAAGATGCTGGGGGTGCCGGCGTTGGAAGTGATGGTGACGCGTCCGGCGATGTTGCGGGCCAAGTCAAAGTACGCATTGCCGATTTCCTGGTTGTAGAAGACACCCCATCCGGCGCGCACCACCGTCTTGGAATCCGGCGACAGCGCGATGCCGACACGCGGAGCAAAATCCCGATAGGACGTTTTCATCAGCTGATTCGGCAGCAAGCCATTGCTGCACTGCGCGCTGACGGTGGTCCAGCGGATATTCAGCGGGGGAGGGCCGGCGTACGGATCCGAGCACTGGCCCTGACGGACCATGTACGGGGTGGTGGACACAGGGGCGTTCGAGACGGCCAGGATCTGCGGCATGAACACCGTGAACTGGTTGTTCAGGGTGTTGGTCCAGGGCGGGGTCAATTCGTAGCGCAAGCCGACAGTGAGAGTCAGTTTCGGTGTCACCTTCCAGGTGTCGTCCACAAAAGCCGCTTCGGCGTTCCGCTGAAACTTGGCGTTGGCCAATGCCACGGCCACAATCGACTGGTAGATATCGCCGAGCAGGAACTCGGCAAAGGCATCGCCTCCCGTTTTGCTGGAACTCTGAGTCGCGTTGGGCTGGAACGCAAACTGGCCGCGCGAGAACTGGTTGCCCATCTGATTGAAGTTCTGGCGGTTGTACTCGAAGCCGAAGCGCAGGCTGTGTTTGCCGCGAGTCCAGGACACGTTGTCGACCACCTGGGTGGTGTTGTCGTCGATGAAATAGGGGCCATCCTGCGTATCGCCGATGGCGACGAAGCCGTCGCCGGCAAAGGAAGCGAAGGGAACGCCCCACGAGACCGGAGCGCCGGGTTGGAGGTTCGGGATCCCGATGGCGGTGACGGAATCGACGTTGTACGCCGAATAGGTACCCAGCGAATTACTGAGACGCGAATAGCCGAAACGGGCTTCGTTCACCAGGGACGGGGAAATGGTGCGCGTGTTGGTGCCCAGATACTGCTCGTAATTGGTGAGGATCTTGCTCCCGGTGATGCTGATGCCTGTGGAGGCCTGGTTCTCGTCGCCCCAGCTATACCGTCCGCTCCACTGCGATTTGGCGGATTCGACGAAATCCATGCGCAGGGTGAAGGCATCGCGGTTGTTGGGGGAGGAGTTCATCTGGGTGTAGTTGTTCGACAGGCCGGGCAGGTTGGAAGGGACATAGTAGTTCAGGAATTTCTTGGAGATTGGATCGATGCGGTTCGAAGGAATCTGGTTGTTGGGAAACGGCGTCTTGGTGGCGCCGTTGGCGCCGGTGTCCGGA
>DATJYW010000418.1:0-28462 GCA_035499435.1 Candidatus Acidiferrales bacterium | reverse complement strand
TCCGCCCACGCCAGTCGCCGCGCCCTGGAACGGTTCGATGAAACTCGGATGATTATGCGATTCGATCTTGAACGCGATCGCATAGCCCGAGCCAATGTCGATGATACCGGCATTCTCGCCAGGGCCTTGCAGCACGAGCTTGCTGCTCGTGGGGAGTTTCTTCAGATGCAGCCGCGAGCTTTTGTAGGAGCAGTGCTCGCTCCACATGACGCTGAAGATGCCCAGCTCGGTGTAGCTGGGCTCGCGGCCGAGGATGGCGACGATCTTCCCGTATTCCTCGGGCGTGAGCTGATGCTGCGCGACCACTTCCGGCGTGATGGCGATGGTGCTCATGCGTTCACCGCCGCGTGCAGCATCGATTCAAAAACCACCAGCCCGTCGACCGAACCCATCAGCGGATCGGCGGCGCGTTCGGGGTGGGGCATCATGCCCATCACGTTGCGTTCGCGGCTCAGGATGCCGGCGATATCGCGCAGCGAGCCGTTGGCGTTGTCGAGATAGCGGAAGGCCACGCGGTCTTCGGCTTCGAGTTCGTCGAGCGTGCGCTCGTCGGCGTAATAGCAGCCCTCGCCGTGGGCGATGGGAACGCGCAGCACCTGGCCGGGTTCGGCGGCGTTGGTAAACGGCGAGTCGACGGTGGCGACGGCCAGGCGCAGTTCGCGGCAGATGAACTTCAGGCCGCGATTGCGCACGAGCGCTCCGGGAAGCAGGCCGGCCTCGCAGAGGATCTGGAAGCCGTTGCAGACGCCGAGCACGAGCCCGCCATCGGCGGCGAACTTCTTCACGGCCTGCATCACGGGCGAGAACTTGGCGATGGCTCCGCAACGGAGGTAATCGCCGTAGGAGAATCCGCCGGGCAGGATCACGGCATCGATATCGCCGAGCGAGTGCGAGTCGTGCCAGATGAATTCCGCCTGCTGCCCGAGGTTGTTGCTGACCGCGAAGAATGCGTCGTGGTCGCAATTGCTGCCGGGAAACACGATGACGCCGAATTTCATGGTTTCAAATTTGTGGGGAGGTTACGCCCTATTTTACCAGACACAGGCCTGCCGACTGCGTGAGAAATCGGCCACGCGCGTGGCGGCGCGGCACAGGTCGGGTTGCGGTTTGCGGCGGGATATCAGCGGTTTCCAGGTGGCAGGAGTTATGCTGAGGAGAGCTGATATGCGTGTCGCCGCTACCCTGCTGCTGATCACTGGTCTTGCCATTGCCGCGGGCCAGGACAAGTTCGCGGGCACGTGGCAGGCGAGCTTCAAAAACACGGTTTTTCTGGTCTTGAAGGTGAAGGCTGGCGAGAAGATCTCGGGCACGATGAACGCCGGCGGCCTTACCCTGAACGACGAGGGCGACCTGCAGGAGGTGCGTCCGGTCGGGGACAACGAGGCCCCGATCTTCTTCGCTCACGTGGACGGCGATAAGCTCGTCTTCGAATTTCAGGACGATGACGACGATGTGCTGTCATTTGAGCTCAAGCTGACCGCCGAGGATGCCGGCGAGCTACGCATCGTAGACAAGGACCACCCGAAGCTGAAGGGCTTCGCTGTGAAGCGCGTGAAGGCGGGGTAGGGCCGCTACCAGTCAACCCCCGAGAGACCTTCGCGCCGCTGGCCTCCACACCGCCACGCGGGCTCCGCGTTCGGGTCTGGCGTGAAGACTGGCCGGCAGCCTGCCGCAAGTTATAATCTGGGCGTTAACACACAACCTTAAGGAGTCTGTCTTGCGAAAGAAGATTACTGTCGTGGGCGCCGGGAATGTGGGCGCAAATTGCGCGGTGCGTATTGCCGATAAGGAACTCGCCGATGTCGTCCTGGTGGACGTGGTGGAGGGTGTTCCGCAGGGCAAGGGGCTGGATCTGCTCCAATCCGGACCGGTGCAGGGCTATGACGTCATGGTGACCGGCGCCAACGATTACGCGCCGACCGAGAACTCCGATATCGCCATCATCACGGCGGGTTTCCCGCGCAAGCCGGGAATGAGCCGCGACGACCTGCTGATGGCCAACTACGATGTGATCAAGGCGGCTACCGAGCAGGTTGCGAAACATTCGCCGAACTGCATCATCATCGTGGTCACCAACCCGCTGGACGCGATGTGCCAGGCGGCGTACTGGATCTCCAAGTTCCCGAAGAACCGCGTGATCGGCATGGCCGGCGTGCTGGACAGCGCGCGCTTCCGCACCTTCATCGCCATGGAACTGGGGGTGAGTGTGGAGAACGTGGTCGGCGTGGTGATGGGCGGCCACGGCGACACCATGGTTCCGCTGGTCCGGTTGTGCAACGTCAGCGGCATTCCGCTGACGGAATTGATGGACCAGGAGACCATCGACCGCATCGTGAACCGCACGGCCAACGGCGGCGCGGAGATCGTCAAGTACCTCAAGACCGGAAGCGCCTACTACGCTCCGTCTGCGGCGGCGGTCGAGATGGCGGAGTCGATCCTGAGGGACAAGAAGAAGGTATTACCGTGCGCCGCCTACCTGGAGGGCGAGTACGGGATCAACGGTCTGTTCGTCGGCGTGCCGGTGAAACTGGGCGCGAGTGGAATCGAGAAGATCTACGAGGTGAAGCTCACCGGCGATGAGCATGCGAAGCTGCAAAAGAGCGCGGCGTCGGTGAAGGAACTGGTGGAGGTGCTGAAGAGCAAGCAGTAGGGAAGGCGCTTAGTCGGCTGCGATCGGGGCATCGGCGTGCGAAAGCTCGTAGATGATCTGCTCGCGGCGGCCGATGGCGGCGGCGACCGCGGAGTCCATCGCGATCCAGTAGACGGCGCCGCCGATCAGGGCCGCCATCGTCAGCACGATGTAGAAGATCAGGTCGCTGGAGAACGCATAGCGCGCCAGGTAGGCCAGAAACACCGGAAGCAGCGAAAGCGGGTACAGCAGGAAGGCCAGCGCTTGGAAGCGCGTGGACGCGCCGCCTTGCGAAACGCGCTCGGGATTGAGGCCGCGGGGATACTGTACGCTGCTGATGTTGCCCATGGCCAGCATGTAGAGCGAGCACACGGCCAGCACCAGGAACGTCTCCAGAAGTTGACCGGCGCTCAGCCGGATTCGGAAGATCATCACCACCACGGTGAGGATGAATGCGTCCAGGTAAACGAAGACCATCGAGGCAAGGTTCTTTCCGATCAGGGTGAGGCGGATGGGCTGCGGCGCGGCGTAGTAAATCTGCGCTGCCGAACGATCGAAGCCGAAACAGTTCCAATACGAAACCTGGCCGAGCAGCGTGAGCGCGTAGACGCAGACAACCGTCAGGAAGTGGTGGGAAATCGTCGAATGAGCTTCGGCGCGCCTGCCCAGAACCAGGGGCAGCCAGATCATCAAGCCGAAAGAGAATCCCATCACAAAGACCATACGGTAGCGCGGTGTGCGTGCGAGCGAGCGCAGCTCCTTTTCGACGATGGCGGCCAGCGGGTCGCGCAGAACCAGGGAGGGCAGCCGGTAGAGCCCGTCTGCAAGCGACTGCGCGCGCGTCGGGCCGTTGGTGACCGGCGTGGACTGCGCGGCGATAGCGTCGTAGCGCAAGCTGCGTTCGAATTGGGATCGGCCGAACCACGCGGCAAGACCGGTCCAGCATGCCAGGGAGAGCAGGCCGCCGGCGAAAGAGTGCCCGAGCGCAACCAGCGCCGCTGCGCTCCAGGGCCAGACCACGCCGTGAACCACGCTGCCCCAACCGCGCACCTGCGGCCAGCGTCCCGTGAGCCACAGCAGGCGCGGGACCATCCACAGCATGAACAGCACGAAAACCAGCAATTCGCGCAACCGGCGTTTGGAAAGAAGCCGCTCCAGCAGACTGCGCGCGCCGCTTGCCAGCACAAGGTTGAATGCGATAAACAGCAGGGCCGGAGGCACGGCACGCCAACGTCCCGCCGCGGAATTGGCAGTCAGTCCCGCGGTGCCGGCGCAGACCACCATGATCATCTCCGCGCCCGTGGCAGCGCGCAGCAGGATCTCCACGCGGAAGAGGCGATCGTGGGGCACGGGATAGATCAAAAGCTTGCGCATGTCCAGCGAGCTGCCCAGACTTGCCGTGAGCACCGGCATCACCTGCCAGTAGATCCAGACGCCGAGGAACGCGACGGGGAGGTACTCGGAGAGCGCATCCGCCGGCGCCTCGCGCGCCTCGTGAAAGGCGAGCCAGGACACGAAGGTCCACATTCCGTACCAGAGGAGGCCGGTGATCAGGCTGAAGACGCCTCCGCGGCTTCCGCCGAGCCGCATGCTGAGCCACTGGGCGCGCAGAATCGCCGCGATCACAGCCACTCCAGCCGGCCGACCGCCTGCCCGGCCCCGACCACGCGCACAAAGGCGTCCTCCAGCGATTCACCGCCCGAGCGCAATTCGTCGAGAGTGCCGCTGGTCACGATGCGTCCCTGGTTGATGATGGCCACACGGTCGCAGAGGCGCTCGACGACCTCGAGCACGTGGCTGGTGAGGAAAATGGTGGCGCCGCGCTGCACCTGGTCGATGAGGATGTCCTTCATGAGTCGCGCGCCCACGGCGTCGACGCCTTCGAATGGCTCGTCCATCAGGAAAAGCTCGGGATGATGAATCAGAGACGCCGCCATGGCGACGCGTTTGCGCATGCCTTTGGAGTACTCGCCGATGATCTTGCGGTCGGCCTGGAGCTGGAAGAGGTCCATAAGACCGCGTGCCCTCTCGATTGCCGTGGAGCGCTCCAGCGCGTACATGCGGCCGACGAATTCCAGAAACTCGAGGCCGGTAAGCCGGTCAAAGAGCAGAGACTCGTCGGGCACGAGACCGATGCGCTTCTTGATTTCCAGCTCCTGATCGGGAAGTCGGAAGCCGAGAACTTCGATGGTGCCGCTGTCAGCCGGAATCAGGCCAGTGAGCATGCGGATCGTGGTCGACTTGCCCGCGCCGTTAGGTCCCAGGAATCCGAAGAAAGAGCCGCGCGGCACTTCGAGATCGACGCCGTCTACAGCGGCTTTCAGGCCGTACGACTTGCGCAGATCTCGCACCAGGATGGCGGGCGTCATGGTTACCAGTTTACGGGCTGGGCAGGTCGGAAACCTGCCCCACGGACGCCGGCGGGTTTGAAGCAGTGGAACATCCGGGCGCACCCGGTTGGCCCGCCCGCCGACAACCCTCCGGCCTGCTATCACTTCAACACGGGCGTCGTTTCACATCTCAAAACGGCGCCCAGCTGCCTGAATCCGTTTGACCTCGCCGGCCCGCGGTGAGCATTATGGGGTCTGCACCAGAATGAGGGTAGCGATGCTTCGACCAATTTGTCTCTCTGCGCTCACGGCCTGCCTGCTCTTCGCCGGCGACCCGCCGCCGAAAACCTGGATCGAACCCGACACCGGCCACCGCGTGGTGCGGCTCACCGACGAGCCCAACAGCGCCAGCCTGTACTTCAACCAGAACGGATATACCGCCGACGGCAAAAAGATGGTCTACACGTCGCCGCAGGGGATCCACGTGCTCGACCTGGCAACCAAAGCTACCAAAGTCGTGGTGCCGGGACGCGCGCGCATCATCGTCACCGGCCACAAGACGCAAAACGTGTACTACATCCGCGGCGATGACGTATTGGCCACGGACGTCGACACGCTGGCCACGCGGACCATCGGCAAACTGCCGAGACGGGGATCGATCGCGACGGTCAATGCCGACGAGACGCTGCTCGCGGGCACTTACATCGAAGGCGATGGGGTCGACTACAACCAGCGCGCCGGGCAGCAGGCACAGGCGCAGAACACCAATCAGCAGCAGAATCTGCTGCAGCCGCTCAACAAGGGGCAGATGATGGAGCAGCGGCTGGCGGCCCGACTGCCCATGGCGATGTTCACGCTCAACGCCAGGACCGGCGAAGTCAAGGTCATTCACCGCGCGACCGACTGGCTGAATCACCTGGAGTTCTCGCCCACCGATCCCACCCTGCTCATGTTCTGCCACGAGGGACCATGGCACAAAGTCGACCGCATCTGGACCATCCGCACCGACGGCTCGCAGATCACTAAGGTCCACAACCGCACGATGTCGATGGAAATCTTCGGACACGAATTCTGGAGCCACGACGGCAAGACCATCTGGTACGACCTGCAGACGCCGCGCGGCGAGGACTTCTGGCTGGCGGGATATAACGTCGAGAACGGCACGCGCACCTGGTATCACCTGCAGCGCGACGAGTGGTCGATTCATTTCAACGTGACGCCCGACGGCACGCTTTTCTGCGGCGACGGCGGCGACCCGGGGCAAGTTGCGAAAGCCGAAAACGGGCAGTGGGTCTATCTCTTCCGGCCGGAGCTTTTCGCGGCCAAGGGCATCAACGAACCGGGATTCGTCCAGCCGGGCGTGTTCCATGCGGAGAAGCTGGTCAACATGGCGAAGCACAACTACCGGCTGGAGCCGAACGTGAGCTTCACTCCGGATGCGAAGTGGGTGGTGTTCCGCTCGAATATGTTCGGCGACACGTACGCGTTCGCCGTGGAGGTGGCCAAGGCGCAATGAGGCTACTGGCGCTGGTCGCGCTGGCGCCGGCGATGTTCGCGTCGACGCGCGAGACCGTCGATTTCGACGTCCGCCTGCCGCACGAAGAGAACGTCGAGATCTACAGCAATTGCGCCGAGGTGGAACTGGTCTGGAACAGGAAATCGCTCGGGACAAAGACGCTGGCCGTGGACGCCTCCCCGCGCACCTGGCGCGGGGACTGGGAGCCCGGGACGATTCAGGCGCTGTGCCGCAATGGCGGCCAGGTCGCGTCGCGGCACGAGCTGCGCACCGCCTCCGTGGCGTCGAAGGTCTCGCTCTCCACGGACCGGCCGCTAATCGTGTCCTCGGGGGACGACGTCGCGTACGTGACCGCTAGGGTGGTGGACGATCACGACGTGGCGGTGCCGTCGGCTTCTCAGAGCATCGCGTTCTCGCTCAGCGGGCCGGGCGCTATCGCGGCCCTGAGCCACGAACCGTTCCAGCGAACCGCGCGCTCGGCTTGGGAAGGCGAGTGCCTCGCCGTAATTCGGGCGACCGCCGGCGGGCAATCACCGTTTCGGCCTCGGCGGAAGGTCTGGGCGGAGCGGCGCTCGCAATTGAAAGCCGCTAGGGCGCGGCGATCTGCCGCAGCAATTGGCGCGCCTCCTGCGAATCCGGCTTCAGACGCAAGGCCGCCTGAAGTTGAACTCGCGCCTCTGCCGTGCGCCCCGGAATTTGCAGTAGCGCCACGGCCAGGGCGTAGTGGGTGTCAAAGTCGGGATTGATTTGCAGGGCAGCCTGGAGATGCTGAACGGCTTCCGGCATGCGGCCCGGCATCTTCGAGAGCATGGCGCCCAGATTGTAATGCGCTTCGGCGGAATCCGGCCGGATGCGGACCGCGGCCTGAAACTCGGCCAGCGCGTCATCCATGCGTCCGGGCGTGCGCAACAGGGCCGCAGCGAGATTGTTGTGCGATTCAAAGGAATCGGGCTTGAGACGAACGGCCGTTTCCAGGTGCTCACGGGCTTCAGGGAGGCGATCCATGCGGAGTAAGGCGAGCCCCAGGTCGTTCTGGGCTACCGCATTGCGCGGATCAATCCGGATGGCTTGTTCGAAATGACCGATTGCCTCCGGCAAGCGCCCGGGACGATCCAAGAGATACGCGCCGAGTGAGTTGTGCGCCATGTAGTTGCGGTCGGTCACCGCCAGGGCGCGAGCGAACAGCGTCTCCGTGTTCTGCCAGTACGCAAGCTGGTTGTAGGCGGCAGCGGCCATCGCGAGGCAGGCCCCTACTCCAATCACGGTGACGGGCGTTCTGGTTCGGGGCCAGCAGCGTGACGCCTCGGCTATCCCCCAGGCGAGCATCACGGATATCCCGATCATCGGGATGTACATGTAGCGGTCGGCCCACGCCTGCCAACCGGATTGCACCACCCCAATCACCAGCGCCATGGTGCCCAAATACCAAAGCCAACCGGCAGGAAGATAGCGATGCTTGCGCAGGAGCAGGGCCGCGACGGTCATCCCGGCGAGCACCACCGCGCACATCAGGGGCTGCCAGGCGGGAATCGAGGCGGGGTACGGATAGTACACGGCCAGGTTTGCCGGCCAGAACGTCTTCGCCACATAGAGCACATAGCGAATCAGGGCGTTCTCCAATCGCATGGCCAGCGGGAAAGTGGCAACCCCCGCGCCGCCCTGATGCGCGCAAATGATCGTGATCACACCGGCCGCGGCCGCCAGAGCGAACAGCGGGAGCTTCTCCCGAATCGAGGCGGCGATCGAGATTGGCCGGCGCAGCGGCCAGAAGTCCGCCAGCACCAGCACACAAGGCAGCGATACGGCCATGCTCTTCGACATGAGGCTCAGGCAGAGGAACAGAGCTACTACGGCATAGCGTCGCCGGTCGGGGCGCTGCACGTATCGCAAGTAGAACCACAAGGTCCACATCCAGAAGAACGCGCAGAGGACGTCTTTTCTCTCCGCCACCCAGGCGACCGATTCGACGTGGAGCGGGTGCATCGCGAATACGAATGCCACGAAGGCGCTCGGCCAGAGATCTCCGGTGGCGCGCCGGAAAAAGGCGAACAGTACGACCGTCGAAACGGCATGCAGCAGGACGCTGGTAAAGTGGTGCGCACCGCTGTTCAGGCCGAACAGCTCACAATCCAGCATGTGCGAGAACCGGGTCAGTGGAAACCACCAGTTTTCGGCGCCTGACGTCAGCGCCCACCACAGGCCGGGCAGCGTGATGCCGCGCCGGGTCATCGGACCCAAGACCCATTCGGAGCTGAGATCGTCGAGGGTGATGAACTCGAAGTGCCGGACCTGTGCATATACCAGCAATACGGTGGCGAACAGGCCGGCACCGATCCAGATGTCCTGCATGGCGGGACGCGGCCGGTTCGGCGCCGGGCCCGCCCGAGACTTCCTGGATGCGGCGTGCTTTCCCATACTGTTTCATCAGTATGAATTAAGACAAGCATGTGCTCAAGTGTCATAAGCTGTGCCGACAGCTTGAGGAGGACGTGCGGCGCAGGACGATTTCCGCTGCCCGGAACTCAAATTACGCGGTAAAATCCTGATCCCGGGCCGTAGAATTGAAATCCAGGGACCCTATGGGCGATGTTGCCACCATAGCGACCACGATTCGCGACGGGCAGATGGTGTGGGAGGTCGAGGGCAAGCCGGTTGCCGTCCGCCTCAGCATCGACGTGATATCCCGGCTCGGGATGGCGGTGCGGGAAGGTTTCAAAGCGCTGCCCCGGCGCGGACTGGAAACCGGCGGACTCCTGATCGGGACGAAAAAAGAAGAAGGAAACCGGGTCATTGTCGACGTGCAGGATTTTGAAGCCGTCGAATCCGAGCATGCAGCGGGACCGTCCTACCTGCTCTCCGAAGCGGATCGCCAACTGCTGGAGGCCCGGATCGCCGTGCGCGGCACGTCGTCGCGGAAGCCGTCGGTAGTGGGGTTCTATCGCAGCCATACACGCAGCGGTTTCGGAATCACCATGGAGGACGAGTTGCTGTTCTCCAGGTACTTCCGGAAATCGTCCGACGTGTTTTTGCTCGTCAAGTCCAACGAAGGCGGTCCTTCCACGGGCGGGTTCGTCATCCGGGAAGGCGGCAAGATCCTATCCGACGTCCCGTACGCTCAATTCACGTTCAGCCCCGATATTCCCCTGCCGCCGCATGAGATTTCCGCGCCGCCGGCGGCAGCAGCGTTCCCGCCGGCTGCCGCACAGGCGGTTCGCAAGCCGGCGCCACCGGCAGCCGCGGCAACGCTCCCGCCTGCCGCCGTACAGATGGTCCAAAAGCCGAAGCCGGAGCTGAATGCAACAGTAATTCCGAAGCGGGTCTGGCTCGGCGGGGGCGGAGTCGTGGTCGTCGCGCTGGTTGCCGCGATTTGGCTGGGGGCCTGGAAACAGAATGCCGGGTCCTCGCATCCGACGCCTCCCCCGCCACTCGCATTAAGTGTGAGCAGCATTGGCAACGGACTGCGGCTGTCTTGGGATCATCAGGCTTCGGTCCGAGCCTCGAAAGCGATCTTGTGGATTGAGGACGGTAATGCCGAACAACGAGTGGAGCTCGACTCGCACCAGTTGGCCGACGGAAGTATCGCGTATTGGCCCCGCAGCAGCGATGTTAATTTCCGCCTCCAGTTGATGGTTCCGGGTGGGTCGGCGAGTGAATCCGTGCGGTCAATTGGAGGACCCTTCCAGCCAGCGACGGTAGCAGCGCCCGCTGCCGCGGCCTCTCCGGTCTTTCCCCAGATTCTGCCTTCGCCGGAGGTGGTACGCGTGAGTCGGACAGAAGCCCCTTCGCGTCCGCGGGTGCGCGCCTTCAACTGGACCGAGCCTGTTTCTGCGCAGCCGGCGGCGATTCCGGATCCCCCGCCCACGCCGATGGTGGCGCCGTCGCTTCCTGCCGGCGACGCGTTTCTGCACCCGGTGGTGCCGGCCGAAACACCGAGCTATCCTGCCACAGGCGTTGCCTCGGTGCGGGTAAGGGTCGAACCCGTGGCGCACTTCTCCCGCCGTGTTCCCCTAGTTGGGAGACGCCACAAGCATGAGGACTACGTTCCTCCTGCGCCGCTCGGGACGCTGGCCCTTCCCAAACCTCCGACCGGAGGTGCCGCTCGTGACGTCAACATCGACGTCAAAGTGTACGTCAATTCCGCCGGCAAAGTGGACTACTCGGAAGTGCTTTCGAAAGTGACCGTCGCGGACCGGGATTTTGCGGCGGCGGCCATATTCTCGGCGCGAAAGTGCGACTTTGTCCCGGCGCGCGAAGGAGACGAGGCCGTGCCCGGCGAAGTGATTCTGCACTATCAGTTCGGCTCGAGCTTGCCCGCCGCGGAGGATCAGGCGATGGCGGCGCGGTAGACGCCTACTCCACCCGAAACGAAATCTTCGACCCCTCCGCTCCGCCGAAATACACGTGCTCGGTGGCCTTGACGAAATCCGTCGAGAGCGCCTTGGGAATCTCCATGAACTTCTGCGGATTGCGATCGGTCAGCGGGAACCAGGTGCTCTGGATCTGGACCATGATGCGATGGCCGGCGCGCCAGGTGTGCGCGATATCCGGCATGTCGAAGGTGATGCGGTCGGGCTTGCCGGGCTCGAACGGCACCGGCTTTTCGAAGCTCTTGCGAAACTTGCCACGGAAGGGCTCGCCGCGGACCAGTTGCTGGTAGCCGCCGACAGTCGAGACGGCCGGGACTGCCACGGGGGCGCCGGGCGCTGCGGGCACCGGCGCCGGGGCATTGTAGTCCGGCGTATCGTTGGGATACACGTCGATGATCTTGACGTCGAAATCGGAGTCGGTCCCGGTGGTGGAGACCTTCAGGTCGATGTGGATTGGACCGAAAATGCTGACGTCGTGGTCGAGCGGCTCGGTGCGATACACCAGCACGTCGGGCCTCGCGGCGGCGAAACGCTGGTCCTCGGTCATGTAACTGTTGAGCACACGCGTGGCGAGCATGCCGATATAGGGCACCGGCTTATTGGGATCGGAGAGGTACTCGTCGAAGCCGGAGTCCGCGGGTTGCTGCCAGGCGATCCGGCCCTTGGCGTCCAGCCAGATGGTGGCGGGTTTGGTCGCGACGGGCGGCCAGGAATCGAACTTGCGCCACTGGTTCAGGCCGGTTTGGAAGACGTAGGCCTGCGGAAACTTGCCGTCGCCGTGGCCTTTCAAATAGTAGAGGAAGAACGGCAGTTCGATGCGCTCGCGATAGTAGGCCGCGGTTTTGGATCCGAAATTGACGTTGCCCAGCCGGTCGCCGTCGCCGCGGGCGAAGCCGCCGTGATTCCACGGTCCCATGACCAGCATGTTCACCGGCGGCGGCCCGTTCTCCTTCATGAACTGATGCTGGCGGAGCAGGCCCTGTGGGTCTTCGGTATCGTACCAGCCCCCCACCAGCATCACCGCCGGCTTGATGTTCTTGAGGTATTTCCAGATGGCGCGCGATTGCCAGACCTCGTCGTAAGTGGTGTGGTCGATATTCAGATTCCACAACGGCTGCTTGTGTTTGAAGTACTTCTCGTCGGCGTTGGCCAGGGAGCCCAGTTCGAGATAGAACTCGTACCCGTCGGGCGTGCCGAATGAGAACGGGGTCGGCGCGGGCGGCAAGTGCGGCTCGTTGACCTCGCGCACGCGGAAGCCCTGGTAGAAATTGAAGCGGTGGGCCAGCATGAAGGCGCCGTTGTGGTAGGAATCGTCGCCCATGTAGTAGTCGGTTACAGGTGCCTGGGGGGAGACGGCCACCAGTGCGGGATGCGCGTCGATCATGCCGGCGGTGGCGTAAAAGCCGGGTTGGGAAATCCCCCACATGCCGACCTTACCGGTGTTGCCGGGGACGTTGTGGATCAGCCATTCGACGGTGTCGTAGGTATCGGTGCTTTCGTCGGTATCCTTGGGGCCGTTCTTGACTGGTTTGTGCGGGCGGATCACCACGTAGTCGCCTTCGCTCATGAAGCGGCCGCGGATGTCCTGATACGCGAAGATGAACTTCTCGCGCGCGAAGAGGTTGGATGGCCCGAGGGCGGCGCGGTACTGCTCGATGCCGTAGGGGGCGACGTTGTAGCCGGTGCGCTGCATCATGATGGGATAGTTGCGGCCGTCGGTGAAGACGTCCTTCGGGATGTAGACGGAGGTAAATAGCTTCACGCCGTCGCGCATCGGGATCCGGTATTCGAACTTGGTGTAGTTCTCGCGGACGAAGTCGCGGCCGGAGGTCTGAGGGGCCTGCGCGGCTGCCGGTTCAGCGGATGGTCCGCGCCGGCCCTGGGCGGCCGCCAGCGAGGGAAGAAGCACCAAAAAGACGAGGTTGCGCATAGTGGGATCGGGGACCATGATACACCCGGCCGGCCGGCTTAACTTCGGTCAGCAGACGCGCTGCTGACCAAATCCAAGGCAAAACGTTACCGGGCGTTCGGCTAGCCTGGAGAATGACTCGAGGCAGTCCTATGAGTTATTTCCGGCTGATTGTGTTTCTGGGAGGTGCGTCGCTGGTCATTCCGGGAGCAGACGGCCAGGCTCCCGTTCTGAAGCGGGAAGAATCGCCGGACTCCGCGATTGTGACCCTTCCGGGTCCACCCAAGGTCGCCAAACCGCCGTCTCCGCCTCCCGAGAAGCCGGAGGCTCCGCCGGCGGCGAAGGCTGCGGCCCCGGCTTCGGAGCCGGTCAGTACACCGGCACCCAAGCCTGCCGCGCCCACTGAGCCGAGCCGGAAGGCATTTCTGCCGCCGGAACTGCAAAAGGATGCTGCACTCTTCTGCCAGAAGCTGATTGGCGAATGGACCGAGGAAGATGCCGAGCAACTGCTCGGCAAGCCGCTTCGCTCGCGGGCGGCATTCGATGAAAAGAAAGCGGTTAACGGAAAGATTTTCGCGTTTGCCGACCCCACTTCCCACTATCGCGAGCTGGAGCTCGATTTCGATCAAACGTCCGGCACCCTTCGTACGGTGTTCGCCTACCCCAGGCAGATGACGTGGCAGGATTGCCGGAAGCGCTGGAACGGCGAGGTGTCCGAGGCGGACGCCCAGCAGGGCCGCACATTTTACTCTTACCTGAACCGGCGCATCGATGTGCTGGTGGACGCCAGGGGACGCGTGATCAGCCTGGGCCTGTATTGAGGGCCCGGCGAAAAGTTAAGAAACCGGAAATACCGCGAGTGCATTAATACTATGGGTACCCAGAGATGCCCGTTTGGGCGTATAGTGTACCTAAGGGGTTCGGACGATGCGAAAACGCTGGCACGTGTCCGTGGCTATTCTAGCCGCATTCGCCGTTCTAAGCGTCTGTGCGTTCGCACAGGACAGCAGCAGCAGTGGCAGCACTAGCACTACCACCAACAGCAAGAAGAAAGCCAAGGACAATCCCGACGAAATCGGCAATCGGGACGTGGGGAAGGGCGTTAACTTCTACTCGTTGGAGAAGGAAATCGCCCTCGGCAAGCAGTTGGCGCAGGAGGTGGAGCGCCAGGCGAAGATCATCGACGATCCGGTGATCGCGGAATACGTGAACCGTGTCGGCCAGAACCTTGTCCGAAATTCCGACGCCAAGGTTCCGTTCACGATCAAGGTGCTGGATTCCGAAGAAGTGAATGCCTTCGCGCTTCCCGGCGGATTCTTCTTTGTAAACTCCGGCCTCATGCTGAAAGCCGAGTCCGAAGCCGAACTGGCGGGCGTGATGGCGCATGAAATCGCGCATGTGGCTGCGCGCCACGGCACGAAGCAGGCGACCAAGGGCGAATTGGTCAACATCGCCAGCATTCCGCTGATCTTCATGGGAGGCTGGACGGGTTACGCGATCCGGCAGGGCCTGAGCCTGGCGATTCCGCTGGGGTTCCTGAAATTCTCCCAATCGATGGAAGCCGAGGCGGATTACCTTGGCTTGCAATACCTCTACAAGTCGGGATACGATCCGACCGCTTTCGTGGACTTCTTCGAAAAGATCCAATCGATGGAAATGAAGAAGCCGGGTACGCTCTCTAAGGTGTTCTCCAGCCATCCGCCGACCCCGAGCCGGATTAAGGCAGCGCAGAGCGAAATTCAGAAGATTCTGGAGGCGAAGCCGGAGTACGTCGTCAACACCAGCGAATTCAACGACGTGAAGAGTCGCCTGGCGATGCTGCACAATCGCCGCAAGCTCGACCAGAAGGAAGATCCGAACCGTCCGCGGCTACGGCGCGCGCCGGGCAGCGGCACGGGCCCGGTAGATCCGAACGATGACGGCACCAAGCCGAAGACCGACGAGGACGAGCGTCCCACTCTGAAGCGGCGCGACGGGTAAGGCTAGGACCGGCTGAGGCCGGTCCTACACAAGCAGCGCCACGCACGCCGCGCCACAATTAATTCCTCATTCGTGGCAAGAGCCAAGACCGTCACGGGTGCGCCTTCCGGCGACACAATGCGGTCGCCTGTGCCTTCCTCGTTTCTTGCCGGATCAATACGGACGCCGAGAAACTCGAGGCCGGCGCAGCAGTGCTTGCGCAAACGCGCAGAATTCTCGCCGATTCCGCCTGTGAATGCGATAGCCTCGAGGCCGGCCATGGCGGCTGCGTAGGCTCCGATGGTCTTCCGGACCTGATTGACGAAGACTTCCAGCGCCAACGCGGCACGCTCGGTGCCGGCGGCTTCGAGGTCACGCACGTCTCCGCCTTCGACGCTGGAAAGACCCGCCAGACCGCCGCCCTTCGCCAACTGGCGTCGTACCTCGTCGCAGGTCCAGTTGTGACGCTCCATCATGTAGAGCACGGCGAACACATCGAGGTCGCCGTGGCGGGTGGCGTTCTCCAGGCCGGATTGAGGCGAGAATCCCATGGTGGTGTCAATGGAGCGCCCGCGATCGATGGCGCACATCGACGAACTGCCGCCGAGGTGGCAGCTCACGAGTTTCGGCTGGCGTCCCAGCATGGCCGCCACGCGCTCGGCGATGTATTGGTGCGACGCTCCGTGGAATCCATACTTGACGACGCCTTCCTCCTCCCATTGGGCAGGCACGCCGTAAAGCCGCGCATACTCCGGCATGGTGGCATGGAACTCCGGTTCAAAGGCGGCCACGATCGGTACTCCGGGCATGGTCTGCTGGAAAGCTTCGATCGCGGTCAGGTAGATGGCATTGTGCGCGGGTGCGGCGGGCAGAAACTGGCGCAGTGCGGCTAGCACGCCTTCGTCCACGATGAACGTGCCGCGATAGTCCGGACCGGCATGTACGGCTTTGAGCGCCACGGCGTCGATGGGCGTGCCGCTGGTGGAGATTGTCGCGATGGCGTCGCGATAGTTGGTGACGCGTTCCAGGCGTCCCTTGGCCAGCGCCCTTTCCGAGGGCATTTCCAGAATCTGATACTTGAGCGAAGTCGATCCGAGGTTCGGTATGAGAAGGTTCACTGGATTTCGTGGTACTCGTTCTTGATGCCTTGCAGGCTCTTGGCCGCGGGCGCCCGAAACCGGCTCTTGAGCGCGGCACAAGCTTTATCATAGTTCGCCTCACAGCCGGGAAGGGGGTGGGGCAGCTGTGACATACTGGGCTTGTGATCGCGTTTGCGTGCATGCTGCTGCTGGCGGCGACCACCCGCGTAGACCTGGCAGACGAAGACTACCAGATTCCGGCCGGCGATTGGAAGTGGATCGAAGTGGACCTGCGGCAGCAGCCGGCGGAGGTGATCGCGAACTACGCGGTGATGTCCGGGTCCGAGAAGGTGCGCATTGCGCTGATTACCCGCGACGACCTGGACAATCTGCAGGAGAAGGAGCTGATCACGGCCACGCCGCGCGGCAGGGCGGGCGCCTTCGCCTACCGGGTGCCCAACCGCGACAGCTACGCGATCCTGGTGGACAATCGCGCGGACAAGGAGCACGCCGCGGTGGTCCGCCTGCATGTCTCGCTGGATTTTGCCCGGACCACAGCTCTGCAACTTTCACGCGAGCGGCGAGTGACCGTGGTAGCGATCAGTTTTCTGGCTTTCTTCGCGGTGGTGACGTATTCGGCGCGGAAGCTTCTGAAGGTTGCGGGCAGGCCCGGAGGCCTGCCCCATTAGAGAGCCTAAAACTGCAGATTCAGCGAGAATTGGAACGAACGTGGCGATTCCTGCCCGCTCACCGTGCCGAAGGCGGAGCTGGTAGCCGTGGTGTTCGGTCCCTGGAGAACCGGCGTGTTGAGGGCGTTGAACGTATCGCCGCGGAAACGCATCTTGAACCGCTCGGTGATGGTGAACATCTTGTTCAGCGAGAAGTCCAGGCGCCGCTGCGAATCGAAGCGCACGTTGCTGAAGCGCAGCGGGAAGGTTCGGATGTTGCTGGCCAACTGGTCGCCGGACGCGCGGTCGAAGATGGCGGTGTTGAACCAGCGGTCCGCATTGCGCTGGTCGGAGGCCAGGGCCAGCTTGGTGGAGTCGCCGATGATGATCATCTGTCCCCAGTCGATGGGCTGGCCGCTCTGGCGCTGGAAGGCGCCGCTCAATTGCCAGCCGCCCAGGAACAGGTCGAGGGCGCGGGACATCTGATTGCCCCAGTGCCGGCCGCGGCCGAAGGGCAGCTCCCAGATGCCGCTGCCGGTCACGCGGTGCGCGCGGTCGATCGATGAGAGCGTCTCGTACGGCCTGGGGTCCTGCGCGTTCAGGAACGTGGTGGCATCCATGGCGCGCGACCAGGTGTACGACACGAGCAGCGTGAAGCCCTTGGCGAACCGCTTCTCCGCCTGCGATTGCAGTGAGTGATACCAGGAGTAGCCCACCGGGTCGAGGTAGGTGATGTTACCGAACTGCGGATACGGCAGCAGCAGCGAGCTGCGGGCCATGGTGGTGCTGGTGTATTGCGGATTCAATCCGTAAAACGGGCTCGGGAACTGCGCGCCCAGGTAGTTGATGGTGGCGGTGTCGCGGAACGGCGCGGTGCTGAGGTACTTCGCCGGGATAAAGTTGATGTTGCGGCTCACCGGCAAGTGGGTGGAACGATTGCCCACGTAAGATGCCTCGACTACGAAGTTCCACGGCAACTGCCGTTGAACGCCGATCGACCAGCGCTGCGCGTACGACGGCTTCCGGTCCGTCGCAAAGTAGCTGATGTTCTGGCCGAGGTTGGTGGAGAGTCCGCCGGCGGCGCCCAGCGGCGCGATCAGGCCGTTTGGCAGCGGGTTCGCCAGCTTTACCGGGAAGGTGAGGCCGTTGTCGGGCGAAGGCGAGATCGGCGTGGACTGGCTGAACCCCGCCAGGTTGCTCGTGGATGCGAACGCCCCGATATTGCCGTAGAACATTCCGTACCCGGAACGTATCACGGTCTTCTGGTCCAGTTGGTAGGCCAGACCGATGCGCGGCATCCACATAATCCCATTGCCGTTCCACAGGTTCCGCGATGCGCCGTTGACGCCCGCGAAGGTGAGCCCGCCATTCACTTTGAAATCCGCGGGAGCAATCTCCGGAATCGGATTCTTGGCGTAGTTGGCGATTGCCTGGGCCGAGATCGGGCTGGCCACATTGCCCAGGAACGTGGTCACGGAGCGGTTGAAGCGCTCCGTCAGAGCGGTGTCGTACTCCGTCCGCAGGCCCAGATTGATGGTGAGCTTCCGGCTGATCTTCCAGTCGTCCTGGACGTAGAAGCCGAAATAGATATCCTGCTGGGCGATGCTGCCGCTGCGCGTGGCGTTGCCGTTGGGGATGCCGAGCAGCAGCGAAGTCAGTTCGCCGCCGACGGTCGGGGCCGGCGAATTGTCGAGCGGTCCCGTGCCCCACAGCGCGCTGAAGCTGAGGATCGGAGCATCGTCGCCCGAATGGCGGCTGCTGAAGACGCGGTAGACACGGAAGTCGGGGCCGAAGTGCAGTGTGTGGTTGCCTTTCATCCACGTGAAGTTGCCGGTAGCCGTGTGCACCAGAGAGGTGGCTGTGCCGTCGCCGGATTCCGACCCGCTCAACGCGCTGAGCGAACCCGCGCTGATATTGGGTATGGCGGTCAAGTCCTTGGGAAACAGCGCCGCAAGCGCCGGCGAGAACCCGAGCGAGGTGAGGTCGAACGGCGCGTTGACCCGGCGTTCGGGGAACTCCTGCGCGGTCACGCCATACCGGAACTGTCCCACCAGGGTGTTAGTGAACATGTGAACTTCATCGAGCGCGATAGCGCGGTTGATGCGGTTGAGGTAGATGCCGTTGACGTTCTTGCAGCACGGATCGTAGAGGAAGTTGTGGTTCTTGTCCTCGAGCCAGTAATCGCGGTTGAACCGGATGAACATGCGATCCTTCTCGCTGAAGGCATGATCGACGCGGCCGATCGTGGTCCAGTAGTTCTCCACGGTCCGCCCGGAGACGAAGTAGTTATTGCGGCCGTCGGTAGTCCCCGCCTGGTTGGGCAGCGGGTACAGATTCAGAATCTTCGTGGCGATGGGATCGATGCGGTTCACCGGAATGATATTGCCCGGGAAGGGCTGACGGCTGAAGCGCCCATTTGGAGCCGCGGCGATGGTAGAGGGATCGTAAATCTGATAGGCCGAGCCGAGTTTCAGCAGATCGGAAAGGTCGCCCGTCTTCCAGTTGGGACGCGGCACGCTGGAGGTGACGGCGCCTACGTTGGGGTCGCCGAAATTGTTGGTCTCCCAGGTGAACTGCCAAAAGGTCTTGTTCTTGCCGTTATAGACCTTGGGAATGTAGACCGGACCTCCCGCGGAGGCTCCGTACCGGTTGTCTGTGTATTGGGGAAGCGACTGGCCGGAGCGGTTCTGAAAAATGGTCGGCGTATCGAACATCTTGTTGCGGATCCACCACCACGCCGACCCGTGAATATCGTTGGTGCCGCCCTTCGTGCTGACATTGACCAGCGATCCCTGGGTGTGGCCGATTGCCGCGTCGAACATCGACGTCTGCACCTTGAACTCGCCGATGGCGGCCTGAGGCGGCGAGAAGGCCACGCGCACCTGCGTGCTGTCGGAGAACGTGTTGGGCACGCCGTCGATAGTGAACTCGTTGTTGTAAGCGCCGCCGCCATTGGTGGAAAACTGCGACGGCTTGTTGTTGAACGCCGCCTTGCCGAGGCGCATGTCGGTGGTGTTGACAGCGCCGGGCGCCATCAGCTCGAACGACATGGCATTGCCGTCGAAGAGCGGCAATTCCAGCACGCGGCGCTGATCGATCACCTGGCCGAGCGAGGCGTCAGCGGTGGCGAGGAGGGGAGCCGCGGTCGTGACTTCGACCTGCTCGGCGACGTCGCCCACAGCCATCTGGATATTCACTTCCACGCGTTCGTTGATGCGCACCTGCACGTTTTCGCTGAGGAACTTCTTGAAGCCTGTGCACTCGGCGGTGACATTATAGAAACCGGCCAAGAGGTACGGCAGGACGTAGTTACCCGATTCGTTGGTCTTCGCCGATACCACGACACCGGTAGTGGTGTTCGTGGCCTTGACTTCGGCGGTGGTCACCACGCCGCCACTGGCGTCGGTGACCCGGCCCAGAATCGTACCACGCGATTCCTGGGCTGAAACTGGAATAGATAAGCAGAGTGGTAGCAGAACCACGGCACGCAGCAGGCGCTGCAGCATACTAAAGACCTCCTAAAGCTTAAGCCTCGGGTGTTAGGATGCCCGAGATTTCACCCGTACTTCCCCGTTACAGACCCGATATGCGCTTATTGTAGTGCAAATCGGTCCGCGGCGCGCTGCGGGTCGAGGTTCGGGATGGCGATGCTTAGCTCCGGACGTGTCCCCGGGCGGCACTGCGGTTGCCGCCGCGCTTCAGGCGAGGACATGCCGACCGTCCGGATCCGAGCAATAGCAGAAAGAGAATATTCAGCAGGAACTGTCCCGGAAACGGACACTGCCGAAGTGGCTTGACTCCGAAATTCAATGATTTGGGTGTGGCCCGTCCGCTGCAGAGCGATTCGCATGGGTTGGCACCAGCTTCGTGTCTCAATACGGTCGGTTTTCCGCGCTCCCGGGGTGGCTTTTACCAGCATTCTGACCATCGCGCTTGCGGTTGGAATGGCGATTTCGGTTTTCAGCGTGGTAAACGCCATCCTGCTGCGGCCGCTGCCGTATCGGGAACCCGGGCGTTTGGCCGTGATCTGGTCTTCTTCGCCGAATGATTCGCGCGGACCGGTTTCTTTCGACGATTTCGAGGATTGGCGCCGGGACAGCCGAACCCTGGAGAGCGCCGCGCTGTATTCTTCGTACTTCAAACCGATACTCTCAGGCTATGGGGACGCAGTACGGCTGCCGGCCTTGCTGGTGTCGCACCAGTATTTCGAGGTGATGCAGTGCAAGCCATGGCTCGGCCGATTCTTTCTGCCTGCCGAGGATCGCGATGGACGGGACGACGTCGTGGTACTTTCACACGGCTTGTGGCGCGAGAAGTTTCAGGCCGATCCGCACGTAATCGGACGAGCCATCCTGATCAATTCGCGTCCGCACACGATCGTCGGCGTCGCCGGACCGGATCTTCATCCGCTGCCGCCCAGCTATGCCGATCAGCCGGCCGAAATCTATCGTCCAATCGGAGAGCCCTTCGGCCCCGGCTCCCGCGATGGACGCCACCTGGATACCCTGGTTCGCCTCCGGCGCGGGATCTCGATCGAGCAGGCACAGGCGGAGTTGAATGTGCGAAGCGCGCAGATGGCGAGAGAGCATCCCGACGTCGATGCGAAACTCGCCGCTCGCATCGTACTGCTGCGCGATGATATGACCCGCGTCGTCCGGCCGGCATTGTTGTCCCTTCAGGCCGCAGTGTTCGTTCTGATGCTGATTGCGTGTGCGAACATCGCGAACCTCCTGCTGGCCAGGTCCAGCGCACGGCGCCGTGAGATGGCGATTCGCGGGGCACTGGGCGCGCCAACAGTCCGGCTGGCCGCAATGCTCCTCACCGAAAGCCTGGTAATCGGCATATCGGGAGGGATTTGCGGCCTGGTCGTGGCGATGTGGGGCACGGCCGGCATGTCCGCGATTGCCAGCCGGGTTTTGCCCGACGCCGGCTCCATTGCGATCGACTGGCGGGTTCTGCTCTTCTCGCTGGTTTTGTCGCTCGGTGCGTCGCTTCTCTTCGGAAGCGCTCCAGTCTTGAAGCTCGGTGCCAGCGACCTCGAAGATGCCCTGAGGAACACCACCCGCGTGGCCGGCGACTCCCGGAACGGCCTGCGCCGGTGCTTGGCGGCGGTTCAGATTGCTCTCGCGCTGGTACTGCTGGTAGCGGCGGGCCTGCTTGGGAAGAGCCTGCTGCGGCTGCAAGTGGTCAGCCCCGGATTCGATCCGCGAGGGGTGACCACGGCCTCCATGGCGTTGCCCAGGGCCAGATACGGCACCTTGGCATCGGTTGACCAATTCTATCAAGGGCTGCTCGAACGCCTGCGCGTTCTGCCGGGCGTCACCGGTGCCGCGATCGTCAGCGTGGTTCCGCTGTCCGGCGATTTTGACCGCACGGGCTTTCAGATTGCCGGAAAGCAGTTCGGCGCCGGAGAGATGGAGAGTCCGGACCGGTACATCGTCAGCCCCGGATATTTCGGAGCACTGCACGTTCCCTTGCTACAGGGCCGCCTGTTCACGGAACAAGATGATGCCAATCACCCGACGGTCTGCGTCATCAGCGCAACTGCCGCTCGTCAGTGGTTCCCCGGACAATCTCCACTCGGGCAGAAGGTGCGAGCCGGTTCCGGGACCGGCAATTTCGACCAATCGCCTTTTCGCGAAGTAATCGGAGTGGTCGGCGACATTGCACAATATGGCCTTGGCCTTCCACCGACGCCGCAGATCTACATGCCGTACATGCAGTTCCCGGCTCGCTACGTGACCGTGATGATCCGTTCGAATGCCAGCTCCTCGAATCTCGCAGGCGCCGTACGTCAGACCGTGTTCAGCCTCGACCGGGAGCAGCCGGTCTATGACGTCAGAATGCTGGAAGACATCGTTTCCGGCACGATTGCCACGCGCCGCATCGGAATCTGGCTGCTGGGCGTCTTCGCGGCTGCCGCTCTATTGTTGGCGGCAGTGGGAGTCTATGGAGTGGTCTCGTATTCTGTTTCGCAAAGGACATCCGAGTTCGGAATTCGCGTGGCGCTGGGCGCCCGGCCGGCGGACGTGATCCGCAAGGCGCTTGCCGACTCGCTATGGATTACAGCATCGGGCCTGGGTGTGGGGATTGCCGGGTCATACGCGATGTCGAAGTGGATCTCGGGCTTTCTCTTTCAAGTCAGTCCGAGGGATGCAGCGACATTCGGCCTCGTCCCGTTGTTTCTGACGGTTGTTGCCCTGGCCGCCTGCTATGTCCCGGCGCGGCGGGCAGCGACGGTGGACCCTGTCACAGCGCTGAGATCCGAATGACCGGTTCGGGCCGCTGGTATGGAGCCGGACGTGCTCGAGTGAGCACGTCATCCGGCGATTTTGTTCATGATGTTTCGGAAGCGGGTGCGGCTGACCTGGTGATCGGCAAGCAGGCGTCCGTTGTAGATCAAAGCGAAGATCGCGTAAGGGGTCGGGGCATTCTGGGCTTCGGCGGAGGAGCGGAGATCCACCACGTGTGGGTCGATGTGATACTCCGTCTTGGCGGTTTCGGCGATTTCAGACGCGAATTTCGCGATGTGCGGGCACTGGCTGGAGCGGATGATGGTCAGGCCTTGGCCGTACTGCGCGAGTTTCCGCTCCCAGTCCCCCTGGAAGGCGGGGTTGGGCGCACTCCTGCGGAACTTGCGCACGAGCAGTTGGTAGTCCGGCGGCGCGGCATCGACGGGTTCGAAGCCGCACGACAGGAACAGCCGGCGGTCTGCCAGCCACGGTCCGTCCCGCACCATGACGGCGACGCCGTGGCGGCCTGACTGTTTCGCATCCTCCAGGGAGGCTTCGATCATGAGCCTGCCCCAGCCTTTGCGTTGATTCGTTCGGGAATAGATCCAGATGCAATGAATAAAGAGGTAGCCGTCGGCGTCCACGCTCCGCCAGGCGTGTTCGCCGGGGATGTATTCGATGTAGCCGGCCGGGTGGCCGTCCGGTGCGATCAGCGTCTTGGCCCGCAGGCCGAAGCCCGCGTTCGCCAGCAGCCAGCAGCGCTTCTCCTGCCGTCCGGGATGAGTAGGACTCTTGATGCCGCAGCAGGGCAGTACGTCGAAGCTTGAGCCATCGACATCAACCAGGCGAGCCATCGCGCCCCGGGTTGCGGTCTTGGTGGCGCCCATCACCCACAGTGTACTTCCCGGCGGGAACAGCAGGCGCTCTGGAGCCGGACGAAGTCTTTGCGAGATGCATGCAAACACTGCTATCATGTAGGCATGAAGATGCAGGCGAAGAGGCCGCTCCAATACACCGTTCGCGGCATACCGCCCGACGTGGATCTCGCTTTGCGCCGCAAGGCCGCTCAGCGGCGGACGAGCATCAACCAAGTGATTGTCGAAGAATTAACGCAGGCGACGATAGGGCGCCGCCGCAAAGCTGATTTCTCCGATTTGGTTGGGCGCTGGACGCCCGATCCAGCCTTTGACGAGGTAATCGCCTCTCAACGACGGATCGATTGGGAAAAGTGGAAATAAGGGTAGCGCTGGACACCAATCGGCTGACGGACCTGTTTCGGGGCGACGCCGAGCTGGGCGAGTTGCTGGCAACGTGCGACGAGGTCTGGGTACCGCTGATCGTGCTGGCCGAAATCAAGGCAGGGATCTATGGCGGTGCGCAACGATCACGGAATGAGGCTCTACTACAGGCGCTCCTTGCAAAGCCAACGGTCGGAATTCTCCTGCCAGATCGCGAGACCGCCGAGCAGTACGCGCGGCTTTTTGCACAACTGAAGCGCGCCGGCACACCGGTGCCGGACAACGATCTCTGGATTGCCGCACTAGTCGTGCAGCATGATTTGGCGCTCGTCACTCGAGATCGCCATTTCAGATGCATCCCCCAATTGCGGAGCCGGTAGGTCGCACTAGGAACTGCAGCGATTCAAGATAATTGGAAGCTTCATGCGAGTCCGATCCCGAAGTGGCGTTCACGCTGGATTACATTCAGAAACATCGATGACTCCGCGGCACCGATGGGAATATAATCGAATTCTTGCGGAACATGTCTGGTCAGATACGCAATATTCTGCTGATTGCAGTTGGGTGTGCTCTGCTCGCGCCAGCACAGTCGCGTCCGGCCAAGACGGGCCCCGCAGTGGGTGATTCCGTCCCTGCATTCTCCGCGCCTGACCAGGATGGCCATACTCAGACCCTGGCCTCCATCGCCGGTCCAAAGGGCGCCATGCTGGTCTTCTTCCGGTCCGCCGACTGGTGACCCTTCTGCAAAGGTCAGCTCGTGGAGCTGCAAAACAACCTGGAGAAGTTTCGCGCCAAAGGATTGGGTGTTGCTGCTATCAGTTACGATTCCACTGCCGTGCTGAAGAGCTTCGCCGGGCGCCGCCACATCACGTTTCCCCTGCTGTCCGATCCTGATTCGAAGATCATTCGGGCGTTCGGAATTCTCAACGACACGGTTCAGGAGGGAACGGCGCAGTACGGCATCCCGTATCCCGGCACCTACTTCGTCGATCGCACCGGCCGCGTGACCGCCAAGTATTTCGAAGACGATTACACCCAGCGTTACATGTCGGCGGATATCCTGGTGCGTCAGTTTGGCGAGAGCGCGGGTGCGGCGCATGCCACGTTCGAAGGCAAGCATCTGCGCGTATCGGCGTCGGCCAGCAACGCCAGCGTACGCGCCGGACAGCGTATCTCGCTGGTGCTGGATGTGGAACTGGGCCCGCGCCTGCACGTCTACGCGCCGGGAGTGAGCGCGGAATACATCGCGATCAACTGGAGCATGCAGGATTCGCCCGCGGTCCTGGTCAAGGATGTGGCCTATCCGGCATCGAAGAATCTGCGGCTGGAGGCGATCAAAGAGACGGTGCCGGTATATCAGGGCGTCTTCCGCCTGGTTCGCGATGTCACGATTGCGCGCGATGCCGCGGTGCGTCCACTGCTCGACGCCGAGGGCAGGCTCGTCATTGAAGGCGCGCTCAAGTATCAGGCCTGCGACGACAGGATCTGCTATCCGCCCGAGACGGTGCCGGTCCGCTGGACCTTTCAGATGGAAGCGCTCGACCGGGAGCGCGCGCCGGCTGATCTGCAGCGGAAGGGGCGTTAATCACACAAGTCTCCAGCGGTCATTGTGTTACCATTCAGTAGGACTTCCTCCGGGGTTTTGGGGCCTGTCCTTCCCGAAGCGAAATCACCTTTTATTTAAATGAACTTACGCTCTCTTTTCAGTCTTTTTTCCTCGGACCTGGCGATCGATCTGGGCACGGCCAATACCCTCGTCTTCGCCAAGGGGAAGGGCATCGTCGTCAACGAACCATCCATCGTCGCGATTAACAAGAACACCGGCGAAGTGGAGGCTGTCGGCAAGGAGGCCAAGGAAATGCTCGGGCGCACCCCGGGCAATATCGTTGCGATCAAGCCCATGAAGGACGGTGTGATCGCCGATTTCAAGGTCACCGAGCGCATGCTGAATTACTTCATTCAGAAGGCGCACGGGCGCAAGATGCTGGTGCATCCGCGCATCGTGATCGGCGTTCCCAGCGAGATCACGCAGGTGGAAAAACGCGCCGTCATGGACTCGGCCTACCGCGCCAAGGCCAGCGAAGTACACCTGGTGGAGCAGGCGATGGTGGCTGCGATCGGCGCCGGACTGCCCATTACCGAGCCTTCCGGCAACATGGTGGTGGACATCGGCGGCGGCACCACCGACGTCGCGGTGATTTCCCTTTCCGGGTGTGTCTACTCGCGCTCTGTGAGGGTCGCTGGCAACGAGATGGACGACGCCGTGATGCAATATCTGAAGCGCAAGTACAACCTGCTGATTGGGGAGCGCACAGCGGAGACGATCAAGATCGAAGTAGGCTCGGCCTATCCGCTGGACAAGCCGCTCAACATGGAGATCAAAGGCCGCAACCTGATCGAAGGCGTGCCGCGTACGATCGCCATCGACGACACGGAGATTCGCGAAGCGCTGAGCGAGTGCGTGGCCACTATCGTCAATGCGATCCGCGTGGCCCTGGAGCGGACCCCGCCCGAGTTGAGCGCGGACATCAGCGACCGGGGAATTGTCCTGACCGGCGGCGGCGCGCTGCTGAAGAACCTGGACAAACGAATTCGCGAGGAGACCGGCCTGCCGGTATCGATTGCCGACGATCCGCTGGCCAGCGTAGTTCTCGGCACCGGCCGGATGCTTAGCGATTTCCGGCTGCTGCGGAAGATTTCGATAGATTAGGCTTCAGGCATCAGGCTTCAGGCTTCAGCTGGTTTCCGCTACCTCGGAAGGAATTGGATAGACTGGGGGTAGCATCGGGCGCGCGCCGAACGCCTGATCGCTGACGCCTGATGCCTGACGCCTGAAGCCTTGTTTCCATGGAATCGCTCCTCAACCGATATCGCAACATCACCGTGCTGCTGCTGGTGATCATGGCGCAGCTTGTGCTGCTGGCGATCTCGGCCAAGAACGACCAGGATGTGCGCATGATTCGCGTGTGGACCGTGACGGCGGTCACGCCGCTGGCGCGTATTATCGAGGGTGTGCGGGGCGGCGGAAGCGGGTTTCTGCACAATTATGTGCTGCTTCACGACACCAGCGAAGACAACAAGAGGCTGCAATCGGAAGTGGACAAGCTGCGCCTGGAGAACACGTTCCTCAAGAACGAGCTGAACACCGCGGAGCGGGCCAAGGCGCTGCAGGTTTTCCAGGCACATTCGCCGTCGAAGATGCTGGCGGCGACCATCTTCGGGATCGGAGCGGGGTCCAATGCCAAGGTGGTACTTGCCGACCGCGGCACGGTCAACGGGGTGCAGCGGGGCATGGCCGTAGTCACGCCGGACGGAATCGTCGGCAAAGTGGTGGCGGCTTACCCGATGGCGAGCCAGGTGCAACTCATCACCGATCCGGAATTCGCGGCGGGTGTGATGACCAAAGGCGGCGCGCGCGGCACGCTGAAGGGGCAGGGAACCCCGCTCTGCCGCATCGACTACGTTCCCTTCGAGGACAAAGTGGACGGCGGCGAATGGATCTATACGTCGGGTGACGACCGCATCTTTCCGCGGGGATTCGCTGTGGGACAGGTGAAGTCGGTGCGCCCGGGGCAGCCGTTCAAGGAGGTTTTGGTGGAGCCTTCGGGCATGCAGCGGGGCCTCGAGGACGTGCTGATTATCGTGGAAGGCGTGCACCAGGATATTCCTGACGCTCCGCCGGGGATACAGCCGGTGTATATCGCGCCTGCGCCGCCGGGCGCGCCGAGTCCGGCCCAGCCGGTGCAACCCGGAAATCCCGTGGGCACCGAGGCGGATCGCCTGGAATCGGCGTACAAGGCGCTCGGCCAGGCGCAGGGCCACGATTTCGGCGATAACCGGCCGGGCGAAAAGGCGCCCGATTACACCAAGCTCGGCCAGCCGTCGGCCGTACCGGCACAGGCTCCCAAGAAGGAACCCGATGTCGCCAATCCGGCGCCGCCCACCCCTGGCGCGTCCCCGAAAAACCCACCGCCCGATACGGTGCGCCGCTCCAATCAGGCCGGCGGCGGTCCGGGAGGCCAGGACCGCTGATGACGTATTCCGGCGACCGCCTCCTGCTGAGCAGCCAGCGCGAGGGGCAGGAATCGCGTTTTCGAGGCTGGGTGCTGGTCGTCGTGCCCCTGGCAGCTCTCCTGTTTCAGGTGTACGTTCCGCTGTTCTTCCAGTTTCTGAGCTTTCTGGAAATGCCGCTCCTGGTCGTGCTGTACTTCGCCATTATGCGGCGGACGCAGATCAGCGGGCTGATGATCGGTGCGCTCGTCGGGCTCGCACAGGATTCGCTCTCCAAGAATCCGCTTGGCATGTTCGGAATCGATAAGACGCTGGTTGGGTACTTCGCCGCCAGCGTCGGGATGAAGATCGACGTCGAAAACGGACTGGTCCGGTTGCTGCTTTGCTTCCTGTTCTACGGGTTCCACCAGTTCTTCTACTGGGTGATGGCGCGCGCGCTGCTCAGCCAACAACTCGCTTTGGATCTGCCGCGCACCGCGATTCTCGGACTACTCAACGCGATCGTCGGTATCGCCCTGTTTGC
>DATJYW010000417.1:0-36396 GCA_035499435.1 Candidatus Acidiferrales bacterium | reverse complement strand
GTGTGTTGAAATTACGACTATAAGCTCAGGCGACAGGTATGTCGGGCCAACACGCAAATCGTCGCCCACAGAATTGAAGCCGTAGTCTGGAACGTCATCTGGAATTACCTTACGCAGCCAGACCTTCTGCTCGCGAATGCCACCGCGTACTACCGCTCCTTGCCCTCCAGGAGTGGCACCGCCACGCTGGAGAAGGACCTGGCAGCGGTCAAGTCGCGGATAGAGCGCACCAAACGTATGGTCCGGGTGGGCACCGAGGATGAGGACATCGGCAACGGCCTCATCCTTCAAGACAAGCAGCGCATCGGACAGATAGAAGCGGACCTTCGCGCGGCGGGCAGCGTGATGGCACTTCCGCCCGCCTACGTTATCCAGGCGGCATGTCAGCGCATAGCTGAGAGCGGCGCGAAGCTGGAGACTTTCGGCGAACGCAGGCCGGTGCTGGAAAAACTCGTGGACCTAACGCTCACTTACGACAATGGAACCGTGGAGATCGCGGGGAAGGTGCCCGTGCCCGAATATGCATCGAAGTGCGATAGCCGCTTTGGCGCCGATCCCCAGTGCCAGTGTCAGCACGGCGACGGCCAGGAAACCGGGTTGCCGCGCCAAAACACGAAGAGCATAGCGGAGGTCCTGCAGAATCATACTGGCTAATACGCTCGAAGATGGTGTTGGTTACAAAGAAAACCAGCTACCCGCTGATCTCCTGCACCTCCCGCCAGACTGCCGGGTCGACCGGCACCCCGAGGGCAAGATTCTCTGCACGAAGCTGCACCGCTCGTTCGCCGGGATAGCGTGAGCCGGCGGACGCGACGATCGCGTCCGCGATTTGTGAGGCCGCTTCGGCGGGCCCGAGCGTCGTCGGATCGAACGCGAGAAAGACCTGGGAGATGCCTGTTTCCCGCTCCGGGTCATTCGGGATCTGGTGCGTGGCGAGGCCGCCCGAGAGCGTGGCGGCGATCAGGTCGAGCACGAGCGCAAGCCCGGAACCTTTCCAATAGCCGACGGGCAACGGGCGCTGGGACGCTTCGATGGCGGCGGGATCGCGCGTCATGCGGCCGGTTGCGTCGAAGCCGCCATCGACGGGTAGAGTCTCGCCGCGCTCGCGGTACCCAGCCAGGGCGCCGTAGGAAAACTGGGACATGGCCATATCGAGCACGACGTGTGCGGGCGGCCGAGGGACCGCGAGCACCAGGGGGTTGTTGCCCAGGCGGGGCTGGTCCGAGCCCCACGGCGGCAGGTTCGGCAAGGTGTTGGTCCAGCAGATGCCGATGAAGCCGGCGCCGGCCGCCTGCCATCCGTAGGTGCCGCCGCGCATCCAGTGGGTCGTGTTGGCTAGCGCCACGGCGCCCACTCCGTCGCGGCGGGCGAGGGCCAGTGCGCGGTCCATGCAGCACCAGGCGTTCAGGTTCCCAGGTCCGCACCTGCCGTCCCAGCGCTCGAGGGCGCCGTGGCCGCGCAGCAGCTCCGGCACGGCGTGAACATCGATTCGGCCCGCGCGGATCATGCGCACGAAGCGCGGGAATCGGCTCACGCCATGCGTATAGACGCCGTCCAGCGTGGTCTCCGCGAACAGGCGCGCGCAGAGGAGCGCGCGATCCCCGGTGAAGCCAAGACTGCGAAGGGCAGCTGCGAGCCTTTGGTGAAGCTCCTGATACGGGATGCGCAGCATCGGGCAGCCGGCCGAGCCTACTCCCACGCGCGCTTGGGAACTCCGCGGTCGCGATCCTGGACGCGGTCGTACTGATAGAAGGTGGAGACCGTGCCCAGCGCTTCGTTATATAAGACCTGTTGGCCGAGAGCCTGCCTCAGGTCTTCCTCGAAATTGTGGAGCGCGGCCAGCTCCTCGGCGAGCGCAGGCTTCCGTACGCCGCCGGACGTGCGGAAGAACTTTTGGTAACCGCCGTCGACCAGAGGGGCGATTTCGCCGCCGATCAGGATTCCGGCCCGGCTTTTCCAGGCGATCTCGCCGCCGGACTCGCGGATATCCACTGCGCAAATGCCTTTGGTGACACGGACGGAGCCATCGGGCAGAGACGCGACCCCGAAACCGCCGGACTTCAATGTGTCCAGACGTTCCTGGAAGGTCGGTGTCCTGGGGCGCTCACGGCGGAAGAACATAGACCTATTATAATAGGCCCCCACTCCAGGCCCGGGCTACAGTCCCGGCGCAAACCCGCCGATAAGTCCAGTGGTGATAAGGGCTCTTGGAAACCGGATGAGCCGGATAAAGCCGCGCCTATATGGTGTGGGATGGTGGACGGCTGTATGCGCGCTCGTTGCCGTGTTGGTGCTCACTGGCCATCGGCCGCAGTCGCGGAGTCTGGGAAGGCTGCGGGTGGGCTACGCGAGATTCCAGCCATACGTGCTCACCGATGAAGCCGGTCGGCCGGCCGGGCTCGCGGTAGAGGTGCTGGAGCATGCGGCCGCGCGCAGCGGGATTGTCCTCGAGTGGACCGCGGTGACAGACGCCGAACGCGCATTGCGGCAGGGGGAAGTTGACTTGCTCCCCATTCTGACCATGACCGGGGAGCGGAAGCGCCTCTACCGCTTCAGCGCACCGTGGTGGGAGTCGTCGCAATCGCTGATCTCGCTTCGAGAGCGGCCGCTAAAGAATGCCTCCAGCGCCGTTGGAAAGCAGATCGCGATCCGTGCACTGTCGTACGAGCCCGCGACGGCGGAGCGGGGCCTGCCGGGGGCGGTGCATGTGCCGTTCCGGGATCCGCAGGCCCTGATTGCGGCCGTCTGCACGGGAGCAGTGGACGGCGCGCTTCTGGAGGGGCGGGTGATGTTCCAAACCCTGCTGGATTCGCCGGTCGTATGCGAGGGACGCAGCCTGGACGCGGTACCGATTGCCGGGACATCGCTGGCCATGGCGACTCCGTCGCGGCCGGAGGTCGCGCCCGCCGCGGACCGCCTGTTTGCCGCTATCGAGGAGCTGGTGGTGGATGGCTCCGTCAACGAGATCGGCAACCGGTGGTTCGCCCTTCCGCAGCAACGCTACTCGCGGCAACTCCTGGCCGAGGGGCAACGCCGCACCCTGAGTCTTCTTTCCGCAGGCGCGGGGCTGGCCTTGATCCTGCTGAGCTCCTGGTTTTACAGGCGCGCGCTCGGCATGAGGCGTGGCGCGGAGGCGGCATGGGCCCGCGCCCGCCAGGCGGAGCATCGGTTTGAGACCTTCATGGCACATAGTCCCGCCGTGTGCGCCATCAAGGATTCCAGCGGGCGATTCTGCTACGCCAATCAGGCCTTCACCGAATCGTTTGGCCGGGGAAATGCGGTGGTCGGGATGACCGATGCCGAGCGGTGGCCACCCGAACTGGCTGCGGAGATGCGCCGGAAGGACCGGGAGGTCCTGGAGACCGGCGCCGCCTCGCAGTATATTCTCAGAATCCCGGCGGCGGGCGGCGTTCTGCGGCACTGGCTGATGTTGAAGTTCCTGATAGCGGGTGATTCGGACGAGCCGCAGGTAGGTGTCACCGGGATCGACGTCACCCGGCAGCAGCACGATGCGGAGCAGATTGCGCAGAGCGAAGAACGCTATCGCAGGCTCTTCGAAGAAGCGCCGGTGGCCATTCACGAGATCGATCGCGACGGCATCGTGCGCAGGGTCAATCACGCCGAGTGCGAGCTGATGGGGTTCGCGCGCGAGGAGTTGCTGAACCGTCATGCCAGCGAATTCGCCGCTCCGGAGTTCCGGGAGCAATCGCGTGCGGCGGTCCGCGAGAAGCTGGGGGGCGGCCGCGCATTGATCCCCTACGAACGCATCTACCAGCGCAAGGACGGCTCCGCGATTCGCATCGAGGTTCACGAGTCTGCCATTCATGCCGTGGATGGCTCGATCGACGGCTTGCGCTCCTTCTTGATCGACCTGACAGACCGCTACGAAGCTCAGCTGCGGCTGGACGAATACGCAAGGCAGATGCGTGAGAACAACGCGGCGCTGGCTGAGGCCCTGGCCGCGGCCGAAGAAGCCACGCGCCTGAAGAGTCAGTTCCTGGCCAACATGAGCCACGAGATTCGTACCCCGATGAACGGCGTGATCGGAATGACGGAACTACTGCTGGAGACTCCGCTCTCGCTGGAACAGCAGAGCCTCGCGGCCAGTATTGGTCAGTCGGGAGCGCATCTGCTGGGACTGATCAACGACATCCTGGATTTTTCCAAAATCGAGGCCGGCAAACTGGAACTGGAATCGGCCGAATTCGATCCGGAGAACGTATTAGAAGCCGCCGTGGACCTGATGGCTCCGGCGGCGCACGCCAAAAAGCTGGAGCTGGTCCTGGACGTGGATGCCTCCGTGCCATGCCGGGTCATTGGAGATGAGGCAAGGCTGCGCCAAGTGCTGCTGAACCTGGTAGGCAATGCAGTGAAATTCACACAGAGTGGGGAGGTCGTCGTGCGCGCGGCCGGCCGGCCGGAAGGGGAAGGGCTGCTTCGCCTCCGGGTTGAGGTGCGGGATACCGGGATCGGGATCCCGGTGGCGGCCCAGGCCCAGGTCTTTACCGCGTTTACTCAGGCAGACAACTCCACAACCCGCCGTTTTGGCGGTACCGGTCTCGGACTGGCGATCGCCAGGCGCCTGGTCGAGTTGATGGATGGGGAGATTGGACTCGAGAGTGCCGAGGGCAAAGGCTCGATCTTCTGGTTCACGGTTCGTATGCGGGTTGGCCCGCCGGCATGCTCGCCGACGGCAGGCTCGAAAATGGCGGGAATGGCCGAAGCCCGGGGGCGCGACCTGCCTCGTGCCGACGAACCCGCAGAGAAAGGCAGGATTCTGATTGTGGAAGACAATCCCGTCAACCAGCGTGTAGCACGCCTTCAGGTGGAGCGCCTGGGCTATGCCGCGGAGGTCGTCTCCAACGGCGAAGAGGCGCTCAACGCTCTGAACCAACCGCGGTACACCATGGTGCTGATGGACTGCCAGATGCCCGGCATGGATGGCTATGCCGCAACGCGTGAACTGCGGCGGCGCGAGAACGGGCGGCGGCACACACCCGTAATCGCGATGACCGCCAATGCATTCCCGGCCGACCGCGAGCTGTGCCTGGATTCCGGCATGGACGACTACTTGAGCAAGCCGGTCAACCTGCGTAATCTCGCCCTGGTGCTCGACCGGTGGGCTAGCCAGGAGATACGGGAGGAATCAAATCTCCAGCCCGCGACCCGTACATGAAGGTGCGTGTTGGTGCGGCGAAAACGATGTGAAACCAATTATGATGCTAGCGGAGACCTTATGCCGAAATCGGATCACCGCTTGAGCATCACCCCTCTTCTTGTATTGGTCGCATTGGTACCCTTGGCGCCAGCCCTTGCGCAGACGGCAGGGCCGTTCGTTGGACGATGGGACTTCAACATGGGTCCGATGCGGGCCTCCTGGCTGGGCATCACGGAAAAGAACGGAGCGCTCGATGTGTGGTACCAGCCCACGGGCGGCAATGTCTACCAACTGAAAGGCCCCAAGGTAGAAGGCGGCCGTCTGATCCTCACCATCACGGCGGCGTCCGGTAATCGCGAGGCCACCACCTGGGAACTCGAGGCAGCGGGAGACAAGCTCACGGGCACACAGATTCACGGACAAAACCGCACCGCCCTGAACGGCGTGCGCGCGCCGGCGCTCAAGCGCGAGCCGCCAAAGGCCTGGAGCGATCCCGAACCGCTATTCAATGGCAAGAATCTGGACGGGTGGGAGCCGATCGGCAATCCGGCCAACAGCCATTGGGTCGCCCGCGACGGCTTGCTGGTAAACGACGAGCATGGCGCCAATCTCCGAACCACGCGAACCTTCGACGATTTCAAGGTGCATTTCGAGGTCAACTGCCCGGACCATGCCAACAGCGGCTTCTTTCTTCGCGGCCGCTATGAAGTTCAGCTCGAATACGAGCCGCTCAGCGCCAATCCGCCCGAGCGGCGGATCGGCTCGATCTACGGGCGGATCACGCCGAAGGACATGCCGCGAACCCCGGGGACCTGGGAAACGTTCGATGTTATTTTGGTGGGCCGCATGGTAACCGTGGTCCGCAACGGCGTCACCACCATCGACCAGCAGGAGATCGAGGGCATTACCGGCGGCGCCCTGGATGCCGACGAGGGTCTACCGGGCCCGTTCTACATTCAGGGCGACCACACCGGCGGACTGAAGTTCCGCAACATTACAGTCTCGCTGCCGCAGCGGTAACAAAGGCTGCTTCGAGAGCGTCTTGATATAATCAGCCCCGAAAAGGAGTCTCGCAGTGACCGATCCCAAATCCCGCAGGTTTTTCCTTGGAGCCATGACCGCCGCCGCCGCGTCACGCGTGTGGGGCGCCAACGACAAGATCAATGTCGGCATCGTCGGCCTGGGCGGCCGAGGCAGCAATCATGTGGATATCTACGCACGGATGCCTGAGGCCCGCGTCGCCGGGCTGTGCGACATCGACCAGTCGGCGCGTGAGCGCGCGCAAACGCGTTTGAAGAACGACGGGGGCGACCCGGCCAAGGAATTCGAGGACATGCGGCAGATGTTCGCCGATCCGGGAGTCGAGGCCGTATCGATTGCGACTCCGAATCACTGGCATGCGCTGGCTGCCATCTGGGCGATGAAGGCCGGCAAGGATGTCTACGGCGAAAAGCCGGCCTGCTACAACATCTACGAAGGCGCGAAGATGCTGCAGGTGCAGCGCGATACCAAGCGAATCATGCAGATCGGCTCGCAGCACCGCAGCACGCCGTTCAAGATCAAGGCCATGGCGGCGCTGCATGAGGGGTTGATCGGAAAACTGTACATGACCAAGGGGTTGTGCTTCAAGCGCCGCCCGTCGATCGGCCATACGGCGGACAGTCCCACCCCGGCGGGCGTGAACTGGGACCTGTTCCTGGGCCCGGCTCCCATGCGGCCGTTCAACGAGAAGCGTTTCAAATATTACTGGCATTGGTTCTGGGACACGGGCAACGGCGACATCGGCAACCAGGGTGTCCACGAGATGGGTATCGCGCGCTGGGCGCTGAGCGATCCGGACTGGCCGAAGACCGCGATGGCGTTCGGCGGCAAGTACGGGATCGACGACGACACCGAAACGCCGAACACGCTGATCGCGGGTTTCAACTATGGCGATCGGGAGCTCGTCTTTGAAGTGCGCGGCATGATGACCAACGGAGAGGGTGTAAGGCAGGGACGCGTGGTCACCGCCGGTCCGGCCGGCCGTGGCGGACGCGGTCCCGGCGCTCCTGCGGCGCAAGGAGCGGCCCCGCCGGCAGCCCCTGCGCCCACGCAGGTGGGCCCGGCGAGCAACCCGATCAATGTTGGGGTCGGCAACCTCTTCTACGGCAGCGAAGGTTGGGCGGCCATGAGCGACCAGGGCTTCCAGGCCTACAAGGGCGAATCGAGCGAGCTGATCATGGAAGAACGGCCCGAGCGCGGCGCAGACAACACGACCATGCTGCACATGCAGAATTTTCTAGCCTGCGTCCGTTCGCGGAACGAGAAGGAACTGCACGATCCGCTTTCGAACGCGATCCTCAGCGCGGACCTCTGCCACCTGGCCAACATCAGCTACCGGGTGGGCCGCAAGCTAACGATCGAAGACGGGCCGAAATTTGCCGGGGATGCGGAAGCCACGAAGATGATAACGCGCGCGGTCTATCGGAAGCCGTACGTGGTGTAGGACCGGCTCAAGCCGTTCCCACACTCGTCAGGTCGAAGGAATTGCGCACTACGGCACGGGCTTCCGCAAGGCTTTTCAATTCGCCAGCGCCCATGGCCTGTACCAGGATGTTGCCGATCGCGGTGGCCTCACTGGGGCCGGCGATCACGCGGCGGCCCGTGCATTCGGCAACGAACTGATTCAGCAGTGTGTTGCGCGATCCCCCGCCGACGATGTGGATGACCTCGATTTTGCGGCCGCTGAGAGCCTCGAGGTTCTCCAGGACCTCGCGGTAGCGCCGGGCCAGGCTTTCCAGGATGGCGCGCGCGAATTCGCCGTGCGTGCGCGGCGGCTCGCACCCATTCGCGCGGCAGTGGGCCGCGATCTTGGCCGGCATGTTGCCGGGCTCGAGAAATGCGTCGGGGTCGATCCTGCCCGGGAACGGCCGAGCCTCGGCCGCCATTTGCGCCAGTTGCTCGTAGGTGTATTCGGCGCCTTCCTTAGCCCAGGCGCGCCGGCACTCCTGCAACAGCCACAGTCCGGCAATGTTTTTCAGGAACCGAATGGTCCCCGCGACGCCGACCTCGTTGGTGTAATTCGCCGCCAGCGACTTCGCGTTGATAATGGGTTGGTCCAGCTCGAGGCCCATCAGCGACCATGTTCCGGAGCTGATGTAGCACCAGTTCTCACCGCCTTCCGCCGGAACGGCAGCGACCGCCGCGGCCGTATCGTGCCCGGCGGTCGCATACACGGGGGTGTGCGGCGCATCGAGCATTTTGCCCAGGAGCGTTCCCGGTTGAATCAGCGGCGGAAGAATGCCGGTTGGAATTCCGAGGCGTTCCAGCAGCCCGGTAGCCCAGGCCATCGTCACCGGATTGAAATATTGCGTGGTGCTGGCGATGGTTACCTCGCTCTTGGCCACGCCGGTCAGCCAATAGTTGAACAGGTCGGGCATGTTCAGCAGCGTTTGGGCCACGCCCAGTGCGGGCGCACCGCCAACCCTGGAGGCATACAGTTGGTAGAGCGTGTTGAGCTGCATGAACTGGATGCCGGTGTAGCCGAACACCTGGTCGCGCGGAACCACGGCGAACAACTTGTCCATGATCCCGTTGGTGCGGGCGTCGCGATAGTGCCGCGGGTTTTCGAGTAATTGGCCGTCGGCGCCGAGCAGCCCGTAGTCCACGCCCCAGGTGTCGATGCCGATGCCGTCGAGATTGAGCTTACGATCGCGAACCGCGATCGAGATGCCGTGCTGAATCTCGTGCCAGAGCCGCAGGGTATCCCAATAGAGCGCGCCCATTACGCGCACCGGTGTATTGGGGAAGCGGTGAATCTCTTCGACGGTGAGTTTGCCGCCGGAGAGCGTGCCGAGCAGCGCACGCCCGCTCTCGGCGCCGAAATCGAATGCCAGGTAGTGGCTCATTGAAGAAGCAGCTTTCCGCAGCGCGTCAGGCGGCCGGCGTCAAACCCAGTCCCGGCTTGCCCGGCAGCACGAGTTTGCCTTTTTCCACGCGCACGCCATGAAACGGGTCGTTCGAGATCAGCAGGTTGCCGTCGAGATCGGCGTAGTCCACCAAAGGCGACAGGTGCGCTGCCGCAGTCACGCTGACCGAGCTGGACACCATGCACCCGAGCATGGTTTTCATGCCGAGCGCTTTGGCGATCTGGATCATGCGGTAGGCCTCCAGCATGCCGCCGCTCTTATCGAGCTTCACGTTGACGCCGTCGAAGGCCTCCTTCAGCCTGGGGATGTCGCTGGCGCGCTGGCAGGCTTCGTCCGCGATCACCGGGATGTGAACGCGGCTTCGGACCCAGCGCGTCTCTTCGATCATCTCGGCGGGCAGCGGCTGCTCGATGAACTCGACGCCCATCTTTTCGAGCCAGTTGATTTTGCGGACGGCTTCTTCCTTGTCCTTCCAGCCTTCGTTGGCGTCCACACGCAGCGGCTTCTTGGTGACGCTGCGCACGGCCTCGATGGTGGGCTCGTCGGTGGCGAGGCCGACCTTCACCTTGAGTACCGGATAGTCCGCGGCCTCGAGAGTCTTCTGCTTCGTGATCTCGGGTGTATCGATGCCGATGGAAAACGTGGTGACCGGCGCGTCCTTGGGGTCGAGTCCGAAATAGGTGTACAGCGGGATTCCGAGCTTCTGACCCACCCAGTCCATGAGCGCGATATCCACCGCCGCCTTGCCCGCCCATTCGCCCTTCACGCGCTCGAATACCTGGGCCATGATCTTGCCGAACTGCATCGGGTCGCTCTGGAGCAGCAGATCGCGGACGCTCTCGGCGGCCTTCTGCGCGCCACCGGCGTCTTCGTGGTAGCGCACGATGGGAGCGCCCTCGCCATGTCCGGTGATTCCATCGCGGCTGTAGGCGGCGTGCAGGGTATCGCGGTATTGGCTCGACGACATGGTGGTCGTCCAGGTGTGCTGCAGATTGAGGCGTATGATTTTCGTCGTGAAGCTCGGGGGCGCCGTGGCGGCGCCCCCCGCCAGTCCAGCCGTGGTTGCCATGGCGCCGGTCCTCATGAAATGGCGCCGGTTCATTTTACTCTCCTCGCCGCCACCAGCAGTTTGGTCCAGTGCGGATCGTTCAGATCATCGATGCGGACCATCGGCGTTTGGTATGTCGTGGCGTTGATAAACTTGCCGCCGCCCAGATAGATGCCGGTGTGAGTGATCTTCTTGTCCGAGCCGCCGAAATAGAGAAGGTCGCCGGGCTGGAGGTCCTTGGGGTCCACCGCGAACACGCCGCTCCAATCGGCTTGCGGCTGCGCGTCGCGCGGCATGTTGAGCCCGCGGCGTCGTCCCAGCATCTGGGAAAAGCCGGAGCAATCGTAGCCGTAGCTCGACGTTCCTCCCCAAGTGTAGGGCAGGCCCATGAAGCGCTTCGAGAATTCCAGCATCTCGGGGATGCTCATCTTCTTGGGTGCGAGGCTGATATCGCCGGCCTGGATCCATCCGGCGCGGTCGTCGACCAGCCGTACCTGGAGCCACCGTGCGTCCTCCTGGACGTCGCCCACGACTTCGAGACGCGCTTCGAACGGCACCGTGATCAGCGGGGCGTGACGCGTGACGTTGGGCTCGCGGTAGATGTGGGCGAAGAGGCTCTGGACTTCGGCGACCTTGGCGGTCGATCCGTAGGCCGGACCGAGTACCATGTCCTCGAGTGGCGTCCAGCCCAGGTACTCATCGGCAGTGCGGATATGGGCCCAGCCGTCCTTTTGCTCCAGAACGGCGACGTTGGCGCCGTAGATGGCCTGCGATACCACGTCGGCGTCTTTGCTGGGGCGCGAGTACATGTTGGCAACCGGCTGTTGCACGACGGCGTTCGGCACGGCGGCGGCGAACAGAGCGAGCACGGCAAATCCTGACATTAGGGCGGCTCCACCACCACTCTAACCTGATTGCGTGGGCAATTCCCTGACGTAGAACCGCTTTTCACAGAACCGGCAGTGGCGCGGGATTTTGCCAAGCCAGCGCATGAATGCGTCGCGCCAGCCCCTAGGCAGCGAGGGGACGATGTCCTTGTGGAAGCAGCGAGGGCAACGCAACTCACCCGGCCGGATGTTGATCGGCTTGTCAGTGACCACGCTAATGTGAAGTTTAGCACGCACGATGTTAACCTACACGTGGTGCGCAGTTTCTTCCTTTTCCTTTCGCGCCTGGAGTTACTTCGCAGGTGGATGGAAACATCTCCTCTGGCGCGGCGTCTCGCTACCAGGTTCGTGGCTGGCGAAACCCTCGAGCAGGTCATTGCGGTCGCCCGCAGGCTCAAATCCGAAAGCATCACGGTCACGCTGGATCACCTGGGCGAGAGCGTGACTAATCTCGACGAGGCGGCTGCGGCCCGCGATGTGTATCTCAGGGTGCTCGACGCGCTGCATGCCGAGGGTCTCGAGGCCAACGTCTCGCTCAAGCTCACCCAGTTTGGGCTCGATCTCTCGGCTGAGCAGTGCCTGGCGAACGTCGATCGGCTTGTGCGGCGAGCCGTCGAGCTTGGCGGATTCGTGCGGGTGGACATGGAGTCGAGCGAGTATACGCAGCGAACGCTCGACCTGGTGGCCGAACTGTACACGCGGCATGGTTCTGTGGGTACCGTGATTCAGTCTTATCTTTTCCGTAGTCGCGCCGATATCGAGTTCCTCAACTCCGCGCGGATTCGGGTGCGGCTGTGTAAGGGCGCCTACCTGGAACCGGCCAGCGTGGCTTTCCCGGAGAAGACCGACGTCGACCGCAACTACGTCGAGCTCGCGAAACTCCTGCTGGATGGCGGCGCCTACCCGGCAATGGCGACGCACGACGAGAAGCTGATCGCGCAGATCGAACGATATGTTGCCGAGCGGAACGTCGCGCGCGACGCCTTCGAGTTTCAGATGCTATACGGTATCCGGCGTGACTTGCAGCGGCGGCTGGTGGCCCAGGGATATCGCCTGCGGCTGTACGTTCCGTTTGGCGGCGCCTGGTATCCCTACTACATGCGGCGGCTGGCGGAGCGGCCGGCGAACGTGTTCTTCATCCTACGGAATCTGTTCCGGCATTGAACGTGGCGCGGCACCGGGTACCATAGAACCATGGACCTCACTGGAAAAAAGATCGCGATCCTGGTGGACAACATCTATCAGGAAATGGAAGTCTGGTACCCGCTGTTCCGCTTCCAGGAAGCCGGCGCCACCGTCATCACCGTGGGCGCCAAAGCCGGCGAAACCTACACCAGCAAGCTTGGCTATCCGGTCAAGTGCCAGCTATCTTACGACGACGCCAATCCCGCCGATTTCGACGGCGTGGTGGTCCCCGGCGGCTACGCGCCGGACCACATCCGCCGCCATCCGAAGGCCAACCAGTTCGTGCACGACTTGGACCGCCATGGCAAGCTCGTGGCCTCCATCTGTCACGGCCCGTGGGTGCTCTGTTCGGCGGGGGGAATGCTGAAGGGCCGCAAAGCAACCAGCTTTTTCGCCATCAAGGACGACGTGGTCAACGCCGGTGCGCATTGGGTCGACGCCGAGGTGGTGGTGGACAACAACCTGGTCACCAGCCGGAAGCCCGAGGATTTGCCGGCCTTCTGCAAGGCGGCGATCGAGGTGGTCGCCGGAGCGCTGGTGTAACGCTACATGGCAAGCACGCCTGAAAGGCGTGCCACCTCTTGCTTCCGCGGCCGGTTCGGTCGAAACTAATGGTGTAGGGAGCCGTCAAAAGTGTATGCGCTACTGGGCGTGGTTCACCGGCAAACTGACCGCGACGGCAGTGGTGTTCCGGTTGCTCCTGGCTGTCATTTCGAAGTTCTTTCCTCCCGAGAAGGATGTCCTGGCGCCGCTCGATAAGGGCATCAACTTCCTTTTGTGCGACCTGGCCCTGATGGTCTGGTTCCTGCTTCTGGCGGGAGCGCTCTATCTCGTTGTCTGGGACCAACGTTACCGCTGCCGGGTGTGCCTGCGCCGGCTGCGAATGCCGATCGAGACCGGCTCGTGGAGCAGCATTCTGCAGTTCGGGCGGCCGCAGATCGAGTACATCTGCCCGTACGGGCACGGGACTTTGAAAGAGGACGAGCTGCAGATTTCCGGCATGGCCAATGCGGAATGGACACCGCACTCCGACGATATCTGGGCCGAGCTGTGCGAGACGGGGAAGGGTTCCGGCGATCGAAAGTGAACAGCGTCCCCCGCTGGCGCATCGCGGCCGCCGTCGCCGTGTTGGGAGCCCTGTTGGCGTTTGGGGGGCTGTTCAGTCCAATCTACATCCATAACTTGGAACTGCAGAATTTTGTTGCAAATCTTACCCGTGACGCAGCCGCGCACGCCCAGCCCGACGAGACGTTGCGCGCGAACGTATTGAAAAAAGCGGCCGAACTGGATTTGCCCATCACGGCAGACAACGTGCACATCGATCGTTCAGATGGACTCCGAATCGACGTGCGCTACTTCGTTCGCGTCAGTCTCCCGTTCTACACGGTGGACCTGCACTTCTATCCCGGCGCCGGCAGCCGCTGATTCAGAGCTGACAGGAAATCCGCCCCACGGACATCTCCCATGAGAGAATCAGAGGTAGTGCCCAAGACCGCCGATCGACCAGCGAAGAACCAGAAGAAGCAGCGCATGAAACTGCGAACCAGCGGCCTGGCGCGTTTTGTGCTGGGCCCGGTGGGACGCTGGCTCATTATTCTCAGCGGGCTCCTCGTGATTGCCGGGCTGGCGGTGTTCACCTACTTTTACGCGAAGTTCGCCACCATTATCGACGACAAACTGCGGGCCGGCGTGTTTGCCAATTCCGCCAAGATTTTCGCCGCGCCGCAATCGGTCGCTGTCGGCGACGCTGTAAACCCGAACGACATCGTGGTCGAACTGCGCCGATCCGGTTACAGCGAATCTCGCGATAACCCAATCGGCTATTACCAAGTCAGGCCTAATGCGATCGAAGTCTTCCCGCATGCCGACTCCTATTTCGACCAGGAACCAGGAGTCATCCGCTTTAACAACGGCAAGATCTCACAGATCGTCTCGCTTCAGGACAACACGCAGCGCACGCAGTACCAGCTCGAACCCCAGTTGATCCAGGCGGTCAGCGGAGCCAGCCGCGAAAAGCGCCGCATGGTGAAGTTCCGCGACATTCCGCGGGTGCTGGTGGACGCCGTGACGTCGGCGGAGGACAAGCGGTTCTTTCAACACTCCGGGTTCGACCCGGGCCGGATTCTCAAGGCTGCTTACATAGATATTCGCGAGGGCCGCAAAGACCAGGGTGCTTCGACGCTCAGCATGCAGACGGCGCGCATGTTCTGGCTGGACCAGGACAAGCGATGGAGCCGCAAGCTTGCCGAGACGATTATCACCCTGCAACTCGAGCAGAAGCTATCCAAAGAAGAAATCTTTGAATTCTACGCCAACCAGGTGCCGCTGGGCTGGCGCGGCAGCTTCGCGATCCATGGTTTTGGCGAAGCGGCGGAGGTTTATCTCGGCAAAGACCTGAGCCAGATTACGCTGCCGGAAGCAGCCGAACTGGCGGGCATGATCCAGCGTCCGGGGATTTACGATCCCTACCGCCACCCCGACCGTTTGAAGGAACGCCGCAACGTGGTGCTCAGCCTGATGCGGCAGAACGACCAGATCGGCGATCGCGATTATGCCCTGGCCGTGGACACGCCCTTGACCGTGGCGAAGACGGGAAGCTCCAGCGTGGACGCTCCGTACTTCGTCGACCTGGTGAACGACACGCTGCAACAGAAGTTTCAGGACACGGACTTCACCTCAACGGGTTTCCGGGTGTACACCACGCTCGACATGCGCCTGCAGCGCGCCGCCGGCGAAGCCATCCGGGCGGGCATGGCGCAGGTGGACGAGCTTATCAAAAAGCAGCGGCGCTGGAAGGGCAAGACTCCGCCCCAGGCGCAAGTGGCGCTGATCGCGATGGATCCGCATACCGGTGAAATCAAGGCCCTGGCGGGCGGGCGCAACTATGGGATGAGCCAGCTCAACCATGTTTTGGCGAAGCGGCAGCCAGGCTCGATTTTCAAGCCGTTCGTGTACGCGGCCGCGCTGGACACCGGGCTCACGGGTCAGGCCAATCCCATCACGATCTCCACCACGGTGGTGGACGAGCCGACCACTTTCACCTTCGACAATCAGCCGCCCTACAGCCCGAAAAATTTCGACGGAAAGTTCAAAGGCACGATCACTCTCCGCACCGCCCTGGCTGAATCGCGCAACGTGCCTACCGTGAAGGTGGCGCTGATGGCCGGGCTGGATTCGGTGGTCGCGCTCGCCAACAAAGCCGGCATGAATTACAAGATTCAGCCGACGCCGGCGGTGGCACTTGGTTCATACGAAATCACGCCGCTGGAAGCTGTCGGGGCGTACACCATTTTTGCCAATGGCGGCAATTACGTGAAGCCGAGCATGATTGCCCTGGTGCGCGACAATCACAGCAATACGGTCTTCAAGAACAAGATCGAGGAGAAGCCGGTACTCGATCCGCGGGTGGCTTACCTCACCACCAACCTGATGGAAGAGGTGATGCGCACCGGCACAGCGGCCGGCGTACGGGCCCGATACAAGTTCAATGTTCCCGCAGCGGGAAAGACCGGCACCAGCCACGACGGCTGGTTCGCGGGATATACCAGCGAGCTGCTGTGCGTGGTGTGGGTGGGAATCGACGACAATAGCGAACTCGACCTGGAAGGGGCACACTCCGCGGCGCCCATCTGGGCGGAGTTCATGACGCGGGCGCTCAATTACCGCGAGTACAGGGATACCAAGCCGTTTCGCGCGCCGCCCGGGATCGTATCGATCGATGTGGATTCCGTTACGGGGATGCCGGCGACGGCTTTCTGCCCGCAAACGCATCCCGAGGTCTACATCGCGGGCACCGAGCCGGTGCAGGTCTGCACGCTGCACGGCGGGCGCGGCGGACCGGCGACGGTATCCGGCTGGGAGACACCGTCACCCGCGGCGCCGCTGGTTCCGCCCGGAGTGGCCACGCCGAGTTTCACGGGGTCGACCGGCGACGGACGGATCACGGAATCGCCGGCCAGCCGGGCCGCCCGGCAGGCAGCGGGTGCGCCTCCGCCGACCGCGGCTGCTATGCCTGCTGCGCCGAAGCAGGAAGAGAAAAAAGAAGAGAAGAAAAAGGGGATCTTCCAGAGAATATTCGGGCGGTTCAAGTAGTGGTGGGGCCGATTCGCCTGCGGCTCGATCGGTTTGTGCGATCCGGCCCACGTTCACACGTTAACCGTCGGCAGGGAGTGCTCCCTGGTTCCGGTTGTGCTTAAATATCAACCAGGGGGCACGTATGGTTTACCGACCACGCTCCATTTTCCTCGCGGCTGTGATGTGTGTGGCGACGGGGTATTCGCAGCCCATCCTGGATAAAGGCTCGGTCCCGCAGACTACCTCCGCGGAACGGCCGGCGCCGCTCTCGGCCGAAACCCGCGGCGATATTTTCATGGCTCGCAAAATGTACCGGGAGGCCATCGAGGCTTTCGGTGAAGGTTCCCCAAAAGACGCGATACTCCGGAACAAAACCGGCATCGCGTATCATCAGCTACAGGAGCTCGACAAAGCGCTGAAGTGCTACCAGCAGGCGGTGAGGCTGAACCCTCAATATCACGAGGCCGTCAATAACATCGGCACCATTTACTACACCAAGAAGAACTATCGCCGCGCCATCAGCCAATACCGCCGGGCACTGAAGATCGCGCCGGAACAGGCGTCGATCCACAGCAATCTCGGCATGGCCTACTTCGCGCGCAACCAGATGGAACCGGCCGTCGAAGAGTTCCGGGCCGCTTTGAAGCTGGACCCGGAGGTCTTCGAGCATCACAGCAGCTACGGCGTCCTGTTGCAGGAGCGCAGCGTGGCGGACCGCGCGAAGTATCACTACTGGATGGCCACTCTCTACGCGCAGGGCGGGCGCACCGACCTGGCGCTGCAATATCTGCGCAAGGCCATCGAAGAGGGATACAAGGAACGGAAGAAACTGGCCGAAGACCCGGCATTCGCGAGCATGCGCGAGATGCCGGAATTCAAGCAGCTGCTGATCCTGGAGCCGCGTGTATTGTAGAGCCGCGCGAGGCGGACTACTGGCGGCAATCCTGATGGTGGGCTGCGCCCGCCAGGCGGGGAAAGCGGTCCCACAGTCTATCGCCATCCTGCGGTTCGAAAACTTCAGCGGCGATTCGTCGGTGGACTGGCAGGGCCGGGCGCTATCCGAAGTCCTCATCAACGAGCTGAGCGGAATCCGGCTCGCTCGCCTTTACGCTTTTTACAGAGCACAAGGGCCGCGTCCCGTGTCGGCGCCTGGCATTTCCACGGAAACCCCGCTGGCTCTTGCGGCCGGCGCGGCCCGAATCGGCTACGGCGAGTACACGGTGCGCAATCACAGGCTGGAAGCGCGGCTCACCATCGAGGATGAGCGAAGTCTGAAGACGGTGAAGGTGGTGGAAGCATCCGCGCCGGCCGGCGATGTGATTGGAGCGGCCACCGCGCTGGCGCGCCAGATCACGCCGAATCCGGCCGCCCCCGGGGTGCGCAATTCCGAGGCGCTGATGCTGTTCATCAAGGCCAACGAAGCCTCCGACGCCACGGCCATGCAACAGGGGTTGACGCAGGCTATCGCCGCCGACCCGGAGTATCTGCAGTCCTATCACAACCTGGCGCAGATCAAGGCTCAGAGCGGAGACCGGGCGGGCGCGCAGGCGGTGCTCCTACAAGCGCTGGCGCTCAGGAACCTTCCGGAGATCGAGCGGGTGCGCTTCGAGCTCGAGGCCGCGGAGTATGAAGGCGATGCGGGAGCTCGCCAGGCGGCACTGCTGAAGCTGGCCCGGCTGGATCCGTCGGACGGCGGCATCTGGCGCGCGCTCGCGGATCTTGCCATGGGCCGGCACGATTACGCTCAGGCCATGCAGGCCTGTCAAAAGGCGGTTGCGCTGGCGCCGGACGATATCGAGATGCTGAACCTGCTCGGTTATGCCGCGGCGCAGGCGGGGGAGCTGGAGACAGGGATGGCTGCCTTGCGCCGCTACCAGGCGCTGCGTCCCAACGATGCCAACCCGCTCGACTCGATGGGCGACCTCAACCTGCTGAACGGAAAACTTATCGAAGGCGAGAACTTCTATTTGCAGGCCAACCAGAAAGATCACACGTTCCTCAGCGACGGCGACCTGCTGAAGGCCGCGATGGCCCGGCTCTTGGGCGGAGATGCGACGGCGGCGAGCAAGCTGGCGGAACAATACTTCGAAGCTCGTACAGCTGCCAAAGACCCTGGAGTGGAGCTCAGGCGCGCGGAGTGGATGTGGCTGACCGGGCAGCATAGTCAGGCGGCGAGCCACATGGAGGCTAGCGCAGGCTTGGCCGAAAAGGCCGGGTGGCGCGACGGCGCATCGGAGGCGTGGGCGGAAGCTTCGGTTTTGCGCCTGATGCTCGGCGACCAGAAGGCCGCAGCCGAGAACGTGCAGAGAGCCATGAGCCCGTTTACGCCGGCCAGCCTGGGCACGGCGCTGGTGGCGCGGTTTCTGGCGATGCCGGCTACTTCCCCGGCGGAGTGGAGCGCGCGCGCCGTGCAGCAATTTCCCCAGCCTGGTCTCGCGGCCGTGAAGAATCTCGCGTTGGTGTATGCGCTGCTGGTGAGCCGCGATTTTGCGGCGGCGGAAACGGCTCTGAGGCAGATGCGGGAGAGCGGCACACCCGCGCCCGATGGACTCGAGGTACTGCTGGCGTGGGCTTGCCTGGAAACCGGAAAGGCCAACGATGCCGCCGCGCTGCTCAAGGCGAATCCGATCCCACCCCGCACGGGCTTCACGATCTACACGGCGTTCTACATGCCGCGCCTGTTCTACCTGCGCGGGCGGCTCTCCGAGAAAGAAGGCAGGCGAGACGACGCGCGCGCGCAATATCAGAAGTTCATCGATCTTTCCGGGCCCGGTACCCTGGTGTGGGGTGAGGAAGCCAAGGCCCGCGCGGCGCTATGAAGGTTCACGCGCGCCGGGTGCTGGCACTGTGGGGGCTGGCGTTTCTTGCCTACTCCAATTCATTCGGCACGGGATTTCCCGGCGATAACGCGCAACTGATTCTCGGCGACCCGCGCATTCAGGCGGCTACGTCCGAAAACCTCGCGCTGATCTGGACCAAGGACTACTGGTTCGGGCACGTCGCGGGCGGAGTCTACCGGCCTCTGGCGACGATCTCGCACCTGTTCAACTACGCCATCCTGGGGAACGGCACGCAGCCGGCCGGATATCACTGGTTCAACTTTGCGGTACATGCAGCGAACGTCACGCTGGTCTACGCTCTCAGCCTGCTGGTGATCGAGCAGGCTGAGGTGGCGGTGGCGGTGGCGGCGCTGTGGTCGGTGCATCCGGTGCTGACGGAGTCGGTGACCAACATCATTGGACGCAGCGACGCGATGGCGGGTGTGGGTGTCCTCGCGGGACTGGTCTGTTATATCCTCAGCACGCGGAGCAGGGGCGCCGCGCGGCGGCGATGGCTGGCGGGCGCGATGGCCGCCGCAGCGGTCGGAATCTTCTCGAAAGAGAATGCGGTGGTGGTGGCCGCGGGCATGCTGCTCTACGATTTCACGTTCGGCAAGAGCGGCTCGTGGCGCAACCGCGCGCCCGGCTACCTGATGCTGGTTCCGCCGTACGCGTTGTTCTTCCTCCTACGGCACAACGCTCTGGCTTCGCTTCCCAATACGCACCTTCCGCCCACCGACAACCCTCTTTTCACCACGGACTTCGTCACCGGCCGCCTGACGGCACTCAAGGTTCTGGGCAAATACCTGGCGCTGCTTGCGTGGCCGCAGGCTCTCTCGGCGGACTATTCGTACAACCAGATCCCGTTGTTTTCCGCCCACGATTGGCCCTGGATCGCAATACTGGCGGCCGCGCTTGCCGCGGCTCTGTGCGCCTGGCGCTGGAGCCGGCCGGCGTTTTTCTTCGCGATGTTCGCCTTCGCGGCACTGGCGCCGACTTCGAACGTGGTGCTCCTGATCGGCACGATTCTCGGCGAGCGCTTCCTGTATCTGCCCGCGGTGGGTGTCGCCGGGTGCCTCGCCATCGCGGTCTATCATTTCGCGGGCCGGCACGCCAGGATAGCTGCCGGCGTGTTCTGCCTGATATTGCTGGCGCGCACCTGGATGCGCAACCCCGACTGGCAGGACCAGTACACGCTGTGGAATAGCGCGGCGCAGGCCAGCCCGAACAGCTTCAAGTCGCATCTCAGCCTGGCGTTCGCAATCGGAAATCCGGACGCATCGAACATAGACCGCATCGTGGCCGAAGCCGGCCGGGCGCTGGACATTCTCGCACCGCTGGACGACAAGTGGAACAGCACGCGAGCCTGGGAAGCGGCAGGCATCTGGTATCGCACCAAGGGCGATCTCTCGCCCGAGCCGGGACGGCGCGCATGGTACGAGAAATCGCTTGCCACGTTGCGGCGCGGGGCCGCGGTGGACCGCGCTTACACCGCCGAAACGCATCGCCAGGATCTGGCGCGAGGCCGAACGCCCACAGGCGTCGGCTGGTTCCCCATCTACGCCGAGCTGGCCCGCACGCACCTGCGCCTGGCGGATATTGGCAGTGCGCTGGCCGATGTGCGCGAAGGCGAATCCGTGGCAATCGCGCCAGGGCTCTTCGAAGCCCTTTCGGAAGCGCACCTTCAGGCCGGCGACGCGCGCCAGGCCGAAGTTGCCCTGATGCAGGCGTTGATCCTCAGCCCCGGGTATTTCGCGGCGCGTGACAGCCTGGTGCGCCTGTATCAACGGGCAGACCCGGGAAGCTGCGCCGTGGTCAACGGTAATCTGAATCTGCAGTGCGAACTTGTCCACAACCACGTCTGCCAGGCAACACAGAATCTGGCAAGCCTCTACCGCGACCACGAGCGAGCGGCCGATGCCGAGGCCCTGGAGAAGAGCGCGGAACGGGACTTGGGATGTAAGTAGATCTACGAGTGTCCCAGCACCGGGTGCGGCTGGTAGGGCTCGGCGACAGCTTTCAATTCCTCATCATCAAGCCTCACGCTCAACGCGCTAATGGCATCGTCGAGGTGCGCCATCCGGCTGGCTCCGATGATCGGGGCCGTAATCCCAGGCTGCTGCAATACCCACGCCAGGGCGACTTGTGCATTCGAGGCGCCGCGCCGGCGCGCCACCTCCGTGATTCGGTCCACCACCGCGAAATCGGAAGGCCGGTAGTAAAGCTGCTTCGCGTAATCGTCGGTCTTGGCACGCGTGGTGTCGCCGAAATCCTGCGGGCGCCGGTTGCCCATGACGAAGCCGCGCGCCAGGGGACTCCACGGGATGACGCCGATGCCTTCCTCGCGGCACAGGGGCAGCATCTCCCGCTCCTCCTCGCGATACACCAGGTTGTAATGGTTCTGCATCGCGACGAAGCGCGCCACTCCCAAGCGGCTGCTGGTGTACATCATCCTGGCGAACTGCCAGGCATGCATGCTGGACGCGCCGATGTACAGCGCCTTGCCCGCGCGCACCACGTCATCCAGGGCGCACAGGGTCTCTTCGACCGGTGTTTCGTAATCGAACCGGTGGATCTGGTAGAGGTCAACGTAATCGGTGCGCAGGCGCCGCAGGCTGGCGTCGATGGCTTCGTGAATATGTTTGCGCGAGAGTCCCCGTTGGTTAGGGCTGTCACCCATGGGGTTGAACACTTTGGTGGCGATTACGACCTGTTCGCGAGGGGCAAAATCCCGCAGCGCGCGGCCGAGGATTTCCTCGCTGGCGCCGACCGAGTAGATGTCCGCGGTATCGAAGAAGTTGATGCCGGCCTCGATGGCATGCCGGATGAACGGACGGCTCTCATCCTCCTCCAGGACCCACTCGCGCCACTTTTTCGAGCCGTAGGTCATACAGCCCAGACAGAGGCGCGACACTTTCAAACCGGTGGAGCCGAGACGGATGTAATCCATCCCTAATGGATAGCACGGGCGTTACGCGGCGCGCTTGAACCGGGAGAGGCGCAGCGACTCGAGCAGGCCGGTGTTGAATGCGAGCCTGATAGGTACCTCGCAAAGGCCGTGATGGGGAACCGAGAGTATCGGGCAGCGGTCCGACCAACCGTCAAGCCTCGCCGGAAATCGCATCCAACCCAGGCCTTCCATCCAGACCAACCAATGCTGCGGCTCTTGTGGGCTTCGGTAAAGTTTCGCCATTGGGTGTCTTATGCTGCGCGCTTGTCGATCGTGACGGGACGTTCGGTTGCCGGTTTGGTGAAGCGGCACTGGGCCACGCACCCTTTATTCTTGCAGGTCAGACATACACGCTTCTGAGTCATTGGTGACAGTTTGCGCGTGTTTCCGCGTTGAATCAAATGGTCTTATGCAGGTGGGTGGAAACCACCCATGGATGGGGGTAGCATCCCCCCTCATGGAGGAGTGCGACGCGCCGAGTGCGGGACTCAGGCTGCACGCCCGAGATTCCGTTTCTGAAGGTACTCCAACAGGCCCGTGTTGAAGGCAAGCCAGAGGGGCACCTTTTGCAGGCGCTGCCCCGGTACGATGATGAGGCCGCGGCGCTCGCCCCAGCCGCCGATTTTCGCGGGAAAGCACATCCAACAGCCATTCAACGACACCAACCAGTGCTGCGAGTCCCGGGGATTTCGGTAGAGCTTCGCCGCCTTCAGACCATCACCACAGCATCCACGAGGCATATTGGGGCCAGATGCAGGCGCCAGTTCGGTTGGTTCGTCTTTTTTCGAGCGACCGGCTGCTGGCTAGCGGCCCGCCGGCGCGGATTCGCTGAGCGTGTAGACCGCGCGGGTTGTGGACGGGTGCTCCACCGAAAGGGCGGTGCCGGCGCGCTTCGTTGCTCCCAGCCTTTCGGCGGGGAGCGGCTCCGACTGGTCGATGGAAAGCCTGGAGCCATTGAGGCTTACCGTGCGCTTCCAGTCCCGGCCGGCGAGTTCCAGGCCCCCGGTGATCGGGCGCACCTCTGCCGGGCCGCGGCGAGCCAGGAGTCCGGCCTCGGGCAGGAAATTGGTGTTGGTGTCCTTCCAGGTGAGCTCCATCCAACGGCCGCCATCCTGTGCGGAGAAGATGGCGCGCACCTTGGAGGACTCGACGACCCATTCGGGTTCGCCATCGCCATCGAGGTCGGCGCTCCAGACGACGGTCGCGTTGCGTGGGACGAGAATCAACCGCATCGGGATGGAGACGTCGGCGCCGCCGGTCACCTTGAGGTTGAAATCGCGCAGCCCGCTGATGCCATCGTGCGCGAAGACGCGGAACTCGATGCGCCGCTCATCGGTGCCAGCCATGGCAATGTCGGTCCGGGCCGGGAAGAAGTCGAGGCCCTCGCCCGCGATTTCGAGGTGGTAGTTCTGGATCTGCGCGGAATTGTTGCGAATGGAGATTTCGATGTTGGAGCCGCCTTTGGGCTCGATTGCGGCCACGGGTGGATCGGGGGTGATCTCCGTCTCGCCGCCGATGTGGAATTGCATTCCGCTGAGCAGACGGATAGAAGCCGGGCGAAATAGCTGCACCCGAGCGCGGCCGAGAGCCACTCCGTCGGCTTCGAGGGCGAGGGAGACAAAGCTGCCGTGAATCGCCTCGGCGGGCACGGCGATTTCGTAGTCGATCTCGTTGGGCGATTTATTGACGGATGTGGCGGTGTAGCCGTCGGGCAGACGCAGCCGTGAGCGTGCTGCGACTTCCGGGGACGAATAGATGGTCGAGACGGTGTTCTTGTGGCCGATGACCAGGCGGTGCAGCTCGTTGAAGAAGGCCGAGGTCTCCGGTGCCTCCATGGCGATGCCAATGCGCACCCGGTTGCCCTGCTGCCGGCTGGCAGGGATGGTGAGACGGGCGCGCATGTGCGCTTCGTCCCATTCGAAATCGGTGGGTTTGCCCGCGGCCAGGAACGGTCCAACCGGCTGGCGGGCAAGCTGCAGGATGACCTCACCGGCCTGGGGCGCGGTGAATTCCATGGCCAGAATGCCGTTCTCGTACTCGATGGAGAGCAGCTCGTTGGTGGCGTAGACGATGTTCTCGGCAGACGCGAAGTTGGTGCAGTCGGTGCAGAGCCCGGCGGGCCCGAGCGATACACTGATGGGCAGCCAAAGCGATTCTCCGGGTGCGATGGTCACGCTCGGGATGACTAGTGTGCGCCGCGAGAGCGGTTCATAGACGCGCAACTCGTCGTGGAACAGCGAAGGCCCGCTGTTGGTGATGCTGACGGCGCTTGCCGAGGCGCTGACCTGCTCGACGGCGGTGACACCGGCGGGAAACTTTCCGGCCAGCGGCTTGGGAAGCGCGGCGGAATGCATCTCCGGCAGCAGCCTGGCCCACGAACGGAGCAGTGCGGTGGTGCGCCGCAGCGCTGCCGTGGTTTCGTGCTCATCCCCGGAGAGGCCGACGGCGCCTTTGCGCAATGCCTCACCTGGAGCGGGCGCCCAGCCTGCCGGATACAGCGAATCCTCGACCCCGGTCCACAACAGCGCGCCGCCGCGGACCATAGCCTCGCGGCTGCGCGCAAGGGCGCCCGGATCGACGGCGGAAATCGCGGTAACCGGCGCGGGCGCGGCAGCGGCGTCGATCGCCAGTGCGCGGTCGTCCACGAAAGCAATCGGTCCGCCGTGGCTGACGGTCTGGGTGGCGAGGGTCTGATCGAGCAGTTTGATCCATGCCGCGTCACCCTTCCAGGAGTTGTCGCTGCGAATCCAGCCGTGCAAGCCTAGTTTGCGCAGCGTTCGAACGAAACCGGTCAGGTCCCGGCGCGGACTGGAACGGCCGGTGAGATCGAATTCGCCCGTTGCCAACTGGTGAAAATCGCGGGAAATCGGGAAGGCCACGGTCTGCACGCCGATATTCTTCAGCCAGACCAGCTCCCGTTCCCACAGTGCGCGCGGATAGAGCTGATACGGGAATTCCACGGCCTGGAGGTAGGGCTCGCGGTTCTCGGCACCCGCCGCCGCGGCAGCCATCAGCACGAGCAAGGCGGCGGGCCGATTCAAAATCCGAGGTCCTTCCGCTTGCGGTAGTCGCCGGCGGTCACACGGACCACGCGGCACATCTCGAACAAGCGCGAATGTGCGCGCGTGCCGATGTAGTCCGCGAGCGTCCGGCGGTAATCCGTGATGCCTCCGGAAGTCTGCATAGCAGCCTCCGGGAGATTGGTGGTGGCGATCAGCGGTTTTTTGTTGTTGCAGCGGTGCGTAATGATGCTGGTTACGGTGTCCTGCACCCAATCGGTCACGCGGTGCGCTCCCAGGTCATCGAGAAGCAGGACCTCGGCGTCGAGCGCTCCGTGGTAGGCCTCCTTGTCCGACGAGTTGGACGCCGAATCGTATCCGGAGCGGATGCGATCCAGCAGCGTCTGATAGTCGTTAAAGAGGCCCTCGAAGCCCTTCTGCATGATCCTCCGCAGCGCGGCGACGGCGAGGTGGGTCTTGCCACAGCCGGTATCACCGATGAGCAGCAGCCCCGGGAACGGTCCGCCGGGGAATTCGTCCACGTAGGCGCGCACGGCGGTCATCACGCGCTTGAGCTCCTGCCCGTACGGGCCGTCGGCTTTGAAGTTCTCGAAAGATGCGTTGCGGTAGAGAGCCGGAATCTGGGCGCGTTCTTCGAGGCGTTCGGCGCGACCTTGTGAGCGGCAATCGCAAGGCTCCGCGCCGCTGACGTTCGCCCGCTCGACGATGATCCAGCCGGTGCCGCCGCACTTACTGCAAACCGATTGCGTGGACATCCACATCTATTATCCAGCAGGATTGGCAAGGGAGAGCGTATAGGCCCCGTGTTGCGTATAGTCGCCGAGAGGTTTGGCCACGATGTAGTAGGTGCCGGCGGGTAAGGTGTCGACGATGCGGGCATTGGTGCCACCGCCCGAGTCGTCGTCGACATCCACAACATTGCCCTTGGCGTCCAACACGATGAGGTAGGCGTCGAAGTCAGCCGAGCTGAGCCGTAGGTCTATGGCGGAGCCGGCGGCGAGACTCATGCTGTATACGTCCGCGAACGTACCATCGATGTACTGGCAAGCGGTGTACGTGATATTGGCGGTCACGCTGCTGCCAGGAGCGATGCTTCCCGCCGCGGTGCAGAACGGGGGGCGAGGGCCGGGAACGGTGCGGAGGTCCACTTGATAAAGACCGCCGGGACCGCCGGCGGCGTCGCGCGCGCCCAGCTTGTAGGCGCCGGCGGACAGGTACTGCACGATCAGCGGATCGCCGGGGCCGTAGCTGTTCTCGTCCCAACGGACCGTGTTGCCGCCCGAGTCGTACAGCGTGAGATGGCCGTCGACTTCGCTCGAAGTCATCACGGCGAGCACCAGCGAATCGGCGGAAAGACTGAAGGTGTAGTAGTCCACCGGCTGGCCGCCGGCGCCGCGGCAACCGTTCGAGCCGAGATACTGGACATAGCCTCCATTGAGATCGAGTGCCTGAGCGAACGTACACGCGGGAATGTCATGGCCGGTGAACTTCGTAGTGGCCTGATACCGGCCGGCGCCGGAGATGGCGGCAGCCACGATCGTGTACACGCCCGCCGGAAGATCGGCGGTGATTTGCGACGCCGTGAGGCCGCTGGAATCGTCGTTGAGAACGATCAGGTTGTCTTTGGAATCGCGCACAGCCAGGCGGGTATTGAAGTCCAGCGAACTCAGGCCGAGCTCGAGCGTGCCGGCCGTAGGCAGCGTCATCGTGTACAGGTCTGCGAGTCCGAGCGCGGTCCTGCAGCTGTTCGCGTTAAGTGCGCCGGTGAGCAGGTCGCCCGGCGATGCCTGGACCGGCGCACAGGGCTGGGGATTCCCCGCGGTGAACGCGTACTGCAACGAGTATTTGCCGCCGGCGGGCACGTCGCTGACGACCTGGAGCGTGTAGTCGCCGGCGGGCAGTTGCAGGCGCAGGTTGGATTGCGCGTTGCCACTGGGGTCGAATTCGCCGCCCCCGGAATCGGACGCCAGGATGTTGCCGGCGGCGTCCAGCAGGTTGAGCGTGGCCGTGAAGTCCGGACTCACTGCCGTGACATTGACGACCCCGGCCGATGCCAGCGATACCCGATAGTAGTCGTAATAGAGCTGATCTCCGCTAGCGGGTTCGGTCATATAACAACTGCCGGAGGAGATGGCGCCGTTGGCCGAGGCCGGGTCGGTCATGGTTCCCTGCGACTTGCACGTCTCGTCCGCGGCGGACTGGAATGCGGTCACGACCTGGTAGGCGCCGGTGTTGTCCGCAGAGTTGACCACCACGATGTACTGGCTTTCTCCGCTCACCGGAGCGCTCAGGGAGCCGGTTGCCGAGGAGTTAAGCAAGCGGCCATCGCTGGAACGGAGAGTCGCGACGGGAGTGAAGTCCTGACTGGCCAGCGCGATGGTCAGGGTACCCGCGCCGTCCGTGGTCAGGGTATACGCTTCGTATTGAGAACCGTTCGGGGCGAGACATCCGGAGCCAGGAAGGACGCCAGTGACAGTCTGCGTGCTGCCGATGTTCGGGAAGTCCGAGCACATCATTCCAGCTTCTGGCGAGAAGGATGTGGCGACGGTGTACGGGCCGAGGTCGGTGGCAGTCCGGCCGTCGACCAGGAGCACGTAACTGCCCGCTTCAATGGAATGACGGATGGAGGTGCCGGAATCGACCTGGGCTCCGGAGCGGTCGCGCAGGATCAGCCCGAGGTTGGATTTGGCGCCGCTGAGATCGATGCGGATCTGCCCGCGTACGGGGAGATCGAGGCGGTAAGGCATGTACGGCGAGCCGTCGCTGAGCTGGCAATTGGTGCTATCCAAAGAAGCGGACAGCGTGCCGTTGGGTAGGACGGCGGCGATCGCCGGACAGTCCTGCGCACGGGAGGACGCGGAGCCCCACACCGATAACGCTGCGATCACGGCTCCGAGGCGCATTCGTTTCATTAACCCACAAGATGGGCAGAGAGTTGCAGACGCGGTTCGGGCGGCGGGGGTTTCCACCTGGTTTTTGGGAACCTGGTCCGGTGTCCACGTGGTACTCTGTGTTTCGGAACTTTATGCCTGTGACCCGCGAAAAAGCCCAGCTCATGAGCGCTTCCGAAATTGACCGGACATTGGTGCGGCTGGCGCACGAGATTCTGGAAAAAACCAAGGACCTGGATCAGCTCGCGTTCATCGGAATCCGGCGGCGGGGGGTTCCGCTGGCGCAGAGGTTGGCGGCAAAGATCGCCGCCCTGGAGAACCGAACGGTTCCGGTGGGCATTCTGGATATCAATCTCTACCGCGACGATCTGAGCACCGTGGACATCAAGCCGGTGGTCAGCTCGACGGAGATCGCCTTCAACGTCGCCGGCAAAGACATCATTCTGATGGATGACGTGCTCTACACGGGCCGTACCATCCGCGCCGCTCTCGATGCCCTGTTCGATCACGGGCGCCCGGCGCGCGTGCAGCTACTGGTGCTCATCGACCGCGGCCACCGCGAGCTGCCCATCGAAGCACGGTTCATCGGGCGCACGGTGCAAACCACGGACCACGAGATCATCGAAGTCAAATTTCAGGAGATCGACGGAATGGAAAAGGTTCTCCTGTGTGAGAAAGCCGAAGCTGGAGCCGCCTGAAAAGTCATGCCCGCCGACCATGACCCTCACCGGGGACTGCTCGGAATTGAGGAGCTGAACCGCGCCGAGATCGACGCCATCCTGGCGCGTGCCAAGGATTTTCAGCCGTTGCAGAGCCAGAGCTTGAAAAAACTGGATACCCTGCGCGGTAAAATGATTGTCAACCTTTTCTTCGAGGCCTCTACCCGGACACGGACGAGTTTCGAAATCGCCGCCAAGCGGCTGGGCGCGGACGCGGTCTCGATTACCGCGTCGGGCTCGAGTGTGAGCAAGGGCGAGAGCTTGGTGGACACGCTCAACACGCTGGCAGCGATGCGGCCCGACGCCATCGTCATGCGCCATTCGGCCAGCGGCGCGCCGCACTTCCTCGCGCGGCATTTGCCGACGCCGATCATCAATGCCGGAGACGGCACGCACGAGCATCCCACGCAGGCGTTGCTCGACGCGCGCACCATTCTGGACCGCACCGGCCGGCTCGAAGGTCTGCGGATCGCCATCATCGGAGACATCGCCCACAGCCGGGTGGCGCGCAGCAACGTACACCTGCTGAGCAAGTTTGGCGCGGAGATCGTACTTTGCGGCCCGGCATCTCTGCTGCCAGTGGAGCTGGCGCAGCTCGCTCCGGGCGTAAGGCTGACCAACGACATCCGCGAAGCCATCAGGGATTGCGACGTCATCATGATGCTGCGTGTGCAACTGGAGCGGCAGCACGAGGCGTCGTTTCCGGCCAGCGAATACTTCCGCTTCTACGGACTGCAGCTCGAGCATCTCGACCTGGCCAAGCCGGATGCCATAGTGATGCATCCCGGGCCGATCAACCGGGGCCGCGAGCTGTCGAGCGAGGTGGCTGACTTCCAGCGCAGCGTGATCCTCAACCAGGTGGAAAACGGGGTGGCGGTGCGCATGGCCGTCCTGGAAAAAGTCATTGGATAGAACCATGCCGATCGTCATCAAGAACGGACGTGTGATCGACCCGGCAAGCTACACAGACCGCATTGCCGACGTGCTGATCGTCGACGGCCGCATTGCGGGTGTGGCGCCGAACTTGTCTTCACCGAAGGCCGAAGTCTACGATGCGGCCGGCATGATCGTGGCGCCGGGTTTCATCGATATGCACGTGCACCTGCGCGAGCCGGGTTTTGAGCATGCCGAAAATCTCGAGAGCGGCAGCCGCGCCGCCGCGGCGGGCGGCTTCACCTCCGTCTGCTGCATGCCCAACACCAAGCCGGTGAACGACAGCGCAACGGTGACCAGCTATATCGTGCAGCAGGCGCGCGCCAAGGCGGCCGTCAATGTCTTTCCCATCGGCGCGGTCACCAAGGGCAGTGCCGGCGAGGAGTTGGCGGCTATGGGAGCCATGAAATCGGCGGGCGCGGTGGCCATCAGCGACGATGGCCTGCCGGTGATGAACGCCCGGGTCATGCGCCGTGCCATGGAGTTCGCGCGAAGCTACGATCTGCCGATCATCCAGCACTGCGAGGATCTCAACCTCAGCGCGGGAGGCGACATGCACGAAGGAGCGCAGAGCGTGCGCTGGGGTCTGCGCGGCATCCCGGCGGCGAGCGAAGATGTGATGGTGGCGCGCGACCTGGTGCTCGCGCAGTTGACCGGGGCGCGTTATCACGTGGCACACATCTCCACGCGCAATGCGGTGGCCATGGTGGAGTACGCGCGCCGGCAGGGCCTAGCGGTGACGTGCGAGGCTACTCCGCATCACTTCACTCTGGCGGACGAGCAGATGGCGCCTTATGACAGCAACTTCAAAATGAAGCCCCCGCTGCGTGCCTCCTGCCACCGCGATGCCGTCATTTCGGGGCTTGCCTCCGGAACCATCGCGGCCATCGCCACCGATCACGCGCCGCACCCCGGGTCGGAGAAGATGCAGGAATTCGAACGCTGCCCGTTCGGAATCATCGGCCTGGAGACCGCTATTGCGCTGGCGATCGAGGAGCTGGTGGCGACCGGCAGAATCACGCTCACACGTATGGTAGAGCTGTTCACCACGGGACCCGAATCGGTGATGCGCCTGGGCAGGGGCACGCTCGCGCCAGGCGCCCCCGGCGACGTGACCGTATTCAGCACCGATCTCGAGTGGACGTACGACGTGAACCAATCGTGTTCGCGCAGCCGCAACTCGCCGTTTCACGGACGCCGGTTCAAAGGCGGCCCGATGGCCACGGTGGTCGACGGCGAATTCCGCTGGAAGCGGTAAGCGCTACCGCCCCGCCGGCGGAGCCGGCAGCATATTCCGGATCGCCGCGATCCGCCATCCATCCGCACCGCGCGTGATGACGAAGGTGGACCACATGTGCCGGGACTGTCCACCCGTCATGCCGTTGATTTCGTAGCGACCGTCGGCCACAGCGACATCGGCGCCCACGAAGCGCACAGTTTCCACGGTGATGGTTCGCCGGCCGCCGGTGCTCTCCGAACTCGCCAGGGTGCCGCGGACCACGGCTTCGCGCCCTCTCCGCCATTCGCCCGAGGAGACAAGCTGGTCCGCGTCCTTGGTGAACAAGGCCTCGATGGCGGAGGCGTCGCGCTTCTCGCGGGCGTCCACGTACCGCGCGACCACGGCTTTCACAGCGGCCTCGTCGGAGCCGGATTGGGCGGGCAGCGCGCCGGGCAGCAAGCTCAGGAGCAGAAAGCAACGGATCATTCCGCTATTCTATCCCCGGCGACCAGCACCGTGGCTACATCACCGGTCCGATGCGCCACGGCACAAACTCCTTGTGCCCGAGCCGCTCCGCGCACGTCCGGCGCCCGGTGGCGGTCTCCATCATCAGGTCGAAAATCCGCTTTCCCACCTGCTGCACCGTCGATTCGCCATCCGCGATCGCGCCGGCATTCACATCCATATTCGACGTCATGCGCGCGTAGGTATTGCTGTTGGTCGCGATCTTGATCACCGGAATCGTCGGGAATCCAATAGCGCTGCCACGTCCCGTGGTGAACGCGATCACGTTGCACCCGCCTGCCGCCAAGCCCGTGAGGCTAACCGGATCGTAACCTGGCGTGTTCATGAAGCAGAATCCCGGCGACGTGATGCGCTCGGCATAGTCGTACACGTCGATTAGCGGGCTGGTGCCACCTTTGGCGACGGCACCCAGGCTCTTCTCCAGAATGTTGGTCAGCCCGCCCTCTTTATTCCCTGGCGAGGGATTATCGTCGAAGCTGCCGTGAAAGCGCGCCAGGTAGTCCTTGTACTTCGCGATGCAACCGAGCAGTTTGTCGGCGATCTCGCGATTGCGCGCGCGCTTCACCAGCAGGTGCTCCGCCCCGACAATCTCGGGGGTTTCGGCCAGCACGGGTGTGCCGCCGATTTCCGCCAGCAGGTCGGAGCAATACCCCAACGCCGGGTTGGCCGTGATGCCGCTGAACGAATCCGAGCCGCCGCAGTTGAGCCCGAGCACGATCTTCGACGCCGGCTGCGGTGTGCGGCGCTCCGCCGAAGCCTGCTCGATGAAACGCGCGATTTCCCGCCGGGCGGCTTCAAACGCGCCGGAAGTGCCGCCGCTCGATTGCAGCGTCAGGCCTGCCAGCCGCGCGCTCCGCGGGCCTCCGGAACCCAGGTAGTGATCGATCTGGTTGACCTCGCAGCCCAGTCCCAGGATGACTGCCGCCGATACATTGGGATGCACCAGCACGCCGCCGAGTGTGCGGCGGAGCTGATCCATGTCGGGTCCGAACGCATGCCCGCAGCCATCGCCATGCGGGAAGGCCATCACGCCGTCCACGCCGGGGGGCAGCCGCTCGCCTTCGTAGCTGCGCGCGATCAACTCGGCGGTGTGAGCCGCGCAGTTACTTGCGGCCACTACAGCGATGTAGTTGCGGGTGCCCACGCGGCCGTCCTCGCGAAGGTAGCCCATGAACTCAGGTGCGTCCTTTCGCGCCGCGGGCACAGGCGTCTCCACCGCGGGAAATTCATAGTTGAAGTCTAGCTCTTCGAATGCCAGGTTGTGCGTATGGACGTGCCGTCCCGCGCCGATGGGCACCTTGGCGCGGCCGATTACCTGGCCGTAGCGCTCCACTACTTCGCCTTCCTCGATGTCCCCTAGCGCGATCTTGTGACCGGCCGGAATCGGTTCGCGAGCCATCACTGGCTTGCCGTCCACGCGCAGTTCCGTGCCGGCCGCGACCGGCACGCGCGCCACTGCCACGTTGTCGGCCGGGTGGAGATGGATGGCCGAGTTCTCGGCGGTGGGTAGTTTGGCGATGTCGACCAGCATGCTTCTTCTCAGCGTTGCAGTTTCAGCTCTCCCGCGGGCTCTCCCGCGTGCGCGTGGATTCGGTTGCCAACGGGGTGAATCCAGATGCCGTCGCCGTCGCGCGGCACCGGGATATCGGCGGGTCCATCGGCCCACACGAAATGATCGTCTTCGACATCCGGCAGCAGCTTCCCGATGTGAAGGTGCATGTGACACTGGGTTCGCCGCTCCGTCGAATTCAGGGCGATGCCCCATTGGTCGCCCCAGACCTCGCGGGCCTTGGCGATCGCGGCGGTCCAGTATCCCGTGCGCTGTTCGGCCGTCATCTCCAGAAGCTGCTGCGGCCGGTTCCCGTGAAAGCGCGGCAGCATGACCCATCGGTTGGGCTTGTTCGGGTTGGTGTCGCGGATGGCAAAAAACTGGACGTCGGCCGGCTGCTTTTCCGCCTCGCGGCAAAGGCTGCACTCGCGGGCTTCCATGGTCTCCGGGCGCGCGGGGTCGCACTGGCAGTTGCGCACGTCGGCGCGTGTGAGCGGCAGCAGAAACAGTGCCAGCGCGATGAGCATTCGGGGGGAGCGCATTTTATTTTGATTGTACTTCCACTGGACTTGAACGGGCCAGCAGGCCTACTCTACGGGAATGCGAACGCGATTTCTGCTCGTTACTGCGGCCTGTGGCGTGCTGCTCGCCCAGACCGCCGACGATGTTCAGCAGCACCTTGTCGGGAGAGCGTTCACAGGCACGGCGATTCTCGAAGACTTGCATGAGCTGTGCGACGGCATCGGAGGCCGGCCCACGGGGTCGCCAGCGTGCAATCGCGCGATCGACTGGGCGGTAGCAAAATTTCGGGCGGCGGGCGCGGACAGCGTGGTTACCGAGACCTTCACCGTGCCGAAGCTGTGGCTGCCGGAGGCAGCGGAAGCGGAATGCATGGCGCCGGAGCGCTTCGTCCTGCGGGTGGCTGCCGCGCCGCACAGCGATTCCACCAACGGCCCGATTGAGGCCCGACTGGTAGATGCAGGCGAAGGCTCACCCGACGCCTTCGCGAAGCTCGGCGCCTCCACGCGCGGGGCTATCGCGCTCGTGATGTCGAGAGAGATGAGAACCTTCGACGACCTTTTTGCCGAATACACCAAAAGCGGTCCGATGCTCGAGGCCGCGCGCAAGGCGGGTGTCGCGGCGCTGCTCTTGCAGTCCACCCGCCCGCACGGCCTGCTCTATCGACATCCCCTGGCCAATGCCAACCAGGCGTACGCGCTGCCGGCCGCGATCATTTCGCGGGAACAGGCTGGACGCCTGGCCAGGCTTGCGGCTCATGGTGACGTGCGCGTCCACCTTCGCCTGACGAACAAGACTGGCAGCGCCTACGAGTCCCGCAACGTGGTGGCGGAGATCGCCGGACTCGAGCGCCCCGAAGAAATCGTCCTACTCGGTGCACACCTGGACTCCTGGGACCTTGGCACCGGGGCGGAAGACAACGGCGCGAACTCCGCTCTCGTTATCGACGTGCTCCGAGGGATGAAGGCCCTCGGCCTTAAACCGCGGCGCACGATCCGCTTCGTGCTTTTCACCGGCGAGGAGCAGGGCATGTTCGGGTCCGCGGGTTACGTTCTTCGCCACGCCACGGAAATGGACCGCCACAATGCGGTGGTGATCTTCGATATCGGCACCGGCCGCACCAGCGGCTTTCTTCTCAACGGCCGCGAAGAACTGCGGGCGCCGCTCGAAAAGGCGCTCGCGGGAGTTGCGGGCCTGGACGCTAAAGAGAATCCAGTCGACGGGTTGGATGGCACCGATAACTTCGATTTCCTGCTCTCCGGCGTGCCCAACCTCGTGGCCAACCAGGATGCGGCGCCCTACCTGCCGCAGTATCACGCCGAGTCCGATACCGTCGACCGCGTCAACGCACGCGAACTCCGCGCCAACACCGCGCTGGCATCTGCGCTGGTGTGGTGGCTCGCCGAAGATTCCGAACGGTTCGGACGGCGGCAGACGCGCGACGAAGTCATGAAGCTTCTTATCGAGACGAGGCTCGACTCACAGATGAAAGCATTCGGCCAGTGGGAGGATTTTCAAGGCGGCAGACGAGGAGTAGGGAAGTAAACTGGAAGTTGAATCTCCGAAAAATCCCGATCGCGCTCGTGGTCGCGCTGCCCCTGGTCTACCTCATCTACTTTTTCCATCTGACGGCCGCCGGCATGCTCGGCCCCGATGAACCGCGCTACGCCGCCATCGGCCGCGAGATGGCGCGCAGCGGCGATTGGATCACACCGCGGCTGTGGGGGTCCGGATGGTTCGAGAAACCGGCGCTGCTGTATTGGATGACCGCATCGGCGTCCCGGCTTGGTCTGGACACCGAACTGGCGCCGCGCCTGCCGGTGGCGATCACTGCGGTCGGCTTTCTATTATTCTACTGGTGGATTTTGAGGCGTGAGTTCGGCTGCCGCGTGGCCTGGTTCGCCCCGCTTATTCTGGGAACCTCCGGCATGTGGATCGGTTTCAGCCAAGTTGGCGTGACCGACATCCCCATGACCGCGTGCTTCAGCGCGGCCATGTTGCTCGCCCTGCCGTGGATCGCCAAGCGCGATCGGCGCGCTATGCCGGCGTCGGCGGCTCTTTTCGGGCTGGCGGTGCTGGCCAAGGGATTGGGGCCGGTGGCGCTTGCGGCACCGCTGGTCCGGGGCCGCCACATACCCGACTGGCTGAAGCCTCGCGTGCTTCTGCCATTTTTCGTCGTGGCTCTGCCGTGGTACGTGCTCTGCTATTTACGAAACGGATGGGCCTTCATCCACGATTTCTTCGTGCTGCACACCTTCGGCCGGCTCGCCTCTACCGCTTTGGCGCACGGCCAGCCGTGGTGGTATTACCTGCCGATCACGGCAGCGGCGTTCATGCCGTGGACGCCGTTGCTCGTCCTGCTAGCGCGCCGCAGCCTGTACTGCGATCCGCGGCGGCAATTCCTGGCCGCGTGGCTGATATTCACGCTGGTCTTCTTCTCCATAATGCGGAACAAACTGCCGGGGTATATCCTTCCGGCTCTTCCCGCCGCCGCGGCGCTGGCAGGCATCGCGCTCGATGACTTGCGCGCCGCGCGCGGATGGCTCGCCGCGTGTGGGATCCTGCTGGTTGTGTTTCCGATCGCGGCCCAGGTTCTCCCTTCCGCCTTTTTGAACGGGCTATCGCACGCGCCCAGACCCGCGTTCCAACCGTTGTGGCTCGCCGCGCCTGCCGTCGCGCTACTCGCGTGGCTGCTGGACGGCCGCGGCCTCAGGCTGGCGGCGGTGCTGGCGATCGCCGGTGGCGTCTCCGCGGGTATCGCGGAGGTGAAGATTCTGGCGGCGCCGGAACTCGACCATTCGGTTTCGGCGCGGGGCCTTTGGAGGCAGATCGAAGGCCGCCCCGCCGAAGTTTGCCTAGGCAATCTCAAGCGCGACTGGATTTACGGACTGGACTATTATGCCGGCCGGGCTTTGCCGTCTTGCGATGAGACGCCCGAGCCAGTTCAGATCCTGCCCGCCGCCGGAGACGGTGCTGTCGTGGTCCGCTAGTG
>DATJYW010000416.1:0-20168 GCA_035499435.1 Candidatus Acidiferrales bacterium | reverse complement strand
CTGCAACACCGGCAGCAGCGCCTTGATGTTGTCGGTGACCTCGATCGTGTTGCTGCCCGGCTGCCGGAACACCGCCAGGCTCACGCCGCGCGTGCCGTCCTTGCCGTATTCGCCGCCGTAGATCTTGGAAAAGTTCTTGTCGTCCTCCACGCTGTCGATTACGTGGGCTACGTCGCCCAGCCGCACCGGCGCGCCGTTCTGGTAGCTGACGATCACCGGCCGGTAGTTGAATGCCCTCATCAACTGCCCGTTGACCTGGACGTTGTACGCCGTGTGCTGGCCGTACAGCGTGCCCGTGGGCAGGTTGACGTTCCAGTTGCGCAGGGCGGCGTCGATCTCGTTCAGCCCGATATGCCGCGCCGCCAGCTCGTTCGGGTCCACCTGCACCCGCACCGCGTACTTGGTCGAGCCGAACACCTGCACTTGCGCCACGCCCTCTACCATCGAGATGCGCTGCGCCAGCATGGTTTCCGCGTATTCATCCAGGTCGCTCAGCCGCATCGTGGGCGACGTGATCAGCAGGCTGATGATCGGCGAGTCGCCGGGGTTGACCTTGCGGAAACTCGGCGGCGTAGGCATGCCCGGCGGCAGCAGCGGCATCGCCTCGGCGATGGCCGTCTCCACGTCCACCGTCGCGCCGTCGATATCCCGGCTCAGGTTGAATTGCAGCGTGATCGAAGACGACCCCTGGCTGCTGTTGGAGATCATCGAGTCCAGGCCCGCAATGGTCGTGAACTGCCGCTCCATCGGTGTCGCCACCGCCGACGCCATCGTGTCCGGGTTGGCCCCCGGCAGGCTCGCGTTCACCGTGATCGTGGGGTAGTCCACCTGCGGCAGGTCGCTGACCGGCAGGGCTTCATACGCGATGACGCCAAACAGCGCGATCCCGGCCATCAGGAGGCTGGTCGCGATCGGGCGCCGGATGAAGGTTTCTGAAATGTTCACGCGACCCCCTCCTCAGCTTCGCTTGCCCCGGCGTCCTCCGCCTCCTCCACTGCTGTCGCGCACCACCACCCGCATGCCCGGGGCCAGCCGCAACTGCCCCTCCACCACCACCGTCTCGCCCGCCTGCAGGCCGTCGTTTACCACCATGTCCTGCTCCACGCGAGCGCCGGTCACCACGTTCCGCGATTCCACCGTGCGGTCCTGCTTCACCACGTATACGAACGAGCCGTTCTGGCCCGTATTGATGGCCTGGTTGGGAACCACCACCGCGTTCGGCTGGGTGGTCAGCTTCAATATCACGCGGACAAATTGGCCCGGCCACAGCTTGTGCGAAGCGTTGAGAAAGGTGCCCTTCAACTTGATCGTGCCGGTGGTGACGTCGACCGTGTTGTCCACGAACGTCAGCACTCCGCTTTCCTCGTCCTTGACGTCGCCATCCTGCGGCCGGGCGCGCACCGGAAGCTTGCCCTCGGCCATGTACTTCTTGATCGCAGGCAACTGCGCTTCGGGCACCGCGAATGTCACGTAGATCGGCTCCACCTGGTTGATGGTCATCAGGTCCATGCTGTTGGCCATGACCACGTTGCCGGCCTTCACGGTGAGGTTGCCGGTGCGGCCGTCGATCGGCGAAAAGATGTTGGTGTAGCTCAACTGCACCTTCGCGTTGTCGGCAGTCGCTTTGCTGGCTGCGATGGCCGCCTTGGCGCTTTCGATCGCGGCTTTATCCGCATTGACGGCCTGTTCCATCGCGTCGGCGCTGGCGCGCAACTGCTCCGCCTGGTCCTTCGAGATTACTCCCCCGGCCAGTAGGTCGGCATAGCGCTTGGCCTGCGTGTCCTGGTATTTTGCCTGCGCGGTGTCGCGGGCAAGATTGGCCTGCGCCTGTCCCAGGCTCGCTTCATCGCGCGCAATGTTCGCCAACGCCTGGTCATAGGCGGCCTGCAGCGGCCGCGGATCGATGGTGAACAGCTTCGCGCTCTTCTTCACGAAGTCGCCTTCCTGGAAATACACGTCCGTCAACTGCCCGCTCACCTGGGCTTTGACGGTGATGGTCGAGTACGCTTCCACGTTCCCGATCACCTGGATCTCCACCGGTACGTCCCGCGTAGTGGCATTCGCTACAGTCACCGGAACGTCGCCGGCCATGCCACGCCGCCCGCCGCCTTTGCCGCCGCCCCCACCTCCGGGAGCATCCGACTTGGCGTTAGTCGCGCCGCTTGTGCCGCAACCGGATAACGCGGCTGCTATTACAACTGCAACACTGAAGTGCCAAAACGTTTTTCGCAATCTGAAGAACTCCCCGGAGTCGTGGTCCCGTTATGCCTAAATAACCAGAAATCTATGCCTTTAAGGCGATGTCCATCATACTAATGTTACCCAACTGACGCGGCAATGGCTCGAACCGGGCACATTTTTTGGAACTTTCTGTAATTGCAGGACTTAACAGATCCGTTCCCGGGGATCGCCGTCAGATCTTCGGCTTCGGCGGAGGGAGCTCGCGGGCGGTTACTATGTCGTTGAATCCAAATTGGTTATGGCTGCCGTCACAGAACGGCTTGTTGGCCGAATGGCCGCAGCGGCAAAGCGAGATCACGGTGCGCCCGGCAAGGCCGAATGCCGCCCCGCCCGGATCGCAAATCTCGAACTCCCCTTCGATCCGCAGGGGACCGTTACTGGCAACAGTGACTTTTGCTGGCACCCGACCAGTATCTCACTTCTTCTTCGGTGGCGTTGTCGGCTGGGTCCCGGTCCCCGCCGGTGGATTCTTGTTGTCGTCCACCACCTCGCCGAACTTGATCGTCGAGCGGCCCTCGAACTTCTTGTAGTCCTGGTACCGAACTACCATCCGGATCGGCACGCTGTCTCCGTTCTTGAAGTGCAGCGTGTCGTTGGCCCGCGTGTACGTCGGGAACCAGTATTTGCCGTCGATCTGCTCGCGGTAGGTCTCGAACTTCGGGAACGCCTGGTCTTCACTCTTCTTCAGCAGTCCCACGCCCTTGCCGTAGGTCTTCACAATCTGCAGATCGCGATCGTCCACCCAGATCTCCCCCTCGAAATACCGCTTGCCCTGCACCATCTTCTTCGGCTTCACCGAAAACGAGTAGCAGCTGACCTCGTCCACCTTGTCCTTCCCCAGGTACTGGATGTCGTATTCCGGGATCTCCGGTGTGGTCAGCACGAACGGCTGCACGTTGCGCAGATCCTGGACGTCCTGCGGCGACAGGCTGATGTGATGCAGCGAAATCACCGGGGCATATACCACCTTCTCGATGCGCTTGCCCTCCGGCGTGAAGATGATGTCGTCCACCTCTTCCCACTTGCCCCCGCCCTGCACCTCCTCGAGTTTCACGCTCTGCCGGTACATGTAGTTGTTGCGCGCCTGCTGGAATTCCATTTCCTTGGCGGCGAACTTGCGAATAATCTCGTCCGGATTTACGTCATCGGCCGCCCGCGCCGGCGTGAATAAGCCGGCCATCAGAACGGCGGAAAGAACCATGCCTCGCATAGACTCCTCGATTGTGAGACGAACTCACTTGCCCAACAGTTTCTTGGCGATGGTCAGCAATTGTATGTTGCTGGTCCCCTCGTAGATGCGCCCGATCTTGGCATCGCGGTAGAGTTTTTCGACGGGATAGTCTTTGGTGATCCCCACCCCGCCGTGAATCTCGATTGCCTTCGATGCCACCTGTTCCGCGATCTCGGAACTATAATACTTCGCCATGGCCGCTTCGGAAAGGAACGGCAGCCCGGCATCGCGCAGCCGTGCGGCGTTATACACCAACAGCCGCGCCGCTTCCACCTCGATGGCCATCTTCGCCAGGTCGAACTGCACCGCCTGGAACTCGCCGATCGTCTTGCCGAACTGCTTCCGATCCTTCGCGTAAGCCAGAGCGTGCTCCAGCGCACCGCGCGCCAGCCCGATCATCTGCGCGCCGATCGCGATCCGCCCCTCGTTCAGGGTCTCGATCGCGATCTTGTACCCCTGCCCCACCTGCCCCATCACGTTCTCGCGTGGCACGCGGCAATTGTCCAGGATCAATTCGCACGTCGAAGACGCGCGCAGCCCGATCTTGTCTTCCTTCTTCCCCACCTGGAACCCCGGAAATTCGCGCTCGATCAGAAATGCCGTCACACCCCGGTAGCCGGCCTCGGGATTGGCATTGGCGAACAGCAGGAAGAATCCTGCCTCGGCCGCGTTGGTGATCCACAGCTTGCGCCCGGTCAGCAGGAAGTGGTCGCCCTTGTCCTCCGCGCGCGTCGCCATGGCGAACGCATCCGATCCCGACCCCGCCTCCGATAGCGCATAGCTCGCCACCCACTTCTCCGCCAGCAGTGGCAGGTACTTCGACCTTTGCTCCGCCGTCGCCCAGCGCATCAGCGCGTTATTGCAGATCGTGTTTTGTACGTCGACGATCACGCCCGCCGATGGATCGACGGCCGAGAGTTCTTCCACCGCCAGGACCGCCTGGAAGAACGTCCCGCCCTGCCCGCCGAATTCTTCGGGGATCTCGATCCCCATCAGCCCCATTTCGAAGAACTGCTTGATGATTTCCTTGCGGAAGACGCCTGCCTCGTCCATTTCGCGCACATACGGCCGGATCTGTTCCCGCGCGAACTTGCGGACCGTGCTTTGGAAGAGCTTCTCGTCGTCGCTGAGGGCGGTGAGCGGCGGCGACACAACCGTTACGTGCTCCATTGCCTGCATGGTTGCAGCTTACTCCCGCGGCGGCTGAAGGCGCAACGCGGCGTTATCATGGTTGCATGGCGACCGGCGCGCTGGTTTCGGAACAGGAATACCTCAACACGACCTACAAGCCTGGCTGCGACTACATTGACGGCGTTCTCCGCCCCAAACCCATGGGTGCTCGAAAGCACGGGCTGTTGCAAGCTCAATTGGCCCACCTGTTCAGGATGGGCTTCCCCGAATTGGAACCAATCTGCGAATTGACGGTCAAGATTCGACCGGGCAAATACTATGTTCCGGATTTTGCCGTCCAGCGCCGTGACCGCGTCCAGGATCCATACCCCACGGAGCCCGTCCACCTCTGCCCCGAAATCCTCTCCCCTGAGGACAGGTTCGGCGAGATCCTGCTCAAGTGCGAAGACTACCACGCGTGGGGTGTCGAAATGACGTGGATCGTCGACCCCGAAACCCGGCGCGCCTGGGAATATCGCAAAGGCGAGCGCCCAACCGAAATCCCGCCCGCTGGCAGCCTCACCGCCGAAGGAATCTCCATTTCGCTGAACGATCTCTTCTCGGTCCTCTAGCCCCTACTCCACCGCCGCCAGTTCCCGCCACTGCCGCCCCTGCGACTCCGCCACGCCCGCGTACGTGATGTACCCGTTGTACGTGTTCACGCCCTCCCTCAGCCCCGGATGCTTCTCGCAGGCCGCTTCCAGCCCGTGATTCGCCAGTTCCAGCAGGTACGGGAACGTGGCGTTGGTCAGCGCGAACGTCGAGGTGTGCGGCACCGCCGCCGGCATGTTGCTCACGCAGTAGTGCAGCACGCCGTCGACGAAATACACCGGCTCGGTATGCGTGGTCGCGTGCGACGTCTCGAAGCACCCGCCCTGGTCGATCGCCACGTCCACCATCACCGCACCGCGCTTCATCGTGGCGATCATCTCCCGCTTCACCAGCCGCGGCGCCGACGCGCCCGGAATGAGCACCGCGCCCACCACCAGGTCGGCCGTCTTCAAATTCTCGCTGATGGTCCACGAATTCGATGCCAGCGTGACCGCCTGCCCGTTGAAGATATCGTCCAGCTCGCGCAGTCGGTTGATATTGCGGTCGATGATCGTGACGTGCGAGCCCATCCCGATCGCCATCTTCGCCGCGTTCGTGCCCACAATCCCGCCGCCCAGAATCACCACGTTCGCCGGCGACACGCCCGGCACACCGCCCAGCAGGATGCCGCGCCCGCCATTGGGCCGCTCCAGGTATTGCGCGCCCACCTGCACGCTCATGCGCCCCGCGACCTCGCTCATCGGCGTCAATAGCGGCAATGAGCCGTCGCGCTCGCGAATCGTCTCGTATGCGACTCCGTTGACGCGCGTCTCCAGCAGCTCCTCGGTCAACTCCGGCAGCGGCGCCAGGTGCAGATAGGTGAACAACGTCAGCCCCGGCCGGAAATACGCATATTCCGCCGGCTGCGGCTCCTTGACCTTGATTACCAGGTCGGCCCGCTTCCACACCTCCGACGCCGATTCCAGAATGGCGCCGCCGGCCTGCATATACTCGCGGTCGGTGATCGAGCTGCCCTCGCCCGCCTGGGTCTCCACCAGGACTTCGTGCCCCGCTTCGCGAAGAGCCGTTACTCCGCTGGGCACCAGCCCCACGCGAGTTTCGTTGTCCTTGATTTCCTTCGGTACGCCGATGATCATGCGCGCTTCTCCGCACTCAGATTAACACCACGCATCTGTGCTGTTTTAAGGCTCAAGGCCCCAACGCCGCGGTCGTTCACACCGCCTTCGGCAGTCGCCGGCCGCCGCCACCCGACTGCGCCTGCCGCCCGGTCTTCACATCGGAAATCGAGATCGTAACCCGCTTGCCGAGGACTGTTGCCGCTCGCGCCACCGTGAGCAGAGAAATCGCGGTATGGTTCGGATCGAGTAATAGATCCACCTGCGACCGGCTGGTGTGAAGTTCCCGCGCCATGGCCTGCTTCGTTTTTCGCTGCCGCTTCATAGCCTGCGCGAGTTGCCAGGCCGACACACGCTTGGCCGCCAAAGCTCCAACTTCAGTCCGGATGCCTTCCTGCTCCAGAAAATCGTCAAAGCTCGATCCGCTGTGGTCGAATGGTTTCTTCGCCTTCATGTCAATCCTCCCCGATGCTTCCGCAGATTCCGCAGCGCCAGGTCCAGATCTTCCTTAGGTGTCCTGCGCGTCTTTTTGATGAATGCGTGCAGCAGCACCATGCGCATTCTCAAATCCACCTAGAACAACACTCGCGCGACCCGGTGCTGAGCCAGAGTCGTTCGCACTTCGTGCAGGCCCCCGCCCATCGTGCGGCAGACCGGCATGCCGATTGGCCATCCGAATTCCACAGTCTGAATGTCCGCTCCAATCCGCTTCCGGTCGTCGCGCGAAAGAGATTTCAGCCAGTCTCGCACCGACTCACCTTTTCCTTCTTGCCACCACCCGCACCCGCTTGGTCTGCGAGATCGCCCCCGGCGTCAGCGCGTCGTTGATGATCTCCGCCTGCTCCTGCTGGTGCCGCTTGCCGCTCCCCGTCGCCGGGCTCGCGCTCTCCGGACGGCCCACGTACCGCACCTCGCGCCCCGACGCGTCCAGCAGCGGCGGGAACTGGTCCCGCATAAAGTGCCACGGACCCATGTTGCGCGGCTCTTCCTGCGCCCACACCACTTCCGCCGTCGGCGAATACCGCGCCAGGATGTCGCGCACCTGCTCCGCCGCGAACGGATAAAGCTGCTCCATCCGGATCAGCGCCACGTGCTCCGCTTTGCGCTCGTCGCGCGCCGCCAGCAGGTCGTAGTACAGTTTCCCGGAGCAGAACACCACCCGCGTCACCCGCGCCGGATCGTTCGCTGCGCTGTCGCTCAGCACCTCCATGAATCCGCCGCTGGTGAAGTCGTGCAGCGTCGAGACCGCTTTCGGATGCCGCAGCAGGCTCTTCGGCGTGAACACGATCAGCGGCTTTCGCATGCCGCGCCGGTCGCTCCCGCCGTACATCTGCCGCCTCAGCAGGTGAAAATACTGCGCCGGCGTCGTGACATTGCACACCTGCATGTTATTCTCCGCGCACAGCGTCAAGTACCGCTCTATGCGCGCGCTCGAGTGCTCCGGCCCCTGTCCCTCGAACCCGTGCGGCAATAGCATCACCAGCCCGCTCGGCTGCCCCCACTTCTGCTCGCAGCAAGAAATGAACTGGTCGATCATGATCTGCGCGCCGTTGGCGAAGTCGCCGAACTGCGCCTCCCAGATCGCCAGCGTCAGCGGGTCGGCCACGCTGTAGCCGAATTCGAAGCCCAGCACCGCGTACTCGCTCAGCGAGCTGTCCACCACGTCGAACCGCGCCTGGTCCGGCGAGATGTGCTGCATCGGCACGTAGCGCTTCTGCGTTTCGTAGTCGTAGAACGCCAGGTGCCGCTGGCTGAACGTGCCGCGCCCCGAATCCTGCCCGCTCAACCGGACCGCCGTTCCCTCCAGCACCAGCGTGCCGAACGCCAGCGCCTCGCCGAACGCCCAGTCGATGGCGCCGCCCTTGGCAATCGCCTCGTGGCGCTTCTCCACGAATCCGCGCAGCTTGGGATGCAGGTGGAAATTCTCCGGGAAGTGCGTCGTCCCGCGAATCACCCGCTCCAGCACCTGCTGGTTCACCGACGTCCGCGGGCAGAAGCTGCCGATCTCGTCCACCTGGACCGCGCTCAGCTCCTGTAGCTCGTACCGTTCGGCGCGCTGCTGCACCGCGTCGTACGCCGCCGAAAGCGCGCCCGACACCTCCTGCCGCATCGCCTTGGCTTCCTCCGCCGTAAGCACGCCCTCGCGGATCAGCCGCTGCTCGTAGCGCGCCCCCACCGGAGCGTGCTCCTTGATCTTGCGGTACAGGATCGGCTGCGTGTAGCTCGGGTCGTCGCCTTCGTTGTGCCCGTGGCGCCGGTAGCAGATCATGTCGATCACCACGTCTTTTTTGAACTTCTGGCGGTAATCGAGCGCGATCTGCACCACGCGGATCGCCGCTTCCGGATCGTCCCCGTTGACGTGGAAGATCGGCGCCTGAACGCCGCGCGCCACGTCCGTCGAGTACGGCGTAGAGCGCGATTCGTCGGGCAGCGTCGTGAAGCCGATTTGATTGTTGATGATCAGGTGAATCGTGCCGCCGGTCGAGTACCCATCGAGCTGCGACAGGTTCAGCGTCTCCGCCACCACGCCTTGTCCCGCGAACGCCGCGTCGCCGTGGATCAGCAGCGGGATCACCCGTTCGCGTGCTGCGTCGCCCAGCCGGTCCTGCTTCGGCCGTACGATGCCTTCCACCACCGGGTCCACGGCCTCCAGGTGGCTCGGGTTCGGCGACACCGACACCACGATCTCCCGCCCGCTCGCGGTCTTGCGTACGCCGGTCGCGCCCAGGTGATACTTGACGTCGCCCGAGCCCTGCGTGCTGCTCGGATCGATTTCGCCCTCGAACTCGCTGAAGATCTGTTTGACGTCCTTGCCCACGGTATTCGCCAGCACGTTGAGCCGCCCGCGGTGCGCCATTCCCATCACCACTTCGTGAACGTTCTGCGCCGCCGCGCGCTCCAGGATCTCGTTCAGAATCGCCAGCGCGGTCTCGCCGCCTTCCAGTGCGAACCGCTTCTGGCCCACGAACCGCGAGTGCAGGAAATGCTCGAACTCCTCGCCCTTGATGATGCTGTGCAGGATGCGCAGCCGCGTGTCCAGGTCCAGCGGCCAGTTGTTGGCCTGCGGCTCCATCCGGTGCTGCAGCCAGCGCTTCTGCTCCGGCACCTGGATGTTCATGTACTCGCAGCCGATCTTGCCGCAGTACGTCTGCCGCAGCGTCTCCAGGATCTCGCGCAGCGTGGCCACGGCCTTCGGCGCCCCCTCGCCGATCGCCTCGCCCAGGCTGCCCGTCAGGAATTCGCGATCCAGGTCCCAAATGGTCAGCCCGTACGTCTCCGGATCCAGCTCGGCATGATAGCTCGGCTCCGCGCCCAGCGGATCCAGATCCGCGATCAGGTGCCCGCGCACCCGGTAAGCGTTGATCATCTGCATGATCCCCGCTTCTTTGGCAATTTCGGCGTAGCGCGCCGCGTTCACCCCCGGCAGCGCCGGATTGCGGTCCGTCTCCCAGCGCACCGGCTGGTGCGGCATCCGCAGGTGATTGAAAACCTCCTCGTAGAAGCCGTCGGCGCCGTCCAGCAGCGCCTGCACCCGGCCCAGGAACATGCCGCTCTCCGCGCCCTGAATGATCCGGTGATCGTACGTGCACGTCAGCGTCATCACCTTGCTGATGCCCAGCAGCGCGCGCGTCTCGTTCGCCGCCCCCTGGTATTCCGCCGGATAATCGATCGCCCCCGCCGCGATAATCGCACCCTGCCCCAGCATCAGCCGCGGGTTCGACGACATCGTCCCCACAGTCCCCGGATTGGTCAGCGAGATCGTGGTCCCCTGGAAATCCGCCGGCGTCAGCTTCCCGCTGCGCGCCCGCGATACCAGGTCGTCGAACGCCGTCACGTATTCCTGAAAGTTCAGTCCGCCGGCGTTCTTGATATTCGGCACCATCAGGCTGCGCGCGCCGTCCTTGCCCGCGACGTCCACCGCGATCCCCAGGTTCACTTCCTTGTGCGTCACGCGGTACGCCTGGCCGTCCCTCTCGGCATACGCGTGGTTGATGCCCGGCTGCTCTTCCAGAGCCCGGATCACCGCCCATCCCAGCAGGTGCGTGTAAGAAACCTTGCTCCGTCCGATGAGCGTCCGGTGCTGATTGATGATGCGGCGGTTCTCGTCCATCACCTTCACCGCGATGGTGCGCTGCGAAGTCGCCAGCGGAATCGTCACGCTCGCCGCCATATTCTCCGCGATTCGACCCGCCGCCCCGCGCAACGGCTGCCAATCGGGTGGCAGGTTTCCGACCTGCCCCGCAGCCGCCGCAGGCGCCGCCGCCGTCCCGCCGTTCCCAAACTGCTCTTTCCAGCTCTCGTCCACGGCCGAGCGGTCGCGCAGATACTGTTGATACAACTCGTCTTCCAGCCAGCTGTTAATTCCTGATTTTTCAGACATCTTGGGTGGGAGCTTTCTTCCCTAATGATACCGCGCGAACCGAACCCCTATACCGCTGCGGTAGCCGGCCCCGTGTCCACGATCTCCTCGCCCCGCGCGTCCCAGTACAGCTTCTTGCCTTCCCGCTGCGCGCGCGCCGCCATGATCGCCGCCACCGAATGCGCGAATCCGTCGTCGATCGTCGCGTTCGGGTCCTTGCGCGTCCGCAGGCATTCCAGCCAGTTCCTCATGTGCGTCGGATTGCTGTCGGATGTGAACGGCAGCGGCCCGTAAGTCTTTTCGATCGCACCCCCCAACAGGCGCGACGCAAACGTCGAGCCCTGCCGCTGTTCGCTCCCCAGCCGGACATATTTCTGCGAGCGGTGCACGAACGGGTTGCTCTCGTGATTCCCGCCTTCCTCCACGATCTTCCAGCGCTGGCTCCCCTCGCCGCCCACATTCACCAGCGTGGCCTTGTCGCCCATGATCCGCGTGAAGCTGTCGCTGTCGTTGGCGAAACTGGTCGCGTAGCTCACCAGGAAGCCCTTGGGGTACTCCAGCAGTGCCTGGAACGTGTCCGGGTTCTCGCGCCCGTCGCGCCACCGGTACACGCCGCCGTGCGCCATCGCCGACGTCGGAAAGTGGTCGTCCAGCAGGTAGTGAACCATGTCGATGGCATGGGTCATCCACTGGTCCGGTATGCCGCTCGAAAACTCGCGGTACAGCCGGAACTCGAAGTACAGCCGCGGATCGAACGGCCGGTAAGGCTTGCCCAGCAGCCACTTCCGCCAGTCGGTGTCTTCCTCGCGGATCTGTTTCACCTCGGGCCGCCCGCGCCACCGCGGCCCGTGATAATTCCAAACCACCTCCACCTTGCTGACCTGCCCGAGAACGCCGCGATCCACCTGCTCTTTCGCGGCCCTCTCATACGGTTCGCTCCGGTGCTGCGTGCCCACCTGCACCACCCGCTTGTGCGCGCGCACCGCGTCCCGGGCGGCTTTCGCCTCCTCCAGCACGTTCCCCATCGGCTTTTCGCAATACGCATCCTTGCCCGCCTCCGCCGCCATCAGCAGGAGCGGCGCGTGCTGAAAATCCGCTGTGGAGATGATCACCGCGTCCACGTCTTTGAGCGCCAGCAGGTCTTCCACGTATTGGAACGACCGCGGTTCGCGTCCATAGGCCGACGCCGCCGCTTTCACCGCGCGCTCCCGGTTCACGCTCCACAGGTCGCACACCGCGGTCATCTCCGCGTTATGTTCGCTTCTGAGACCCGCGACTACCGACGCCAGTTCCCTGCCCCGGTTTCCGATGCCCACCTGGGCCAGCGAAATCCGTTCGTTCGCGCCGATTACACGGCTGTAGGACACGGCGGTGCTGCCGAGCGTCGTCGCGCCCCCTAGCAACAGAGACCTCCGGCTGATGCCCTCACTCTTGGATGCCCCGGTGCTGCCGGACTCGGGGGATTGGGATACCTGATGGTTCATGCGTTCACGCACAGTTCGCGCGCCGATGATTTTACCTCGGTTGCACGTGCTCCCGCTGAATCTTTCGGGCACTAGACACATCTCCCCACAGGATGGCTCCGGCCTCCGGCAAAGGCCGCATCCCTTGCCTCCGCGTAGCCCGCCGCGCGAGCGGCCTAGTTCAAACGGGCGCTCGTGGAAGGGCGACGTTTTGTCCGATAGCTGTTCTGAAATGGGCTTTCGTTCCGTTGGCCGGCGCGAGGCGAAAAAGGAGAATGCGGGAACTGCCGACTCAAGCGCCGGAATGTCGGCGGGCAGCTTCGGCCACACCCCCAAAACGGACTCGGCGCAGTCCGGCACCTGATCCGGAATCGATCACGCGCGCTTGTTATCGTTCACGGCGGCTTCGGTACTCCCCTCGGCCCCTAGTCCGGTTTTCAACGGCTTGAGCCCTATCCCTGGCTGCGGCCTCCAAGCTTCCGCGTTACCCTGGCAGCCGCATGAGCCAGACCGAGTCTGTGAACGCCCGGCGCGAGAAGACCAATCCGGGACCTCGGAGCAATCTGATGTCGTCGGGCTTCACCATCTCCGCCGATCCCGGCGGAAACTTCACTTCATAGGGCTCGCTGACCGCGCGGGTCTTGCGGTTGAAGCGGATCGCCATGAGCTTGCCGTCCTGGAAAAAGTGAAAGAAGTCCCCGTGAGGCGCAAAATTCGCGACCGCCGGCGCCTTCGTCACCTCAATCCACTCCGATGGCGGTACCGGCTCCTCCTTCCACGGGAGAACGTACCACCGGCCCGAGTCCACTCCCCGCACCATTTGCAGGCGCACCGCAACCCAGGCGGAATCCGCGCCGAACGTACCCACGGCCGTGACGGATCCCGTCGGGTGCTCCAGCCACGGCCGATCCTTGCCCGAAGCTACATCCATCAGCCGCAAGCTGTATTTCCGATTCGGGTCGGGCGCAACCCTGGCTTCCGGCTGGAACAGGATGTAGCGCCCATCGGCCGAGAATCTTGCGCCGCGCCCGCAGCCTTTGCATAGCGCGCGCGCGGCGGCTGGAGGGCTGCCGGCGGATCCCACGCGGATCGAAAACACGTCGCCTTCCGCGATCGAATACCCTACCAGTCGTCCGTCCGACGAGAGGAAAATGCGGGTTTTGTTATCCAGCCCGCTTGCCACCGGTGTCTGCTTCCCGGTCTCCAGATCCACCGCGAAGTCATTGCGTTTGGATCCCGCCCCTTCCGCCACCGAAAAGTATGCCTGGCCGGGTGCTCCGCCAACCCCATATGCATACTTCTCGCGGCCGTCGCGGGTCAGCCGCCGGCTCAAGCCCGTGGGTTGCCCAGTGCTGGCGGAAAGGGGGATCAGGTAGAGGTCCGTTGAGGTTTTCGCAATGTCCAGAGCCAGCATTCCGGAGGCGGTGACGCTGGTGGGAAGCTCATTCTCGGTTCCGAAGGTCAGCTGCCGTGGACCGCCGCGTACGCGCAGCGAATCTGGCGCGAAGCGGATTTCCCAAACATTGCTCCGCTCGGTCTTGCCGCCGGAAAACAGAATCCGGTCGCCCGAGATCAGGTTCGGGCTGGTAAGTCTCAACCCCGCCGCTCGAAGGGCCATGCCGGCTCCCGTGGGCCGTGGAGTGCCTCCGTCCACCGGCAGTGCAAGCCAATCCCAATCGTCGAAACTCGAGGCGCCGGCGCCATTCACCCCAACACACAACAGGTGGCGATTGTCGCTGGTCCAAACCGCGGCCGGATAATAATCCTGCCCCGGCTGCGTCTGCCCCCAGTTCCCCAATTCATGCGGTTGACCGAGATCGGTTGACATCACCATCAGATGCGGGCGCGAGTTGGCGCTCTCGGCTTCAAAGTAGGCGAGCAGGCGGCCGTCCCGCGAAAGGTCGCCGCCGACGATCCTCTTCCCGGTGGCCAGCACGCGAGCCTGCCCGCCCAAAGTGGGGATCACTTCAACGCTGGTCGTGTTGCGATCCGCCGATGCGGCGCCATAAATCAGCCGCGCGCCGTCCGGGAAGAAACGGGCGGCGATCACGGAGCCGGCCGCATGCGTCAACTGAATCGGATCGCCGCCGGCCACCTGCTGCAGCCACAACTCACGTTTGCCGCTCCTATCCGAAACGTATGCGACAAACTTGCCGTCTGGAGAGAGGTCCGGAAACCCGTAAGCGTTTCCGTCATCGGGCGACAAGCGCACCAGTTCAGGACCCTGAGGCGCCACGCCACCGCGGCTCATGTAGGTCCAGGCGATGGCCGCCGCCGCAACTGCAACGCAGCCGATCCCCGCCGTCGGCCACAACCGGCCGCGCCAAGCTACACGCGGCGGAGTCGCCGCCAGCTTGCCCGACTCCGACTCATCCCGCAGCTCTTCGAGCGCCAGCTTTACATCCGCCATATGCTGGCTCCGCCGGCCGACATCCTTCCGCAGGCATCGCGCGATCAGCCGTTCCAGCTCCGGCGGAGTGGCCGCCGCGATCTCGCTGGGCGGCTGCGGATCCTTTTCCACCACCGCCGCCAGCGTCGAGGCGCGCGACTCGCCCCGGAACGCCCGCTGCCCCGTGATCATCTCGTAGAGCACCGCGCCAAAAGAGAAGATGTCGCTGCGCACGTCCACCGGCCTGCCCTCGGCCTGCTCCGGTGACATGTACGGCACGCTGCCGAGTACCACGCCCTCCTCGGTTCGCGGCTGCTCCACAGCCATCGTGCGGGTCGCTTCGTCCGCGCCGGCAGGCGATGAGGACAGCTTCGCCAGCCCGAAATCCAGCACCTTGACGCGCCCATGCCCGTCCACCATGACGTTGCCGGGCTTCAGATCGCGATGCACGATTGCCGCCGCGTGTGCCGCCGTGAGCGCGTCCGCCACCTGGGCCGCGATCCGCAGCGCCTCGGTGAGCCGCATCCCCTTGCGCGGGATCAGTTCGTTCAGGGGTCTGCCCTCCACGAGTTCCATGACGATAAACATCCGCCCATCTTCTTCGCCAGTCTCATGTACGGTGACGATGTTGGGATGATTCAGGGCGGAGGCCGCCTTGGCCTCGCGGATGAAGCGCGCCCGCCGCTCGGTGTCGGCAATCCGGGATTCGGGCAGCACCTTTATGGCGACCAGCCGCTCCAGGCGCGTGTCCCTGGCTTTGTAGACGCGTCCCATGCCGCCCTCGCCGATCTTCTCCAACAGGGAGAAGTGCCCGAGCCGATCACCCTCCATATTGTTTCCTATGGTAATCCTTCGGCGACAGCGCCGTGTCCGCGGGTTGCCCCGCCCTGCCGCCGTTGATACCATGCCTCAATCGTGCCGGATGCCGCGCCAGACGATTTTCAACCGGGTACCGCTCTGCCCACCGAGACCAGCGCGCCGGCGGAATCCGAATGGACAGTCCGCGTCCCAACTGGAGCAGTGGGTCGGGCGCCGCGTTGGACCCTATCGGATCCGCAAATTGCTTGGCCGCGGCGGCATGGGCGCTGTGTTTCTGGCCAACCGCGACGACGATCAGTTCCGCAAAAACGTGGCCTTCAAAATCCTGCGGTTCGACACCGATGAACCCGCGGCCCGGGCCCGCTTCCGCAACGAGCGCCAGATCCTCGCCGCTCTCGATCACCCCCACATTGCCGCTCTCTATGACGGCGGCACCATCGACGAAGGCATGCCCTACATCGTCATGGAGTACGTCGATGGCCAGCCCCTTAACGAATACTGCGCGTCCCGCCACATCGCCATTCACGATCGGCTCGTCCTGTTCCGCAGTGTCTGCGATGCCGTGCAGTTCGCGCATCAGAAGCTGATCGTCCACCGCGACCTGAAACCTACCAACATCCTGGTGACCCGCGACGGCGTCCCGAAGCTGCTGGATTTCGGGATCGCCAAGCTGCTGCTCAGCCCGGAGCTGCTGGGCGATGCCGCCCCGCAGACCCGAACCGGGGTCCTGGTGATGACTCCGGAATACGCCTCGCCCGAGCAGATCCTCGGTCAGCCCGTTTCCACTGCCACCGACGTGTACTCACTCGGCGTCGCACTCTACGAACTCCTCGCCGGTAAGCGCCCGCGCTCCCTCACCCGTCACGATCCTGCCGCGCTTCATAAAGAGATCGTCGAAACCGACGCGAAGCCGCCCTCGGCAGTGGGCGGCGCCGCGCTCCGCGGCGATCTCGACACCATCGTGCTCAAGGCCATGCACCGCGACCCGGCGCGTCGCTATCGCTCCGTCGAACAGTTCTCGGAAGACATTCTTCGCTACCTGGAGAACCGTCCCGTGGCCGCGCGGCCCGATACCTTCGTCTACCGGCTCTCGCGCTTCACCGCGCGCAACCGGTGGGGAGTCGCGGCCACCGCCGCCGTGGTGATCTCGCTCGCCGCGGGCGCCCTGATCTCGCTCTCCGAAGCGCGCGTGGCCCAGCAACGATTCCAGCAGGTCCGTAAACTGGCCGGCTGCTTCATCGAGCTTCACGATGATGTCGCCCGCCTGCCAGGCTCCACGCGTGTGCGCGAGAAACTCGTTGCTACCGCCCTCGATTATCTGGACAATCTCGCGCGCAGCGCCGGCAACGACCCGGAACTTCTTCACGAGCCGGCAGCTACTCTCGCGGCCGCCTCCACTTCATATCCGGGCTGCTCGCGATCGCACTCGCGGACAATGAACGATATGACGAGGCGTTAGCCGTGCTCCGCGAGTCGGAGCCGATCATCGACGGCCTGCTGGCGGAGCAGCCGCAAAATCCCGGTTATCTCCGCCAGAAAATGGCCGCAGCCAACTACGAGAGCAACATCTACGATAGCGAGACCGGCAAATCGCTCGGCAAGTCCGCCCAGGCGGTGGTTGCCGGCCGCCGCTACCTGGCATTGGCCCAGCAACTCTCCAGCGCCGACCCCGACAATGCTTCGGCTCGCCTGAGCCTCGCAATCGCCTGTTACAAACTGTCCTATCCCTTGGGTAAGATCGATCCCCGCGAGTCCCTCCAACTCCGCAACGCTCGCTCACGATGTTCGATGACAGCCTGTCGCGCGCTCCCAACGACCGCCTGCTGCGCTCCCGACGCGCCCGTGCGCTCCGCCACGTCGCCTACGCGCTGGCCCGCAATCGCCGCCCGTCCGAAGCCCGCCAGGCGATCACGCAGGCGATCGCGATTCAGCACCAGTTGCTGGCGGAGACCCCCACCGACGGCACCGGCCGCGAGCAGGTCGAGCTCTCCGAGAAAGCACTGGCCGCGCTACTCCAGTCGCGCTAGAATCTCCGCCGGAACCCGGTCCCGTAGGCCCGGATAGCTCTCCAACAGGCGCTCGATATCCAGCAGGTCCTTCCGGCGCTTGCTCGGCCGCCGCGACGGATCGCTTGCAGCCCAGATCTTACCCTGCAAAACGTCCGCGATGTCCGCTACCGGCATCGAAATCCCGAGAATTTCCCGCCGCGCGGCGCGTCCCACAAACTCGAAATATCGGGGATCGGTCTGAACCTGCACACGGAGCTGCGACCCCGGCGAAGACACGTTCAGGCTGTGCGGAAACGCCTCCACCTCGAAGTTGGCGCGCAGCAACTTCTCCACGTTCTCCAGTTGTTCCACCGCGACAACCAGGTCCAGATCCAGGCTGACCAGGGGTTCGACATAGGCATTCACGCCTTGCCCCCCGATCACGCAATACCTGACACCATGATCGTCGAGCAGCGCCACCAGCGAATCCAGGAAATCTGAGCGATCGAGAGTCACGGCTTTCCAAAACGCTTCGGCCCGCATACTACCGTATTCATCCTAGCGCGAACCCCGGCTGCTACAATCACTCTCAAATGAGAAACCTCGTCCTCATCCTTCTGCTCTCCCTCTGCGCCTCCGCCCAGAAAAAGCCCATCACGCTCGACACGCTCCAGGGCGGACGCGGCGGCGGGCGCGGCGGGTTCGCCGCTCCCCCCACCTGGCTCCCCGACGGCAAAACCTTCGCCTTCCGCCAGGGCCGCTCCATCATGCTCTACGACCCCGCCACCAAATCCTCCAAACCGCTCATCGACACCACCCCCATCGATGCCGCCGCCGTGAGTCCCGCCGCCGAGGAAGGCCCAACCGACTGGACCAACCGCCGCGCCCGCATCGCCGGCCTCCAGTTCTCCCGCGACGCCAAACTCCTCCTCTACTCTGCCGGCGGCGACCTCTTCGCCATTCACACCGCCACCGGCAAGTGGGACCAGCTCACCAAAACCCCCGTCCCCGAGCTCGACGCCAAGCTCTCCCCCGACGCCCGCATGGTCGCCTTCCGCCGCGGCTGGGACCTCTACACCATCGACATCGCTTCCGGCAAAGAGACCCGCCTCACCGGCAATGGCACCGAAACCCTGCGCAACGGCGTCCCCGACTGGGTCTACCCCGAAGAGCTCGAGCTCGGCACCGGCTTCTGGTGGGCGCCCGATTCCAAATCGCTCTGCTACCTCCAGTTCGATTCCAGCCGCGAGCCCGTCTTCCCGCACGCCGACATGCTCGGCACGCGCGCCTTCGCCGAGCCCGAACGCTACCCGCAGGCGGGCGAAAACAATCCCGACGTCCGCCTCGGCGTCGTTCCCGCCGCCGGCGGACCCACCCGTTGGCTCGAAGTCGGCGAGACCCGCGATACCTACCTCATCGCCCGCGCCGGCTGGATGCCCGGCTCCCGCGCCGTCTATATCCTGCGCATGAACCGTGTCCAGAACAAGCTCGAAATGCTCTCCATCGACGTCGAATCGCGCGAAGCCGCGTCCGTCTTCAAAGAGTCCGACCCCTACTGGATCAACCTCGTCGGCGACATCCAGTTCCTCGACGACGGCAAGCGCTTCCTCTGGACCAGCCAGCGCGACGGCGGCTTCCGCCATATCTTCCTCTCCTCCAACGACGGCAAAACCGTCCGCCAGCTCACCCGCGGCCCCTGGGAAGTCACCGCCATCAACGGCGTCGATGAAGCCGCCGGCCGCCTCTGGTACACCTCCAGCGAGCCCACCCCCCTCGAGCGCCACCTCTACTCCATCGGCCTCGATGGCGCCGCCAAACACCAGCTCACCGCCGCCAACTTCACCCACAACGTGTCCATGTCGCCCAATGGCGCGTACTACCTCGACACCTACTCCAATCTCTCCGCTCCGCCGCGCACCACGCTCCACTCCGGCGATGGCAAAGAGCTCGGCGTCTACCGCGAGGCCGACCGCACCCAGGCCGACGAGTACGACATCCGCCCCACCGAAATCGTCAGGTTCAAAGGCCCCGACGGCAGCGATTTCTACGGCCGCCTCATCAAGCCCGCCAATTTCGAGCCCGGCAGGAAATATCCCGTGATCGTCGATGTCTACGGCGGCCCCGGCGTCGGCGATCCCGTGCGCAACGCCTGGAGCGGTCTCAGCCTCGATCAGGTCTGGGCCCACAAAGGCTACGTCGTGTGGCAGTGCGAAAACCGCGGCATCATGGGCCGCGGCCACAACTTCGAAACCGCCATCTACCACCAGCTCGGCGTCACCGAGCTCGCCGATCAGGTGGCCGGCGTGAAATACCTCATCTCCCTCGGATTCGCCGACCCCGCCCGCATCGGCATCACCGGCTCCAGCTACGGCGGTTTCATGACCATCAACGCCATGCTCAACGCCCCCGACGTTTTCAAAGCCGGAGCCGGTGGCGCCCCCGTCACCAACTTCGTCAACTACGACACCATCTACACCGAGCGCTACATGGGCCTGCCCCGGGACAACCCCGATGGCTACAAGTTGACCGAGCTCCCGCTCCACGCCGCCAACCTCACAGGCCGCCTGCTCATCTACCACAACTTCGAAGACGACAACGTGCTCTTCCAGAACACGCTGCAGATAACCTCCGCGCTCCAGCAGGCCGGCAAGCAATTCGAGCTCATGCTCTACCCGCAGAAAACCCACGGCGTGACCGGCGTCTACAGCCGCCAGCTCCAGCAGCTCGTGGTCGATTTCTTCGACCGGGCCCTGAAGTAGGACAGGCTTCAGCCTGTCCCCCCTATCCCTCCAGCGTCTCCCGCACCTTCGCCGCCAGCGAATCCGCGCTGTACGGCTTCG
>DATJYW010000415.1:0-97248 GCA_035499435.1 Candidatus Acidiferrales bacterium | reverse complement strand
GGCGACAACGCGCTGCAGCCGGCCGATTTCAGCACGCCATTCTCCGGGCGGCGGATTCTGGCGGATACGCCCGTGGCATGGCCGTGAAAGATATGTCTGCGGGGATGAAGTTGCTTGGGATGGATCATGAGCTTCCTCTATTTAACCTGAACCTGGAACGGGTAGCGTGCAACTTCCGCGCCCTTTTGCGTGCGCAGCACCAGCACCCAGGCGCCGGGCTGCCGGATCTGGGTGTTCGCTAACACGACGATCAGGGGCGACCCAAGCGGAGGCGCCTGTGTCGGATTGCTGATCCGCACCTCGCCCCCGGGGGCGATTAACTCGTAGGTAAGCGGAGTTGCGGGGTCGGGGCCGTTGACATCCAGGGAGAGCAGCGAAACCGGCTGGTCGCGCCGGATTTCGAGCGCCTGCTCCTCGCCGCGGGCGGCGGCGCGCAGGACCATCGGCGCCATGGCGCGCGAGCCGGTCTGCCAGCGCAAGGCCGGAATGACGACCCAACCCTGATAGGCGGCGACCACGGCCAGGCCGCAGGCGACTGCCGAAGGCGCCAGAGCCGCCGGAGCCAGCCAGGCGAGCCAGCCCGAGCGCCGCTCTTCGCGGGGAACCACGTTGCGCCGGGCATCCTCTTCGCCGACAGCCTTGACCCCGCGAGTCAGGGCGTCGGCGACTCGAACATCCTCGGCGCACTCCTCACATTCGAAATAGTGGCTCTCGAAAGCGAACCTCTCCGGCTCGTCCATTTCGCCAAGAAGATAACGCTCCGTAGCCCTCGTTTCCCGGGCCTCACGGTGATCCATACTCATCCCATTGGTGTCACGCGGTTAATTTTCGTTGCAGAACGCCGCAAATAATCGTCACGAAAGCGCTGTTTGGCCCGGTGTACCAGGACCCGCAGGTATTCCCGGTCTACATTGAGAGCCCGGCATACCTCGTCCTTATCGCGCTCCTCAAAAAACAGCCATTTCAGAATGGTGCGGTCTTTTTCCGGAAGCTCCTCGATCACGCGCCGCACCGCCGCGCGCTCCTCTCGATCCGCCAGCGCGGATTCGGCCGGCGGGTCCTCGCCGGGACGATCAGGCGCAGCTTCCGCAAACCGCGCCTGCGTACGGTAGAACTCGAACAACACGTTGTTGCACACCGAATTGACAAAGCTGCCCAGCGCCTGTGGATTTTCCATTCCGGACGCGCGCAGGGTTTTCAGGACGCGGAGAAAGGTCTCCTGAACCACGTCCTGCACCTGGTCCGCCGAGCGCAGGCGCGAGCGCAGCTTGATGCAAAGCAATTCGCTGAAATACGCCACAAAATCGCGCTCGGTTTGGCCATCGGATTTGCTGAGCCGCTGTACATAATCGGCGTCGAAAGCCTGACGCTGCACGCTCGTTATTATACAGCCCGCAGCCAAATGTTCAGTGTTGGATAGCTCTGAAGCAGGCAAAAGAGAGCGGAAACTAGTGGAAAAGGGGCCGCGCACAGCCCTCCGAAAACCGTGCGCGACTCATCGTAAGGGGGTTTGCAAACATCGCGAAGTATGGCAAACCCTGCCGCAATCGGCTCGTCACCGTGCGACTGACAATTGGTGCGCGTATGGTTCGGAACGTTTCACGCAAGACAAAAAAATCTGAGAAACGTTTGACCGCGTCGCTACACCAATCGAATGACTCCTGCATTTAAAGGAATATGCCCCCGATGAATCTCGCGATCCCAGATGTCAGAACCCTCGAAATGCACCCCCCTTCCTTCGGTTACCTCAAAACAAGCTGCCGGCGATCTTCGGGAGCCTCCGGGCGGAGCGAACTGGGCGTTCCGCTTCTATTAGGGGCCATTCGCGACGCCGCGGCGCTGGGGTACAACTTTTTGTCGATTGCGGGCGATCAGGCGCTGGCTCACCCGGCGCTGGGCTCTCTCTGCCGGGAGGCCCACCGCATGAACATGCTGACTACCCTCACCGCGCGGGGCGCGGCGCTTTCCGCGCGGAGGCTGAAGCCGCTGACTCATTCAGTCGACCTGTTGGGCGTGAAGTTCGAGGCCGATGTCGCGCCCAGCCTGGAGACCGTGCGCCGCTCGGGAATCCCGTTCGCGGTGGTGTATCCGCTTACCGCCGCCAACATGGGCGAAATGGAAAAAGCCGCGGCATTTGCCGCCGCCCGCGGGGCCGCCATGCTGAACGTGCGACCCGTGGAGGAGCTCTCGGATCAGCAGATGGCCACCGTCTGGATGATGGTCGAGTGCCTGCGCGACATGCATCGCGGCGAATTGGCCGTGCAGTTTGAGGTTCTGAGCCGTTATGACCTCCCGATCGAAAGCGACGATCTCGACGGCTGGAGGGCGGGGCTGGAAACCGACACGCGTTTTCTGGGAGAGCTGATCTCGCCGATGGTGATCGAAGAGGATGGAACCATCGTGCCCCTCCGTCACGGGTTTCCGCGATCGCTCGCGCTGGGCAATCTGCGCGATGGGACAATGGCCGAGCTGGCGTCGAGATGGATTCACAGCGGCGCACCCAACTTCTGCCGGATCTACCGGACCGTGCTGCGCGATGCGCGCCTGTTCGGAGACCTGCCGCAGCTTCTGGCCGAGCAGGCCGGAGCCGCGAGCTTTTCCGCCGCGGGGTAGCCTCCCTGGTTCGCAGCCGGGCGGTGAACGCGCTACTGGAACCGTTCACCCTCCAGTAGCGGTACCTACCGGCCGCGAACCCGGGGGGCTACCTAGTACTCCTACGTGTTCTGCCGAGCCAGGCTGGGAGCAATCCCATGGAAGCCTAGGCTTCAAGGCGTCAACTTTGGCCCTTTGGTTCTACAACTATTGAGAACAAAGGTCTTAGTACAACGCTGGTACGCGCGGAACTGGCGATTTGCCGCGCAGTGGGCAAGACTGGTGCGACGATGATCTTTATCCGGTACACGAACGGGAAGATTGTGCGCGGGGTTCTGCTGGCTCTAGGCGACCAACTGGTTCGGGTTGCCATCGAGGGAGCCGATGATGTTGCGGTCTTTCGCCTGGTGAGCGGAGTTTGGGTGACCGAGGACTGCGAGGTCATCACCATCGAGGTGGCCGACGACGAAGCCTCCGACCGGAATGGCGCCATGCTTCTGGAAAGCATGTTCCCCGCGAAGGCCGACGCAACTTCCGTCCAGCGCGTGATGTAGTCCGGGCGGTTGGCCGGCTCGCTCGAGACGGCAGGCGCGGCTTCCATCCCAGCCATCCACCCGCACCTTCTGTCCCACCCTTTCTACTTTGTAGACCGAGTCGGCGCCGAACTCGATGCGCAGTGCCGCCAGCGACCAACCCGCGGGATTCAGCATGCGGACTTCGCCGCCGCGCCCGATTACAATCGCCAGCTCCTCACGACCCAAAATAGCGGTTTCCAGGATTTCTTCCGCGCGCCGAAGAAAAGGACTCACAAACCGCTCTTCGGCACGCGCAGCCAGGTTTTGAGTGTAAATTCAGGCGGCGGCGACTTCGCGCACGTCCAGGATGACCGAGGTCCGGATGGGCTCGAAGTCGGGGTGGCCAAATTCCAGCCGCATGCCGCGTCCGATGAAACGCGACTTGATCATGGAACCGCCCCAAGTGGAACCGTGGATGGTCACCGGGACCGGCTCCGGGCAGAACACCGGATGACCTGAGATCAACGCCTGATCCCAACCCTTGTACTCGATGGTGTAATAACGATTCTGAGTCTGTATTTCTAACACCGTGCCCGGGGGTAGATCGCACAAGTGGACGCCACCTTCGACCTCCGACTGAGCGATGTTGTGGTTAATTTCGTCGCTCAGGTTCGAATGCGGCTGAAACAGCCGTGGAAATTCGACGGTAGTGGTCATCTTCAAACTTTGGCCCAAACAACAGAGACGGCGGACCATGCCGTCCGCCGGCAACCAACCTATCGTTTAGCTTACTACCATTACTTCCTTACCTGCAGGCCTTCCCAATTGGGTGCAATTTGCCTGCCAAGCCCTAAACCTTATCACAATCGCGACCGATTCATTAGCCGTGAATGTTCGAATGACACCACCAGGGTCCCGCGGCCGCCGGCGCGCGCTGCTCGCGGCAGGCCTGGCTCTGGCGGTGGCCGGCGGGTTGGCCCTGTGGATTATCAAACCAGCGCCGGCGCCAGAAAGGCCGCTGCGAATCGGGTTTCAGAATTCGCAACCCTACCATTTTCCGGACGCGCAAGGGCGTGCTGCGGGCCCCGCCGTCGATGTGATCAAAGTCGCGGCACAGCAGGAGGGAATTCCGCTGGAGTGGGTGTTTGGTCCGGAGGGCCCGGAAGCGGCACTGAACACCGGCCTTGTAGACCTGTGGCCGCTGATGGCGGATCTTCCCGAGCGGCGCGGGCTCGTGTATATCAGCCAGCCGTGGGCGCGAATGTCCTACGCCCTGGTGTTTCCGGAATCCCAGCCGATGCCCAACGCCGCCGGAATGGCCGGCAGAACACTCGCGGTCACTGCGAAAATCAGCAGCGACCTTCGCCTTGCGCGCAAGTTTTTCCCGTCCAGCCGGCTGCGCGAGACTCGCGTCCAGTCAGAGATCATCGGCTCGGTTTGCAGCGGGGCGGCGGCGGCGGGCCTGATCTCGGTCAATGCAATCGTGACGACTCCGCCGATCGATTGCGCACAGCAGGAGCTGCGCATTCAGCCGCTCGAGGGCGCGACTTATTGGTTCGGCGTCGGCGCCGGCATGCACAACCGCGCGGCCCGGCAGGCCGCCGACCGACTGCGCGACCGCATCGGGAAACTGGCGGCCGACGGACGGCTGGTGGGTATCGATTTCCGCTGGAGGTCGCGGCTGGCCAGCGAGGCAACCACGGTGTTCGCCTATCATGACAGCCTCAGGCAGCAGCGATACTCGCAGGCCGCGCTGGGCGCCTCCATTCTCGCGCTTGCCGTGGCCGTTGTGCTGGCGCTCCGTTTGCGCGTGGCCCAGAAGCAGGCGGTGGCCGGCAGCAAGGCCAAGAGCGAGTTTCTGGCCAACATGAGCCACGAAATCCGGACGCCCATGAATGGCGTGCTGGGAATGACCGGGCTGCTGCTGGATACCGACTTGACGCCCGAGCAGCGGGAGTACGCCGACATGGTTCGCAAGTCCGGAGAGGCACTGCTGTCGGTGATCAACGACATCCTCGATTTTTCGAAGATCGAGGCCGGGCGCCTTGCAGTGGAGACCTACCCGTTCGACCTTCGGCTGCTGGTGGAAGAGGCCGCCGAGACGGTTGGACCTCAGGCCGAGGAGAAGAAGCTCGATCTGGTCGTGGATTACCCCTGCACGGTGCCGCGGCATTTCCTTGGTGACGGCGGCCGCATCCGGCAGATTCTGGTCAATCTTGCCGGCAACGCCGTCAAGTTCACGCCATCGGGTCACGTTCTGATCTCGGTGGCGCAAAAAAACCAGGGCCCGGATTTCACCATCATGATCCTCTCCGTGAGCGACACCGGAATCGGCATTGCACGGGACCAGGTGGAGCGTCTGTTTCAGCAATTCACCCAGGCGGATGCCTCGACCACGCGGCGGTACGGGGGAACCGGACTCGGCCTGGCCATTTCGCGCCAGCTCGCCGAGATCATGGGCGGAACGATTTCGGTGGAAAGCAATCCGGGTGAGGGCTCCCGGTTCGACGTTACACTGCCGTTGCGGCACGATCCCAAGCCCCAGGCCGCCGAATCGGCTGCTGCGAGCCTAGCCGGACTCCGGGTTTTGATCGTCGACGACAATGAGATCAATCGCCGGGTGCTGGAGCGGCAGGTCGAGTCCTGGGGCATGATCCACACCAGCCATGCGGGCAGCCGCGGAGCGCTGGAGGATGTCCGCGAGGCCGCAAGCGCGGGGCAGCCTTACCACTTCGTGATCGCGGACTACCACATGCCCGGCATGGACGGCGCTGCTCTCGCGGAGGCGATCAAGAAAGATCCCGCCGCGCGCGACACGATCGTGGTCATGCTGACCTCGATCGGCAGTTGGCGGTCGGTTCGCGGCATGTCGGGCCAGGCGGTAGATGCGTGCCTGGTCAAGCCGGTGCGCTGCACCCAGTTGGTGCAGGCATTGAGCGGGGCGTTGGCACAGCGCCCGGCGCGATCCCTGGCGGCAATGGGGGTAGCGATCGGAGGCGCGGACGCCCGTCCGTCCCCTCCGGCCGCTCCCCTGCGCGTCCTCGTCGCCGAGGACAACGCAGTCAACCAGAAAGTCGCGGTTCGCATGATCGAGAGCCTCGGGATGCGGGCCGACGTCGCCGCCAACGGCCGCGAGGCCGTCGAAATGCTGCGCATCATGAGCTACGACCTGGTGCTCATGGACTGTCAGATGCCTGTGATGAGCGGCCCGGAAGCCGTCGCCCAGATCCGGCGCAGCGAAGCGGCGGGATCGCACAAGCCCGTGGTCTGCATGACGGCCGGAGCCAGCCCCGGCTGCGACCAGCAATGTCTGCGATGCGGCATGGACGATGTACTCACCAAGCCGATCCGGATGCAAATGCTGGCCGACGTACTGCACAGATCAGCAGGGCAGGTTCCCGACGTTCCCAACCTGCCGCGCCCCGCGCCTGTATCGCGAGCCTAAACCGCCGAGTCCGGCAGCCACGCAGATGACTCTTTATCCAGCAAATCCGGCCGGAGCCGTTCGGTCTTGCTTCGGGCCGCCGACCGCCGGAATGCCGCGATCTGCCGGTGATTGCCGCTGAGCAGCACCTCCGGCACGCGCCATCCGCGGAATTCGGCCGGACGGGTCCACTGGGGGCAATCCAGCAAACCCTCGCCATGTCCGCCCTCCTGAAAGGATTCGAATGCCGACGATGCCTCGTTGCCGAGAACCCCGGGGAGCAGCCGCGCCACCGTGTCGATCACCACCGCGGCCGCCAGCTCGCCGCCGCTCAGCACGTAGTTGCCGATGGAAATCTCTTCGTCGGCCAGGTGCTCGGCCACGCGCTCATCGACGCCCTCGTAGCGGCCGCAGATCAGGAGAAGCTCCTGGCATTCTTTCAGGCGATTGGCCATAGCCTGGTCGAACATCCTGCCCTGAGCGGAAAGCAGAATGATTTTGCGGCCCGCGGAACGCTCGGGCCAGATCGATTCCGTTGCCTGAAAAATGGGCTCGCATTTCAGCACCATCCCTTCGGCGCCGCCGAACGGGCGGTCGTCGACGGTGCGGTGGCGGTCGCTAGTCCAGTTCCGCAGGTCGTGGATGCGGATGTCGAGCAAGCCGGCTTCCCTGGCGCGTTTCACCACGCCGTGGGCAAACGGTCCGGCGAAGAAGTCCGGAAAAATGGTCAGCACGTGAAAGGTCACGGCCGGTTGAGTTCCTTCAAACCCTCGGGCAATTCTACCGCGATGCGCCGCTCCGCCGGATCGATCTCGACACAGATGGCGCGCGCGAAGGGGATCAGCAGATTGTCGCCGACGACCAGGTTGCCTGCCCCGCCCGAATCGTCAAAGGCGGAGACCGATCCCAGCGACGCGCCGGTGGTGCGATCGATCACCTGGCAGCCGATCAGGTCGTCGTGGAAGAACTCGCCTTCCTCGAGCGGCACACGCTCGGCGGCCGGTACGCGGACTTCGCAGCCCACCAGGGATTCGGCGGCGCCGATATTGTCCACGCCGCGAAAATGAAAAATGAGGATGCCGTCGTGGAACCAGGTTTCGCCGACCTCGTAGCGCTCGCCGGTCCCGAACAACCACACTTCGGTGAGGTTCTGGTATCTTTCCGGCTTGCTGCTCAGGGGCAACGCGGTGATCTCACCACGGTTGCCCCGTGTCTTGCGCAGGAGAGCAATCGTGACCCAGTCGGAATTCCCGACGCTCACTCGAGAATTTCCAGAGTGAACCGGCGATTCAGCTTCATGCCGGCAGCCCCAAGAATGGTGCGGATGGAGCGCGCCGTCCGGCCTTGCTTGCCAATCACCTTACCGAGGTCGCTCGGGGCTACCTTGAGCTCCAGGACGGTGACTTGCTCGCCTTCGACCATACGGACGCTGACCTCTTCCGGGATGTCGACCAGAGCTTTAGCAATGTCCTCTATCAACTGCTTCATGCACCCCGCCTCCACATTCATAGTAACTGAGCAGTCATGGTTTCAGCGGGTTACAAATCAAGGCCCGAGGAACTTTGCCACCGTTGACGTGCCAAATTACACACTAGCTGGCGCGGCCGGATTCTTTTCCAACAGACGCTGGACGGTATCGGACAATTGCGCGCCACTCTTGGTCCAATGCTCGATGCGATCATGCTTCAAACTTACCGCCGGGGGATCGGCGAGCGGATTATAGTGTCCTACGACTTCGAGCGCGCGGCCGTTGCGGGCGCGCTCCTTCTCAATCACGACGACGCGGTAAAACGGCTTCTTCTTGGCGCCGAATCGCGCCAGGCGAATCATCAACATTCTTACTCCATCTGGGACAGGCTTCTACCCGTCCATCGCTTTCTCAGGCTGGATCGTAACGTCCCGCCTGCTCTTACATTCCTGGTAGATTTCCGAATGGAAAGCCCGGTATTTTCATCTTACCGAGTTTTTTGCCCATGAAACCGCCAGAGAGAGACTTCATCATCTTCCGCGCCTCGGCATACTGCTTGAGCAACTGGTTGACTTCCTGGACGGAAGTGCCGCTGCCCTTGGCGATCCGCCGCCGGCGGCTGCCGTTGATGATCATGTGGTTGGCGCGTTCCCGGGGGGTCATCGAGTCGATGATGGCCACCACATGAGAGATCTCTTTTTCGTCAACCTTGACGTCCTTCAGCTCTTTTAGCATGCCGACCTTCGGCATCATGCCGAGCAGCGACTCGAGCGGCCCCAGTTTGCGGATCTGCTTGAGCTGGTCGCGAAAATCCTGCAACGTGAATTCGTTCTCGATGAGTTTCCGCTGCATCTCGACGGCCGACTTTTTGTCGATCGCCTCCTCGGCCTTTTCGATGAAGCTGAGGATGTCGCCCATGCCGAGGATCCGGTTCGCCGCCCGGTCCGGATGAAACGGCTCCAGGGCATCCGATTTCTCGCCGACGCCGACAAACTTCAGCGGCTGCCCGGTCACGTGCCGGATCGAAAGCGCCGCGCCCCCGCGGGCATCGCCGTCCATCTTGGTGAGAATGATACCGGTGATTCCGAGCCGCTTGTGAAACTCGTCGGCGCTCTTGACCGCGTCCTGGCCGGTCATGGCGTCGGCGACGAAAAGGATTTCGACCGGGTTGAGGTGCTCTTTGAGCTGCTGGAGCTCGACCATCAGTTGATCGTCGATATGGAGACGGCCGGCGGTGTCCACGAGGAGGACATCGCGCCCCGTCTGGGCGGCTTCGCGCCGCGCCGAACGCGCCAGGTCCAGAGGCGCGGCTTCGCCGGGCGCACCTTCGTAGACCGGCTGCCCGATGTCGCGCGCCACGACTTTCAATTGCTCACGCGCGGCAGGGCGATAGACGTCAACCGACACCACCATCGGGCTGTGCCCGTTTTTCGAAAGCCACCGTGCCAGCTTGCCTGTCGAGGTGGTCTTGCCGGACCCTTGCAGTCCCACCACCAGGAAGACGCTGGGCGGATCGTTGGAAAAGCGCAGGCGCGATTCGTGGGCCCCGAGGACCTTGATCAGCTCCTCGTGCACGATTTTCACGACCTGCTGCGACGGCGAGAGGGCCTGGAGCACCTCCTGCCCCATGGCTTTCTGCTTGATGTTTTCGATGAGCTGTTTGACGACTTTGAAGTTGACGTCGGCCTCGAGCAGCGCCATGCGGATCTCGCGCAGCGCCGCCTCCATGTTCTCGGCCGAGAGCTTCCCTTCGCCGCGCAGGTTTTTGAAGACCCGCTGCAGCTTCTCCGAAAGACTGTCAAACATAATAAATCGCGGCGGACCTCGGCGGTCCGTCTAAGCCGTTTCCGCCTCCGGCGCAATGCGCAAGCTGGAGGCCGCCATCTTTCCGGTGCGATCCATGCCCAACTCGTAGAGCACGCGCGTACCGGGACGAAGGTCGGTGGCAAGGCCTTCGGCGAGGCGGGAGACGTGGAAGAAGATGTCGCGCCCGCCGTCGTCCGGGCGCAGGAATCCGAAGCCCTTGGCTTCGAAGTAGGTCACTACGCTGCCGCTCTGCTCTCCGGCCGGGGCTTCGCCGGTGGCGTCGCCCTGCTCCGCCGCGGACTGCGGCGGCCGGCTCGATTTGTCTCCAACTCCCTGTTTGATCAAAGCGAGGTCCGCCTCCGACCATTCTGTCGGAGGCTGGGTGTCGGCGGGAATCTTGAGGTCCGGATTTCGTTTCCGGGCCTCTTCAAACAACCGTTTCTGGCGTGCGTTCAAACGTTATTCCTCGAATCGAATTGGGCCGTCAAACGGCCGCGGGCGCGGCTTTCTTCCGCCGGGCGCCCTTCTTCTCGGCAGGCGGCTGACGATCGCTCTTTTTCAGGCTGCCTATCACCAGTTGGGTGACGAATTTTTTCTCGCCGTGGTCATCGAACTTGATGACAATGCGCTCTTCACTATGCGACAGGACGGTGCCCAGCCCGAACTTTTGATGCTCGACCTGAGCGCCTTGCGAATACGTGTTGGAAGCCATAATTTTCCTAAGGTTTACTCCGGGAATGCCAAGACGGGGCGATGTAGTACCGTTTGAGAGCGGAAAGAGGATAGGGACACAAGTACCACAATGAACTACTTAAGATGCTAGCAAATCAGGGGCTAAGCCGTCAAACCGCGCGTGTTAGCCTGTTCTCATGGACGTCTGGAACCTGGTTGCCGAGCGCAAGATCCAGGAGGCGATGAACGACGGTGCATTCGACCGCCTCGACGGCGCCGGACAGCCGATCTCGCTGGAAGAGAACCCTTACGAGGACGCCGGCCAGCGCATGGCGCACCGCATCCTGCGCAACAACGGGTTCGCGCCGGCGTGGATTGAAGAGGCCCGGGACATCGACACCGATGCGCGCCGCCTGTATGCCGAGCGCGCTCGCCTCCAGCCAGACGAATTCCACCGCCGCGCGGCCGCATTGAACCGGCGCATCGAAATCTACAACCTGAGGACCCCGGTATCCTCGACTCACCGGCGGAAGATCTGAAGTAGTGGGGTGAACTCAGCGGCGCGCTCGGTCGTTTTTTGCCGTCCTCCCGGCGGCCGTAGCCCGCAGTGACGCTAGAATACACGTGAATGCCCGAATTCGACGTCGTCGGTGTCGGCCTCAACGCCACCGACACTCTCCTTATCGTCCCTCACTTCCCCGCCTATGCCGGCAAAGTGCCTTTCGAAGAAGAGCACCTCAGCCCCGGAGGCCAAGTGGCCAGCGCGCTGGTCGCCTGCGCGCGCCTGGGACTGCGCACCAAGTACATCGGCTCCGTCGGCGACGACCTGCGCGGCCGCGTGCAGATGGACAGCCTGCGCGGCACCGGCATCAACCTCGACCACGTCCTGGTCCGCCCCGGGTGCGCCAACCAGTCCGCCTACATCGTGATCGACCGCTCCACCGGCGAGCGCACTGTACTCTGGCGCCGCGACGATGGTCTCAAGCTTCGCCCCGAAGAAATCACCGAGGAGATGATCGCGTGCGGCCGCCTGCTGCACATCGATGCCCACGATACTCCCGCCGTGGCCCGCGCCGCCCGCCTTGCGCGCGGCTGCGGCATTCCGGTCACCATCGACGTCGACACGATCTACCACGGCTTCAGCAACGTCCTGCCGAACGTCGACTACCTGATCGCCTCCAGCGAATTTCCGGCCGCCTGGACCGGTGAGACCGATCCCTTCCGCGCCCTCCAGATGATCCAGCAGGAATACCGGATGAAGGTGGCGGCGATGACCCTGGGCCCCCACGGGGCGCTGGCGCTGGAGAGCGGGAAGTTCCACTATGCACCGGCCTTCGTGGTCAACTGTGTGGACACCACCGGCGCTGGAGACGTCTTTCACGGGGCCTTCTGCTATGCTGTTTTGCAGGGAATGCCACTGCGCGAAGCGCTCGATTTTTCCAATGCCATGGCGGCGCTCAATTGCACTGCGCTTGGCGCGCGCGGCGGCATTCGGGGGCTGGAAGAAGTCCGTTCCCTCATGACGCGCGGCGAGCGGCGCTCCCATCCCGACTTTGCCTCGCGCTCCTCGCGGGCGGGCGCCCTCGACTAGATGTTTCCTCTACGCGATTCCGAGCCGAGTTACTCCAAGCCTGTCGTCACGACGCTGCTGATCGTGATCAACGTGCTGATTTTCCTCTTCGAGTTCTCGCTTGCGCCTTACTATCGCGACCTGTTCATCCGGACCTACGGCCTGGTGCCGGACGAGTTCAGTTTCAGCTCCGTCTTCACCTCCATGTTTCTTCACGGAGGCTGGATGCACGTGCTCGGCAACATGTGGTTTCTGTGGATTTTCGGCGACAACGTGGAAGACATCCTGGGACACGGCAAATACCTGTTGTTCTATCTCGCCTGCGGAGTCGCGGCGGCCCTGGCGCAGGTGCTGGTGGATCCGACATCGCGAGTCCCCACCGTGGGCGCCAGCGGAGCCATCGCCGGCATCATGGGCGCTTACATGGTGAAGTTCCCGCACTCGCGGGTGCACACCCTGATCTTCGTCTTCCTGTTCATCACAACCATCGACGTGCCTGCCTGGCTGATGCTGATCTACTGGTTTTTCATCCAGTTCTTCAACGGATTCGGCAGCATCGGATACTCGCACGTTTCGCAGGGCGGCGGCGTGGCCTACATGGCGCACGTGGGCGGCTTCGTGGCGGGCGCGCTGCTCATCATGCTCCTGGTGCCGCGCCGGCGCTCCACTCCGCCTCCCGACTACTACTGGAGATGAGGCCGAAGGTCACCCTGTACACGCGCGCCGGCTGCTGCCTGTGCGACGATGCCAAACAGGTGCTGCTGGCCGCGCGGCGCCGCGCCGATTTCGACTACGAGGAAATCGATATCGACCGCGACGCCGGGCTCGTACGCCGCTACAATGACGAAGTGCCGGTGATCGCCATCAACGGCGCCAAAGCCTTCAAATACCGGGTGGACATGAACGAATTCCTGAAGAAACTGGCGGCGCGCGCATGAGCCTGGACGTCCTGGCGATCGCCGCCCACCCCGACGACGTCGAACAGACCTGCGGCGGGACACTGATCAGGATGGCCGAGATGGGCTACCGCGCCGGCGTCCTCGACCTGACCGCCGGCGACATGGGTACGCGCGGCACTCCCGAGCAGCGCGTCGCCGAAAGCGAGGTAGCCGGCAAGCACATGCTGCTCAAGTGGCGGGGCAACCTCCACATGCCGGACGCGCGCCTGGAAAACACCATCACCGCCCGCATGACGCTGGCGGTCAAGATCCGCGAGCTCAAGCCGCGGGTGGTGATCCTGCCCTATTGGGAAGCCCGCCATCCCGACCACTACCGCGCCAGCGAGATCGGTTTCGAGGCGTGCTTTCTTTCGGGCCTCCGCAAACTGGACGAGTACAGCGAGCCGCACCGCCCATTCAAGATCCTCTACTCGAGCGTCTACGCCGAGGTGAAGCCGAGCTTCATCGTGGACATCAGCGCGCAATTCGAGCGCCGCATGACCGCGCTCTTGAGCTACACCTCGCAATACGGGGAGGCCATCGAAGGCGGCACGCTGTTTCCCAACGAGCAGGAGATTCGCGATCGCCTGGGCAGCATTGCCCGCTTCTACGGCAACCTGATCGGCGTGAAGTACGGCGAGCCGTTCGTGGTGAAAGAGGCGATCCAGATTGACGATGTGGTGGCGATGCCGGGAAGGTCGATTTGAAGAAAGGCTTCAGGCTTCAGGCGTCAGCTAAGGGCTATCCGCCTTCAGCTATCAGCTATCAGCTTTCAGCTGTGAATGATCGTTGGTGCTGGAAGCTGACGGCTGATAGCCGATAGCCGAAGTTGCCGAAGCCTAACGCCTGGCGCCTTTGTTACCATAAAGTTTCCCCTTGATCAAAGCCGTCAAAGGAACCAGAGACCTACTGCCCCCATCCACCGACGTCTGGAACCGCGTGGAAGCAAAGGCGCGCGAGATTTTCCGCGCCTACAACTACCACGAAATCCGCACGCCCATCTTCGAGGAGACGCAACTGTTCGCGCGCGGCGTCGGGGCCGATACCGACATCGTGACCAAGGAGATGTACACCTTCGACGATCGCGACGGCAGCTCGCTGACCCTCCGGCCCGAGAACACCGCGTCCGTGATCCGCGCCTATATCGAGCATCGGCTCGATCAGCGTCCCGGCGTGCAGAAGCTCTACTACATCGGGCCGATGTTCCGCCGCGAGCGGCCGCAGAAGGGCCGGTACCGGCAGTTCTTCCAGATCGGCGCCGAAGCTATCGGCTCGGAATCGCCGATGATCGACGCCGAAGTCATCGAGATGGTGGTGGAGATCCTCAAAGGCGTCGGGCTCACCGGATTCAAGCTGCTGCTAAATTCCGTCGGCGATTCGAATTGCCGTCCGCAATATGTCGAGCGCCTGCGCCAGGAGCTGAAAGAGGCTGCGCCGCGCATGTGCGGCGATTGCCAGCGCCGGGCCGAGACCAATCCGCTGCGGGTGCTGGATTGCAAAGTCGAGGCCGACCAGCCGATCATCGACGCGCTGCCTTCCATTCTCGATTACCTCTGCGACGCCTGCCGCGCGCACTTCGACGCCGTCAGGCAATACCTCACCGACCGAGGAATCGAGTACGAGGTGCGCCCGCGCATGGTGCGCGGCCTGGACTACTACATGCGGACCACGTTCGAAGTGGTTCACGGCGCGCTGGGAGCACAGAACTCGGTGCTCGGCGGCGGCCGCTACGACGGCTTGGCCGAATCGCTGGGCAGCAAGGTGGCGGCGCCTGGCATCGGTTTCTCCATCGGCGAAGACCGCCTGGTGATGAGCGTCGAGGGCGAGCAGGCGCCCGCCGCGCTGGACCTCTTTATCGCTCCTCTTGGCGAGCCCGCGCGGCGCCACGCCGTCCTGATGGCGCGCGCTTTCCGCCTGTCCGGCCGCAGCGTGGAGATCGGCGAGGGCAAGCTCAAGCGCGCCCTGGAGATCGCCAACAAGACCGGCGCACGCCACGTGCTGATCATCGGCGACAATGAAATGGCCGCCGGCCGATACGCCCTAAAGGACATGGCGTCCGGCGAGCAATGGAATCTTACACCCGCCGAAATCGCGGAGCGATTGAGGCGAGATAGCTGAAGGCTGATAGCTAAAAGCTCTAATATGGAACCTTCCGTCTCACTAGACTTTCTCGGCGACCTCCGCCGCACCCACACTTGCGGCGAGCTGCGCGCCGCCGATGCCGGCAAGAAGGTAGTTCTGATGGGCTGGGCGCACCGCCGCCGCGACCACGGCGCCGTCATCTTCATCGACATGCGCGACCGCAGCGGCCACACCCAGGCGATCTTCCACGAAGATATCGACCCGGCCGTGCACAGCCGCGCCGAGGAAGTGCGCGCCGAGTACGTGATCGCCGTGGAAGGCACGGTCGAAAAGCGGTCGCCGGAGACCGTCAATCCCAACATGCCCACCGGCGAAGTCGAGGTTGTGGCCTCGAAGATCTGGCTCCTCAACGAATCGCGCACGCCGCCGTTTCCCATGGAGGAGCACGTGGATGTCGCCGAGGACGCGCGCCTCAAGTACCGCTACGTCGATCTTCGCCGGCCGCAGATGCAGCGCAACATCATGCTGCGCTCCAAAATCAGTTTCGCCGTGCGCGAGTTCTTTTGTTCGCAGGGATTCCTCGAAATCGAAACGCCGTTCATGACGCGCTCCACGCCCGAGGGCGCGCGCGACTACCTCGTGCCCAGCCGCGTCAATCCCGGCACCTTCTACGCACTGCCGCAATCGCCGCAGATCTTCAAGCAGCTCCTCATGATCAGCGGCTTCGAGAAGTACTTCCAGATCGTTCGTTGTTTCCGCGACGAAGACCTGCGCGCCGACCGGCAGCCCGAATTTACCCAGATCGACGTCGAGATGAGCTTCCCGCAGCAGGAGCGCATCTTCGAAGTCATCGAGCCGCTCATCGTCCGCGTGTGCAAGGAAGCCGGCTACGAGATCGCTGCGCCGTTCCCGCGCCTCACCTACGCACAGGCCATGGCGAACTACGGGATCGATAAGCCGGACACTCGCATCCCGCCGATGCACCCGGTCGGCGATCTGGTCTCTGAGCTCGCCAATGCCGGCATGCCGCTGGTCGCGATCCATATCCCGGGCGTCGGCGCGGCCAGCCGCAAGGAGCGCGACGAGTTCAAAGCTTTCGGACAGGAGCGCGGCCTGCGCGTCTACGACGATGCCAGGCGCCTCGACCGCGACTACCCCGAGCAGATGGCCAAGGTCCGCGAGCGCTGCGGCGCCAATGAAGACAGCCTGCTGGTACTGGCCACGTGGGCCGGCGAGCCCAAGGGCCATCGTCCCGAAGAGACCGTCTACCAGGCCTGCGGACAGTTGCGCCTCAACCTCGCGCAGAGGTTCAACGACCGCCACAAGCTTCTCGATCCGAAAAACTTCCAGTTCCTCTGGGTGGTGGACTTCCCGATGTTCGAGTGGGATGAAGAGGAAAACCGCTGGATGGCCGCGCACCACCCGTTCACCTCGGTGCACGACGAAGATCTCGAGAAGCTCACTGCCGACCCGGCCCGGTGCCGCGCCAAGTCCTACGACCTGGTGCTCAACGGCGTCGAGCTTGGGTCGGGCTCGATTCGTATTCACCGCCGCGACGTGCAGTCGAAGGTCTTTTCGGCGCTTGGCATGAGCACCGAGGAAGCCCGTGCCCGGTTCGGCTTCCTGCTCGACGCGCTCGAATACGGAGCTCCGCCGCACGGCGGCATCGCGCTCGGCCTCGACCGCCTGGTGATGATCCTCGCCGGCGAGACTTCGATCCGCGACGTGATCCCGTTCCCGAAGACAGCCCGCGGCACCGACCTGATGTGCGAAGCGCCGTCGACGGTGCCGGAGAAGAATCTCCGCGAGCTGGGAATCTCTATCCGCCGGCAGGTCTAGGGGAGCCGCTCACCACGCGATCAGCCGTTCCATCTCAGATACGAGCGTTTCGGTCTGCGGCAGGATGGCCGCTTCGAGTTGCGGGTGATAGCCCACCCACGTGTCCAGCGCACCTACGCGCCGCACCGGCGCGTCCAGCGATCCGAACAACTCGTCCGCGATCCGTGCCGCGATCTCCGCTCCGTATCCGAATGACAGCATGTCCTCGTGCGCGATGATCACCCGGCTGGTCTTCTCGACCGATCGCCGGATCGCCGCCCAGTCGTAGGGCGCGAGCGTGCGCAAATCCAGAATCTCGATGCTCACGGCAGGATTGCGGCGCTCGATCTGGGTTGCGGCGAGCAGCGCCTTCTGCACCAGCGCGCCGTAGGTGATGACGCTCAGGCTCTGCCCCGGCTTGACCACCCTGGCGCGGCCGAAGGGAATCGTGAAATCGGCGCCGGGATGGGGAGAGCGGTTGTACGGCTCGCGGTAGAGGCGCTTGTGCTCCAGGAAGAGAACCGGATCGTCGGCGCGCAGGGCGGTGCGCAGCAGCCCACAGGCGTCGGCAGCGTTGCTCGGCATCACCACCCGCAGGCCGGGAATGTGGGTGAACAGCACTTCGCCGCACTGGCTGTGATAGACGGCGCCGCCGTTCAGATAGCCGCCGATGGCCACACGGATCACCGCCGGGCACGAGAACGCCCCGTTGGAGCGCCAGCGCAGCGTCGCCAGCTCATCGCGGATTTGCATCATCGCCGGCCAGATGTAGTCGAAGAACTGGATCTCGGCAACGGGCTTGAGCCCACGCGTAGCCAACCCGATCGCGCGGCCCACGATCGACGCTTCGGCCAGGGGCGTATTGAATGCGCGCCGCGAGCCGAACTCGCTCTGCAATCCGTGCGTGACCTTGAACACTCCGCCCTTGCCTTTGACCACTTTCAGGACCTCTTCGCGCGTGGCGTCGGCCACGTCCTCGCCGAAGACCAGGATGTCGGGATTGCGCCGCATCTCCTCGCGCAGCGCGGCGTTGATCAGGTCGACCATGGTGGCTGGAGCGCCGTGGAAATGCGCGGGCGCGGCGAAAGCATCGCTGGTGGGATCGACGGTGTCGGAGTAGAGGTGCTGGAGCGCGGTCGCCGGGTCGGGGGCCTCGTCGTGCAGCGCCTGCTGGGTGGCCTGGTTCACCTCCTCGTCGATCTCGTGGGCGATGTCCTGAAGCATGCGCCGGTCGAGCACGCCCTCGTCGATGAGGAACTTCGGGAAAAGCAGCACCGGATCGCGCGCCGATTCCGCTTCGCGTTCGGCGGGGGGCTTGTAGAGGCGCTCGTCGTCGGAGAGCGAGTGGGAGTACGGCCGGATACAGTGCGCGTGGACCAGGGCAGGTCCGCGCCCTTCGCGGCAGTATCGCGCGGCGGCCTGCATCACACGGTACGAGGCCAGGAAATCCGTGCCGTCGACCTCCTGGCGGAACAGCCCCGGGAAGCCCGCAGTGAGCGGAAACATGCTGCCTCCCGCGGTCTGCGCCTCTCGCGGGACGCTGATCGCATAGCCGTTGTCCTCGATCAGGTAGAGGAGCGGCAGCCGCTCCAGGCAGGCGAGGTTGAGAGACTCCCAGAATTCGCCTTCGCTGGTGGCGCCTTCGCCGGAGCAGACCAGCGTCACTTCGCCGGCGATATCGCGGTAGCGCGAAGCCCCGGCGCAGCCGGCAGCCTGCAGGAACTGTGTGCCCGTGGGCGATGACGAGCTTACGATGTGGCGCTCGCGATGGCCCCAGTGAGAAGGCATCTGCCGCCCGCCCGACGCGGGATCGGCGGCGGCGCCGACGGCTTCCTGCAACATTTCGTGCGGCGTGACCCCCAGGGCCAGGCACAGCGCGCGATCGCGGTAATAAGGATAGAACCAGTCATGGCCGGATCGCAGCGAGATGGCTGCCGCCACCTGTATGGCCTCATGTCCGGCGCCGGAGACCTGGAAGAAGATCCGGTTCTGGCGCTTCAAAACCACTTCGCGGTCGTCCAGCCTCCGCGAAGTGTGCATCGCGCGGAATGCCTGGATGAGCTGCTCCGGCGTCAAACCTTCAAATCGGGCCTGCGCCGGCAGGTGCGTGGTGATCTCGGTGGCCAACTCCCGCGTGCTCCCCCAGTTCCAGTGTAGCTACTTCCCGTGCGCCCGCCGCGCGCGACCCGCTGCCAGAATGGCGGCCGCCGTGGACAGCTTTTCGTCCTGTGTCCACGGCGGGCCGAGGGCCTTGCCCAGCCCCGACACGCGGGCGAGCAAATCGGGAGGCACGTCTTGTTCCTTGATGCCCCGGCAGTCGAGTCCGCATTTGCGGCAGGCGCTGATCAACACCTCGCGAAAGAACACGCCTTCGGCCGTATGGATCAGCGGATGCGCGGCGAGAATCTTCGCGAGTTCCGGCAGCGGCCTGCCCGACCCTAGCAGCACAGCCGCAGGCCCGGCCTGGTAGCCCCTCGCAGCCAGTGCATTCACCGCATCTGCGATCTGAGCCACCGCCATCTCCACCGCGGCCGCTTCGATGCGCCGAAGAAATGGCTCAGCCTGGTCCGGCGGCATCTCCGCCGCCGCGTGATACGGTTGATTGGCGCGAAATCCCGCGGCCCGAACCATCTCGATGCGGCGCCGCAGAACCGGAGTCTCGCCGGCCACGGCGATCATCACAGCCCAGCCGGAGTGCGCGCGGAATCCGAGCGTAACCTCAGTTCGCTCCATGATCGGGATGCAGGTAGCCGGCCAGAAACCGCCAGACCTCCTGGCGCGATTCTTTGGCCGCCTTGGTATCGATACGGTTAAAGTAATGGCCGCCGGGCGCGTCCTGGTAGACCTTATACTCGAATTTCTTGCCTTCGGCCTTCAGAGCCTGGATCAGGTGCTCCACCTCAAGCACGTTCACGTCTTCGTCGTTGGTGTTGGTGTGGATCAATAGCGGCGTGGCCAGTTCCTTGGCGTGATACACCGGGGAGCGCCGGCGGTATTCCATGATGTCTTCGCGCACGGTCTTGCCGATGTGGTACGGCGCGGAGTACAGCGATTGATACCCCGGCGCCTCGTAGCCCATGCGCGCCACCAGGTCGCTGACCGGCACACCCGCGTAGGCCACCGCATATGTCTGCGGATGCCCGAAGATGTTCATCAGCGTGATCAGGCCGCCATGGCTCCAGCCGACGATGCCCACGCGCTTGGGGTCCAGGAACGGATGGTTCTCCAGCATCCACTGTCCGGAGAGATAGACGTCGTCCACCTCGCGCCCGCCGTAATCGATCTGCTCGTAGAAGCCGCGGCCGTAGCCGGTGCTGCCGCGGTAATCGGCGGAGATGATCGAGTAGCCCTGCTCCAGAAGCTCGCGAAAGACGTGGGCGTCGCGTGTGTCCTCGTTGGCGTGCACGCCCTGGTGGCAGAAGACGATCAGCGGCTGCTTGCGGGTCTTATCCAGGTTCTTGGGGATGAATGTATAGGCCCGGATGATGATCGGGTTCCCGGCGCCCGGAGCTTTCGGGTTGGGAATGCGCGCGGGCGGCAAGCTGGTGTACTCGATCTTGTCGATCTCCGCGATGTCCCCCAGCGAGAGGCGCCACATCAGGTCGTCGATACGCTTCAGGATTTCGTCGTTGCCGGCGTTGGGAGCCCCGGCTACCTGAGGGCCGGCGGCGGGGGCTGGGGCGGCAGGCGGTTGTTGCCCGCTCGCGGGCGGCTGAGCAGACAGCGGAAGAACCAAACAGGAAATCAGAACGAGCCTGGTCATTGGGCGGAATGGTACCACACGCGGCTATTTCCGTCCCAGAAGCCGCAGCCGCACTGAAAACGCGCGCGCCTGCCCGCGGTAATAGGTCAGAAACTTCGCGGTGCCTTCGACATTGTTCACCACGTTGGGATTCAGATTGCCGGTGATGTTGTTGTAGCCGAAGCGCCACGCCCACAGATAGTGCGCCGCGTGGAAGGTGCGCTCGAAGTGCAGGTTGATGTTGAAGTAATCGGGATACCGGTAGGAGTTGGGGAGGCCGACCATGAATCCCTGCTCATCCACCACGCTGAAAGGAAAGCCGGCCCGGTATTCCACCAGGTACGCGGCGATCGTGTTCCGGAAGAGCCACTGGAAGTTTTGCGGCAGCACCCGCTTGGGCAGCGGGACCCAGCCCCACATGTGGACGCGGTTGGGCGTGTCCCACTGATAAGGGCCCGGCGCCTGCACCGCGAAGACCGGATTCTCCAGGCTGTAATCCACCGCCGCGTTCGACCGCGTGCTCGACCACGTATAGCCGAGAAACCACTGGAACTGGCCGGCGAACGTGCGCCGGATCGCAAAATCGACCGCGTCGTAGCGCGACCGCCGCAGGTTGCTCAACTGGTAGATCGAGCCCTGGTAGAACATGTTTCCGAACTGCGGCACCGTAGGAACGAACACGAATCCCTGGCTGCCCATGCGCCACGTGTATCCGGTGCGCAGGTAGAAGTCCCCGGGCATTTTGCGCTCGATGTTCACGCTGGCCGTCTGGAATCGCGGCGTGCGCAGGACGCTGTCGTTCACCTGAAACGATGTCGGCACAGGCCCGATCGGCGGACCGTCCGGCGGGTAAAAGGTCGAAAGGCTCACCTGGTTCGGGCTGGCAATCGTGCCGAGGCTGATGGCGTCGTAATAGATGCCCCATCCCGCGCTGATCTTGGTGTCGCGAAGCTGGTGCGGCGCCCAGGCGACAGCTACGCGCGGCGCCACCTCGTAGTCGCGGACCACTTCGTTCCACTCCGCGCGAACCCCAGCCTCCAGCGCGAGGCCTTCGAGCGGCACCCAGTGATCCTGAATGTACTCCGCGGCCTCGAAATTCTTCCTCGTTCGGAACGGCGAACCCACGAACGACACCAGCCGTGCGATGGAGTTGTCGTCGCGCAGCACTTCGTAGTCGTGCCGGGTCACCTGCTCGTGAAAACTCTCGCGTTCGAAATCGATGCCGAACTTGAGGTGGTGCTCTCCGTGGGAGCGGACCGTCGGCAGGAAGAGGTTGGCGATCTCCTGCTGCCGATAGGAATGCCGGTCGATCCCGCTGAAGAAGTTCCCGCTGTTGCCTGACGGCGTGATCTGGTAGATCTGGTCGCCCAGCGGGGGATTGTGCAGAGTGATTCGCGTATCGGAGAAACCCAGGTCCAGCAGGGCGCCGCCGAAGTAATGTTGATCGCGGATGGTGCTCATGTACAGCGGCTGGCGGATGTTGGTTGTGGTCTCGACGGGGTTCAGGACGCTCAGGCCGCTGTGGTCCACGTCGGAGAGGTTGTACAGAAATCCGAGCGTCAGCGTGTTGCCTGGCGTGACGTTCACCTGCGCGCGGGTCAGGTCGCTCAAGGTCAGGCTGTTGGTGCGATTCTGCCCGTTGGGCAGGCCGTCGATGGTGTCCTTGCTGTAGAACGCGTCCAGTCCGTTGTAGAACCAGGCCCGGCCCTTGACGATCGGTCCCGAGAATTCGAATCGCGGCGTGAACTTGTTGACATACACGCCGTGATCCGAGGTCAGGCCCGGAATGAAGTTCGTGGCGCCGAAGCGGAAGCGATCATCCCCACGTTTCGTCTTCACGTCCAGCACGCCGGTGGACCCGCGTCCGTTGTCCGCCGAATACCGGCTATTCTCCAGGTCCATGGTCTGGATGCTGTCGATGTTCAGGCGCGTCTCGAGACGCCCCGTGACCGGGTCCGACATGTTGAAGCCGTCGAGCGTGTAGTTGGCCTGGTTGGTGTCGCCGCCGTTAAAGTGAACCCGCCCGGCGTTGTCCTCGACCACGCCATTCAGTAGCGGCAGGGCGTTGCGATAGTCCTGCGGCGCGGGATAGGGGACGCTTTGGATTTCGGTGTTGGTCAGTTCTTTGCGCTCGCTGGTCTGCTGCGGATCGATGGCCGGCGGCGAGTAGGTGACATCGATGCGGTCGGCGAACTCCCGCTGATGGTTCATGTGGATGGTGAGCTGGCTGGCGCCCGGCTCCAGCTCCTGGGCACGGTTGGTGTAGACGAAGAATCCGGCCCGCTCGACGCGAATCGAGTAGGTCCCCCCGCCGGGCAGGCTCGCGCGGAAATTGCCGGCCGGATCGGAGGAGGCCACCGCAACGGCTCCGTCCGCCGCCTTGAACTCGACCCGCGCGCCGTCCACCCCAATCCCGTTCTCGTCCAGGACGCGTCCCGTGATCACCGCCTGTGCGCATAGGCGCCCGCCCAGCAGCACGGCGAATGCGGCAACACGCATACTCTGTCCACCCAGTGGCATCTAGACGAAGGGCGGCGCGCCCCCATACAGGATACACCCCAGCACTTTGATCGTCAGACCGGAAGTGTTCGCAGTCTTTCGCTTACGCCCGCCACTTGTAGAAATAGAACAGCAGCGGCGTGCTGCCGGTGTTCACGATCCCGTGGAGCTTTCCCGCCGCGCAGTACATCATGCTGCCCGGACCGACCTTGGTCACCTTCCCTTCGACCGAGATTTCGCCGGTGCCTTCCGTGACCACCATGAACTCCTCCTCGGGATGCTCGTGGGGCGGATGAGGCGACCTGCCGGGCTTGAGCCGCAGGCTGCCGGCGGTGATCGATTTCAACTGCGCCGTGGGGCCATCGTAATAGGTACGGAGATCTCCGAAATCTTCCCTGGCAAGTTTGGCCTGGCTCCCTTCCACGACACCGTTGGCCAGCCGTCCCTCTTCGGCGAACATCGCCAGGGCGTTCAGGCCGGCTGCATACTGGAGCACCTGTCTGCGGTTTGGCATGGTCGATTATGGCACGGCCGCCGGAATGAAGGGGACTGCGAATTTCGGAGTACCAGGGTACTAGCTATTTTGAGTAGTCAAAGGTCCCAAAACCCACTTTTAGGACTGATTCTCTCCTTGATCTAGAAGATTGGCGCTCTGGAATCTCATAGAAGCGATAAGTAACAGCTTGTTCATCGTCTTAGACGAAACTGACGCCCCCAATGTCCACCCTTCGTCCCCACCCGCGATGTGGTGTGATGGAGGGGCTCGCCGCCGAAATCGCGGGAAGTCCTTGGAAACGAAGGTAAATTAACTCCGCCTTAACCTGGTAAACCGCTTGCTTTACCGGTCACCAAACCGACAGGCGTGCGTGGTTTGTGCAGCTGCCGGAAAATTCTTAACCGAGGTACGAATCATGACGACCAAGATCTTACGGTTAATTGGATTGATTGCGCTGTCCTTAACCGTGTGCCTGAGCACGTGGGCTCAGTCCGTAAACGGGGACCTGATCGGCACGGTCTTCGACCCCACTGGCGCGGCGATACCCGACGCCACAGTAATCGGCAGAAATCAGGCCACCGGCGTTGAGACCACCACCAAGACAACCGCTACCGGCGAATATCATCTGTCGAATCTGCCCCCGGGCCTTTACACGATCATTGTGACCGCCAGCGGCTTTACCAGAACTGAGATTCGCTCGGTCGAAGTGACTTTGAATAAGACCGCGACCACCAATGTGAAGATGGCCGTCGCCAGCGCCACGGAGACGGTCGAGGTGACCGCCGCGTCAGCGGCAATCGACACCACCACGGCGTCGGTGGCCACCGCTTTTCAGGAAACCACCCTCGCCGACCTGCCCGTAGCAGCAGGTGGCAGCGGTGTGATTAACCTCTCCCTCCTCAACGCCGGCGTGGGAACCAGTGGCGCGATCGGTCTCGGCTCGGGCCCGTCGGTCGGCGGCCAGCGTCCGCGAAATAACAACTTCACCATCGAAGGCATCGACAATAACAGCGGCAGCGTCACCGGCCCGCTTGTGACCATTCCCAACGATGGCGTGGCCGAGTTCTCGGTCCAGCAGAACCAGGTTTCGCCCGAATTCGGCCACTCCTCGGGCGGCCAGTTCAACCAGATTGTGAAGAGCGGAACCAATGGCTTCCACGGCCTCGCGTACGAATACCTGCAGAACCGCGATATGAACGCCGCCGACAATCTCTCGGCCGTCAACGGCGATCCGCTTCACCCGCGCTACGACAACAACCGCTTCGGCGGCGCGCTGGGCGGCCCCATCAAGAAGAACAAACTGTTCTTCTACGGACTGTATGAATACAATCCGATCGGACGGAGTTCCTCCGCAGGCCAGCTCTATGCCCCGACTGCCGCCGGCTGGGCCACGATCTCGTCCTTCTCCGGCATGAACCAGAACAACGTAACCCAGTTAAAGACTTACCTGGGAACCGCCTCGAGCGCAGTATCGGCGGCCAGCGTTGGCGGATACCCGATGGTCGGACCCGGCAACGCCAGCCTCGGACAACAGGTTGCCGCCACCGCCAAGCCCGTCGAGATCGGCCTCCTGGGCATCAGCTCTCCGGCTTACTCCAACGCCGAAGCTGGCGTGGCCTCGGTGGACTACAACATTTCCGACAAGGACAGCCTGCGCGGGCGCTTCATTCTGAACCGCAGCGGCTTCATCGATACGGCAGCCAGCCTGCCGGTCTTCTTCCAAACTGTGCCCTCCAACAACTACCTGGTCGCCATCACCGAATACCACACCTTTTCGCCGACGCTGACCAACGAGTTCCGCCTGGGCTACAACCGTTATTCCAACAACTACCCGGTGGGCGATCAGAAGTGGCCCGGCCTCGACCAGTTCCCCAACATCAACATCTTCGAGTTGAACGCGCAGCTTGGTCCCGATGGCAACGCGCCTCAGTTCGGCATTCAGAACCAGTATCAGGCGACCGAGAACCTCACCTGGACCAAGGGCAAGCACACCCTGAAATTCGGAGCCGACGGCTGGAAGCAGATCTCGCCGCAGTCGTTCACGCAGCGCTCCCGCGGCGATTACGAGTGGAGCTACCTATCCGACTACCTGTTCGACTACTACCCGGACTATATCGCCCAGCGCTCCCTCGGTAACTCGGCCTATTACGGCGACCGCGTGTTCGTCGGCTTCTACGCCAACGACACCTTCAAGGTGACGCCTAACCTGACCGTGAACCTCGGCCTCCGCTACGAATACCAGACCATACCCTACAGCGAGAGGCTCCAGACCCGCAACGCGATCTCCAACGTGCCCGGCCTGATCGTCTTCCAGGAGCCGCAGCCGATGAAGACCGCGTGGATGCCGCGCGTCGGCATCGCCTACTCGCCCGGCACCAGCGGCCGGACATCCATCCGCGCCGGCTTCGGCCGCAGCTTCGACGTGCTGGTGGATAACTTCGGCTTGCTCACCCTGCCTCCTCAGGCCACGACCACCGTGGACGTGACAGGCGAGGCCAAAGGCGGCTTCCTGGCCGGCGGCGGCATTCCACCGAGCGCCACCGGATCGAGCCTGACGCAGGCGCAGGCGCGCGCGGGCACCGGCGGCTATGTGCCCGACCAGGTGCGCCCCCAGTCTCTGCAGTGGAACTTCGGCGTGCAGCATGTCTTCAAAGAAAACTACACCATCGAATCGCGCTACCTCGGAACGCGCGGCATCCATCTGCCCGTGCAGGCCCAGTTGAACCGCGTGCCGGTGGTCAACGGCTCCAATGCCCTGCCCTTCTACACCAGCGCCCCCAGCCAGGCGACGCTCAACGGCCTGGGCACCTCGCTGAACGCCCTCAACGCGGCCTATGCCGCGCAGGCATACGTCGACCCACGCTACCTGGCAGCCGGGTTCACGGGCATTATCACTTCCTACCAGCCCTGGGGCAATTCGACCTATCACGGCTGGGCGAACCAGGTCACGCGCCGCTTCTCCAACGGCCTCCAGATCATCGGCGCCTACACCTTCAGCCATAACATCGACGACTCCACGGCTGAAGTTTTCAGCACCTACACTACGCCGCGCCGTCCGCAGAACATTCGCAACCTCTCCGCCGACCGCGCCAGCTCGGCTCTGGACCATCGACATCGCGTGACCTTGTCGGTCCTGTACGACACTCCGTGGTACAACAAGTCGTCCAACTGGGCGCTCAAGAACCTGGTGGGCAACTGGGAGATCGCACCCATCTACACCTACCAGACCGGCAACTGGTTCACGGTCCAAAGCGGTACCGACTCCAATCTGAACGGTGATTCCGGTGGCGACCGCGCCTATGTCAACGCCGGCGGCAACCCGAACATCGGCTCCGGCACTACGGCTCTGAAGAACAGCGCCGGCGATACCGTAGCATTTCTGATCAATAATCCCGCCGCCTTGTACGTCACCACCCCGAAGGGCGGCCTCGGAACCGCGGGGCGCAACACCGAGCGCATGAACCCGACCAACAACTTCGATGCCACCATTGCCAAGTCGATCAACATCACGGAAAGGTACAAGCTCCAGTTCGCCGGACGATTCTTCAACATCCTCAATCACCCGCAGTATGTCGGTGGCTATTTGAGCGATGTCGCGCCGATCGGATTCACCGATACGGCGACCCACAACTTCACCATCCCGTCGACGTCGGTCTTCCACAAGCCGTCGCAGGTATTCTCCAGCAACCCGAGAGGCATCACCGTCTCGGCCAAATTCACCTTCTGATGTAGGACAGGCTTCAGCCTGTCCCCCCGGGGGAGCCGCAAGGCTCCCCCGTTTTTTTTGACACGCGATTGGTTTACCCGATCGGGCACGGCAGAATCCCCACCCCGCCGTCCTCCAGCGCCGCTCCCAACCGCAGCACCGTGGCCTCCGCGAACGCCGCCCCCACGATCTGCACTCCGATCGGCAGTCCGCCGCCGCTGATCCCGCACGGCAGCGACAGCGCCGGGTAGCCGAGCGCATTGATCCCGCGCACCAGTCGCGTGGTGGCCAGCCGGACGTCCTCGTCGCGTCCGCCCAGCCGTACGGTGGTGTCTCCGATCTTCGGCGCCACGTTGGGCGTGGTCGGAGTCATCAGGCAGTCGATCTCGTTCCAGATCCGGTGGAAATCCCGGCGCATGATTTTACGCAGCCTCTGCGCGTCGATGTAGTCGGTCGCCGGCACCAGGCGCCCCTGGTCGAACAGCGCCAGTACGTCCCCGCCGAACAACTCGCGCCGCGCCAGCGCCGGCCCGGCCATCGCCGAGGCTTCCGCCAGCAGGACCACGCGCGCCACCGCATTCAACGCCGCGACATCCGGAAGCTGCACCGGACGCACGCTCGCGCCCAGGGATTCCGCGCGCTCAATCGCGCCTCTCACCGCGCGCTCCACGTCCGCATCGACGCGCTCGAAGTAGAAATTCTCCGGGATTCCGACCCGCAGCCCGCGAATCGAGCAGCCTTCCTCCGGAACATAGTCCGCCACGGGCCGCCGCGACGAGGTCGAGTCCTTCGGATCCCGTCCGGCGATGGCGTTCAGCACCAGCGCCGCGTCGCGCACGGTGCGCGTCAGCGGCCCCATGTGGTCCAGGCTCCAGCCCAGCGGCAGTGCGCCGTAGCGGCTCACGCGCCCGTAGGTCGGTTTCAACCCCACCGTTCCGCAGAACGCGGCGGGAATGCGAATCGATCCGCCCGTATCGCTGCCCATCGCCATGTAGACCATGCGCGCCGCCACCGCCGCGGCCGAGCCGCCGCTCGATCCGCCGGGACTGTGCTCCGGGTTCCAGGGATTGCGCACCGGCCCGAAGTGCGGGTTCGCCGAGGTAATCCCGTACGCCATCTCGTGCATGTTCAGCTTGCCCAGAATCACCGCGCCGGCCGCGCGCAGGCGCTCCACCACGGTGGCGTCATAATCCGGCACGAAGTTCTCGTACAGGCGCGAGCCCGCGGTGGTGCGCACGCCACGCGTAAGAAACAGATCCTTGAGCGCGATCGGGATGCCGTGCAGCGGTCCGCGATCGACGCCCGCGGCCAGTTCGCGATCCGCCTCCAGCGCCTGCTCCTTCGCCTGCTTGCCGGTCACGGTGATGAAAGCGCGAAGCTGCTGGCCGTGGCGCTCGATGCGCGCGATCGCGTCCGCCACCAGCTCCACCGACGAGGTGCGCCGCGCCCGCAGGTCCGCACCGGTTCCCCGGATCACTGGCCCTCTCCGTCCAGTCGCAGTTCCGTATCCGGCTCCTGGTCCGGCGAAAGCCGCTCGGCCAGCGGCCGAAACGTTTCCTCCAGCGCAGACAGCGCGCCCGCAACGCGATCGAGATCGGACGCGGTCTGATCCAACCCATGCCCTTCGGCGATAGCTTTCCAGTTTCTCATCAGGACTACGATAGCGGATCGATCGCGCCTTCGCGCGCCGTCCACTCCGCGCCGGCGAGAACCACCAGCGCGCCCAGGAAGCTCCAGATCAGAATCGTCACCGAGTGGCGGAAGATGAAGTACTCGTGCTCCAGTTTGGCTGCCAGCCATGGGGCCAGCGCCAGGTTGATGTATTTCATTCCCTCCAGAACGAGCCCGACGTACACGGCCACCGCAGCCACCCGCGCCGGCGGCACTTTTCGATTGGGCAGCAGCCAATAGATCAGGAACAGGCTCAGGATCGACAGCGGCACCGCGGCCAGTTTGAAGAAGAGCAGGTTGAGCCAGTTGCCGGCGCCATGAAACGAGCCCGCCACCGACGTCACCCATCCCCGGTTCATCGCCGTGAACAGCACCGAAAGCAGCGCCAGCGCGCCGCACGCGAAAATCATGCCCAGCGAGACGAGCTGGTTGCGCAGGTACGACCGGTTGGTGGCCACGCCCCATGTCCGGTTCAGCGCCACCTCCAGCGGCTCGAAGATGCCGTTGGCCGTGAACAGCAGCAGGAGCATGCTGAACAGGTGCAGGTCGCCCTTGAGCACCAGGTTGCGCTTGACGAAGGCGGCCATCTCGCCGGGAAAGTAATCGTTCAGCGCGAGGTAGATCGCGTCTTCCGCCGCGCGCCAGTGCAGCACGTTGCGGCAGAAGCTGAGCATCACGTTGCAGAACGGAAAAAACGAAAGCAGCACGCTGGCGCTGATGGCGAGCGCGTAGACGTGCGCCTCGGTCTCCATCAGGTAGCGGATAGTGGGTCGGCAGCGGTCGATCAGCGCGCGCCGCTCCGGAGTCAGCGAAGGCAGCAAACTACAGGTTAGCCTACGTGGGGCAGGCGTCCTCGCCTGCGGCGGCGGCGAGTGCCCTTACTCCACCCGCAGCGCTTCCATCGGGTCCATGCGCGAGGCGCGGCGCGCCGGCACGAACCCCGCGGTCACCGCTACCGCGCCCAGCAGCACCGCCGCCGCCGCGAAGGTCGCCGGATCGTTCGGCGCCAGTCCGAAGAGCAGCTTGGTCGCGGCCTGTCCCGCCCACAGCGCGAGCCCGGTGCCGACGGCGAGCCCGACACCCAACAGCAGCAGCGCCTCCCGCAGCACCAGCCGGACCACGTTGCCGCGGTCGGCGCCCAACGCCATGCGCACGCCGATTTCGTTCTGCCGCCGCGCCACCATGTAGGCGATCACGCCGTACAGTCCGATGGCCGCCAGCACCGCCGCCAGCACTCCAAACGCCCCGGCCAGGGCGGCCATCAGACGGTCGCGCATCAGCGACTCTTCGATCTGCGTCGTCATAATCCGGAATTCGAGCACGTAGGCGGGATTCATCGCGGCCATCGCCGATTTCACCGACCGGATCACGTCCTGCGGCCGGCCGGCAGTGCGCAGCACCAGCAGCGCGTCGGAGTCCGGATTCTCGTCCTGCGCCACCGGAAAGAACGCGATCGGAATGAAGTCCTCGCGCAGCTCGTAGTATTTGGTGTTGCTGATCAGTCCGATAATCTGGTAAACCCGATCCTGCTGCCCCGCACTGCCTTCCACGCGGAAGGTGTGCCCCACGGGATTGGCGCCGTCGAAAAACTTCTTCGCGAAGACCTCATTGACCACCGCGACCTTGGGCGCGCCCACCGTGTCGCGCTCGTCGAAATCGCGTCCCGCGATCAGGCGCGTGCCCATTGTCTTGAGGTATCCGGGGGAGTAGCGGTTGAAGAAAGAATTCTTGGCCTCGCCGGTGAAGGCATCCGGCCGTACGGACTCGTTCCAGCCCGATCCGCTGATCGGCGTCATGTTCACCTGCGCCACCGATACCACGCCCGGCACCGCGCTCAGCTTCTCCTGCACCTCGCGGAACACCCCCGGCCGCCGTTCTTTGGGAAACTTGGCCGGGCGGGTATCGACATCCAGCGCCACGATTCCTTCCGGCCGAAATCCCGGGTCCACGCTGAGCAGCTTCTGCAGGCTGCGCACGAACAGGAGCGCTCCCACCAGCAGCACCAGCGAGAGCGCGACCTGTGCCGTGACCAGGGCGCGCCGCAGTCCGTACCGCTCCCGGCCGGCGCTCAGCCCCCGGCCCGCCGCCCGCATTGCGGCCGCGGGAGCAATTCCCGTGGCGCGCACAGCGGGCAGGAGGCCGAACAGCAGGCATGTTCCGGCCGCCACTGCCGCCGTGAAACCGAGCATCCGCAGATCCGGCAGGAGGCCCACGAACACGGGATTTTGCGGCGTGCTGAGGAAGGAGATCAAGACCCGGCTCAGCGCCTGTGCCAGGCCGACACCCAGCGCCGTTCCCAACAGCGCCAGCAGCAGGCTCTCGGATAGCAATTGCGCAACCAGCCTTCCCCGCGACGCGCCGATCGCTTGCCGGACCGCGATCTCTCGTTCGCGGACGCTGGCGCGCGCCATCAGCAGGTTGGCGAGGTTCGCGCAGGCGATCAGCAGAACCAGGCCGGTCGCCGCCAGCAGGAGCGAGAGCGGACTTTCGTATTGCTGGCGTAATCCGGACACACCCGTTGCGGCGCTCTCGATGGCCAGCTTGTTCGCCAGGTAGCGTTTTGCCTGTGCCGGGCGGTACGATTCCGGCAGCGTGGCTTCCATGATGCGCGGCGAGACCGATTGAATATAGGTCGCGGTGCGCTTTTCGGTCCAACCCGGCCGCAGGCGTCCCATCGCCGACAGCCACCACTGCGTGCGCGACTTGGCCCGCTTCCGCTGATCCGCGCACAGCGGCACCGCCACATCGAACCGGTTGCCGACCTCGACGCCGAAGAATTGCGGGGGCATCACGCCGATCACCGTGAACCGACTCCCGTCCAGCAGCAGATCCTTGCCGAGCGCGCGCTCGTCGCCGGCCATCTCGCGCTGCCAGAACGCGTAGCTCAATACGGCGCCCGGCGTCGAGCATCCTTCCTGGTCGTCTCCGGGAGTCAGCGAGCGGCCGATCGCCGGCGGCACGCCCAGCACCGGGAAGAAATCGCCGCTAACGTATTGCCCCTCGGCATAACGCGCCTCGCCGCCCTGCGCCAGGTTGAACCGCGTGGCGCTCCAGGCAATCATGCCGGAGAACGGCTCAGTCAGCGCATGCAACTGGTCCCACAACACCGAGGTAAAGCGCGCGCTGCGCGTGGACCACGATCCCGATCGCGACGAGTTCTTGGCGAAATCGATGGTCACGAGCTGCTCGGGATTTTTGACGGGAAGCGATCGGAGCCGCACGGCATCCACCAGTTGGAAGATCGCCGTGTTCGCTCCTACCCCCAGGGCCAGAGAGAGCACCGCCACCGCGGCGAAGGCCGGATTGGACCGGAGCTGCCGCGCGCCGTAACGCAAGTCTTGCACAAGGGTTTTCAGCATGGTTCAGCCTCTTTGACGGCCGGAAACCAGGAAAGGTTGGCAATTCGACGGCCGCCCCACGCCCGCACATTGCGTCCCACAACCGGACACCCCCAAATTGGCGCCTATCCACGGTTCCTTTTGAAACGTCATATGTTACGCTGGTCGGCGAGTTGGCAGGCGCCGTGCCTTCATGGCACTGGAAATCTAAATGGATATACCTCGTAAAGACGCCAGCCGTAAGCGACTGATTCGCCGGATCGTGCTGGGGGTGGTTGTTCTCACCGCGGTAGTTGGAACCTCGTTCGCGCTCAAGCGGCTCAAGCCGGCGCCGCCGTCGGTCGATGGCTCGGTGGTCTGGCGGGATACGGTGAAGCGTGGGCCGATCACTCTGGAGCGTCGCGGCCTCGGCACACTTGTGCCGGAGCAGACCATGCTGGTGCCGGCCACCACCGATGGCAGGGTGGAACGTATTCTGATCCGGCCGGGCACCGAGGTACGGGCCAATTCGATCATCATGATCCTGAGCAGCCCGGAACTCGAAACCAGCACGCTGGACGCCGAATTCGCGGTCAAGGCGGCCGAAGCCGACTACCAGAATCTCAAAGTGACCCTCGACAAGACCCGGCTCGATATGCAGTCGATGCTCGCCCAGGTGGAAGCCGACGCCAACACCGCCAAGCTGCAGGCCGACCGCGATGCCGCTCTTGCCAAAGAAGGTCTTTTCAGCGAGGTTGATGCCAAGATCTCCGCCGTGAAGGCGCAGGAGCTTACCAATCGCGTGAAGATTGAAAAAGAGCGGCTGCAGATCAGCACCTCGCAGGAAGAAGCGCAATTGGGGGCCCAAAAGGTGAAGATGGAGCAGCTTCGCGGGCAATACAACCTGAAGAAGAGCCAGCTCGACCAATTGAAGGTCAAGGCCGGTTTCGACGGTATGCTGCAGCAGCTTCCGACGCCGGTAGAAGAAGGACAGCGCGTCTCCGCCGGCACTTCCCTGGGCAAAATTGCGCAGCCTTCCAAGCTGAAGGCAGAGTTAAAGATCGCTGAAACGCAGGCCAAGGATGTCCGCATCGGCCAACATGCCACAGTCGATACCCGGAATGGGGTGATCGAGGGCCGCGTCTCACGCATCGATCCCTCGGTGCTGAATGGTACCGTGACCGTGGACGTGTCGCTCATCGTCGGCAAGGACGGACTTCCGCCTGGCGCGCGCCCGGATTTGAGTGTGGATGGAACCATCGAGATCGAGCGTCTCAATGACGTGGTTTACGTCAGCCGCCCCGTGTTCGGCCAGGAAGACAGCACCATCCGGCTCTTCAAGCTCGAGCCCGACGGGAAGTACGCGAACGCGGTCAAGGTTGCGCTCGGCAAGAGCTCGGTGAACACCATTGAAATCAAGGACGGTCTGAAGGTCGGCGACTCCGTGATCCTCTCGGACATGTCTCAATATGACAGTTACGACCGAATAAAGTTGAACTAATCACTCGGCAAGAGCGTAAAAGGGGTAAATGAAAATGGAGAACGGCTCGCAACCGCTGATTCGACTCGAGAGCGTGAGCAAGGTTTTTGTGACCGACGAGGTGGAAACCCACGCTTTGCAGAGCATCCACTTCGATGTGAAGAAGGGAGAATACCTGTCGATTTCCGGCCCGTCGGGGTGCGGCAAGTCGACCCTTCTCGCCATCCTCGGCCTGCTCGATACGCCGACCGACGGTACTTACTACCTGAACGGTAAGTCTGTAACCGGATTGAAATTGAGCGAGCGCGCGCGCATCCGCAACCGCGAGATCGGATTTATTTTCCAGGCGTTCAACTTGATCGGCGATCTCACCGTCTATGAAAACGTGGAGCTGCCGCTGACCTATCGCGGCATGCCGGGCGCCGAGCGCAAGCGCCGCGTCCAGGAAGCTCTGGAGCGCGTGGGCATGAGCCATCGCATGAAACACTATCCGTCCCAGCTCTCGGGCGGTCAGCAGCAGCGTGTCGCCGTGGCGCGCGCCCTGAGCGGCGATCCGCTCATCCTGCTCGCCGACGAGCCCACCGGAAACCTCGATTCGGCCAACGGCGAAGCCGTCATGAGTCTGCTTCGCGAGTTGCACCAGGCCGGCTCGACGATTTGTATGGTCACGCACGATCCGCGCTACGCCGAGTTCGCCGACCGCACCGTGCGTCTGTTCGACGGCCGCATTGTGGAAGAGAGTTCCGAAGCGGTCAAAAACTAAGGGGGCGTGGACGATGGCTGTTTGTCGTCCGCGCTGAAGGGGGCGTGGACGATTGTTTCTTGACGTCCGCGCTTGTCAATAATCCGCGCAGCCCACCGAAGGAGGGGAGGCTCCATGGGTTCGTTGCAGAGGGGGACTTGTATTGTTTTGCTGGCCCTGTGTGCCGGCAGTCTGAATGCGACCGTGATCGGAGCTCCGCGCGCCGAGTTCCGTGCCCGTTACTCGCTCGCAGCCAACGGACGCGTCGTCATTCAAAACCTTTACGGCGATGTGCAGATCACCGGCTGGGACCGCGAAGAGGTTCTGGTGGAAGCCACCAAACACAGCCCCGATGCCCGGCGCCTGGATGATGCCCGCATCGTGGTCGATTCCTCGGACGGCCTGGTTTCGATTCGCACTCAATACACCGGCTCGGAGGCCGAGAATCCCGCCGCCGTCGAGTACCGTATCATGGTGCCGCGGAATGCCAGCCTGGAAAACGTCAAACTCGTCAATGGCGGCCTGTCGATCAGCGGCATCTCCGGGCTGATCAAAGCATCCGCCGTGAACGGCAGTATCCACGCGGAAAAACTCGAGGGCGAGGCCGATCTTTCCACCATCAACGGCCAGCTCGAAGCCGACTTTCATCGCGTGAGCCGCTGCCATCCCATCACTCTCAGCTCGGTCAACGGCCCCATTCACCTGTCGCTGCCATCGGGCGTGTCCGCCACAGTCAGCGCACAAAATCGCAGCGGCGGCATCGATTCCGATTTCGGCCGCTCCTGGCGGGCTCCCACCGGCCACCGGCTGGAGGCCGCGGTCAACGGCGGCGGCACCGTGATTCGCCTGCACAACGTAAACGGCGGGATCTCGATTCATTCCACGTGGGCACGCAAATCGAAGGGCCCCATCTCCTAGCCCCGTGGGACAGCCGGAACGGCCCTCAAACGGGGCTTCCGGCCTGTCCTGCCGCCGCCTCGCCGCGTGTTAACGTGGCTTTCGCATGCACCTTATCTGGCAGGACCTGCGTTATGGGGTCCGCCTCTTACGCAAGGCTCCCGGGTTTGCGGCTGTCGCTCTTGTCGCTCTCGCTCTGGGGATTGGGGCCACAACGGCAATCTTCAGCGTCGTGGATGCCGTGTTGCTGAAACCCCTGCCTTTCCGCGATCCGGAGCGCTTGCTGGTCATCTGGGAGAAGAACCCCACGCTGAACAAAGTGAAACTGTTCGTCGCACCCGCCAATTTCCTGGCGTGGCAGCGGCAGAGCCGCACCACCGAGACGATGGCCGCCCTTCAGGATGTCAGCGTCAATCTTACCGGCGGGCCAAACGGGCACGTCGATCCGGAAGAGCTGCGCGGCGAGCGGGTTTCCGCGACACTGTTCCCGCTGCTCGGCGTCCAACCGGTTGTGGGCCGCACGTTCCGCGAAGACGAGGATCAGCCCGGCAACGCATTCGCCGCACTGCTGAGCTACAGCCTGTGGCAGAGGCGCTTCGGCGGCGATCGCGCCATTGTGGGCAAGACCATTCGCCTGCGCGATCAGCCCTACACCGTCACCGGCGTCCTGCCGCACGATTTTGCTGTTCTCGAGCCGAACATCGATCTGTGGATCCCGCTCGGCCTCAACGGCAGCGATCCCCGCGTTGCGCTGAGCCGCTTCCTGGTGGTAATCGCTCGCCGCAAGGACACGCTCGATCGCGTGAGGGCCGAGTTCGATGCCATCGGAGGCCGGCTCGAACAATCCATGCCGGAGCTGAACCGGGGCTGGAGGCCTTCGATCTTCACCGTCGAAGGCGAGCTGGTCGGCGATATCCGCCGTTCCCTGTGGGTTCTTCTCGCCGCCGTCGGCTGCCTGCTCCTGATGGCGTGCGTCAACGTGGCCAACCTGCTGCTTTCGCGCGGCGCGGGGCGGCGGCGCGAGCTCGCACTGCGCCTGGCGCTCGGCGCCGGGCGCGCCCGGATCGTCAACCAGTTGCTGGCCGAAAGCGTGCTGTTGTCGCTGGGCGGCGGCGCCCTCGGACTGCTCCTCGCTACCGCGGTCATCCGAGGTCTGGCCCACTCGGGTACGGGCGGCATCCCGCGTCTCGCATTCGCCGCCGTCGATCTTCGCCTCTTCGTGTTCGCCCTCGCCGTCTCGCTCCTGACCGGGATAGTCTTCGGCGCGGTTCCGGCGTGGGCCACGTCGGGCGCGAATCTCGTGCCGGCTCTCAACCAGGGAGGGCGCAGCGGCACTACGGGCCGCGCCGGACGCGCGGTGCGCAATGGGCTGGTGGTAGTCGAAGTGGCGCTCGCCGTGGTGGTGCTGATCGGCGCCGGCCTGCTAATTCGCAGCTTCATTCGCCTGCGCAGCACGAACCCCGGATTCGAGCCCGCCGGGCTGCTCACCATGCGCGTTCCCCTGGCCGGCCTGCGCAATGCCGCTCCCGAGCGCAAAGTTGCCTTCGTGCAAGAGCTCACCGGCCGCATCGGCGCGCTTGCCGGAGTCCGATCCGTCGGCGGCGTCAATGGGTTGCCCCTGACCGGTCTCGGCAACGGCGTTCCCTTCATCGTGGAAGGCCAGCCGGCGCCCGCGCCCTCGCAATGGCCGGTCGGCGTGCTCCGCTCGGTCACGCCCGCGTATTTTCGAACCCTGGGAATTCCGCTGGTGGCGGGCCGCACCTTCTCGGCGTCCGATGACGCGCAGGCCCCGCTGGTGATCGTCATCAACCGGACGCTGGCAAGCCGCTTCTGGCCGGCGTCCAATCCCATCGGCGCTCATCTGATTCTCGACTTCCGAAAGCCGCGCAGCGCGGAGGTGATCGGCGTGGTCGGCGACGTGAAGCCCGAACGCCCCGAAGCCGAGGATTGGCCCACCATCTACAACGCCTACTCGCAGGCGCCGGTCAATACCATGACGCTTGCCGTGCGCTGCGACGGTCCGCCGCTTGCCCTGGCTTTGGCCGCACAGCGCGAAGTGCAGAGGCTCGATCCCGACCAGCCCGTCGCCGACGTGCGCACCATGGACGACGTAGTGAGCAAGGCGGTCTCCGGCGCGCGCTTCAATACGGGACTGCTCACCGCTTTCGCCGCGATCGCGTTCGTTCTGGCGGCCGTCGGCATCTACGGCGTGATCTCCTACGATGTCAGCGAGCGCACCAATGAAATCGGCATCCGCATGGCGCTGGGAGCCCAGCCCGGCGACCTGCTCCGCCTCGTCGTCGGTGAGGCCGCGCGCATGGCCCTTTACGGCATCACGGCCGGGCTCGCGATTTCGTTCGCCGTCACGCGTCTCATGGCGACCATGCTGTATAGCGTGAATCCCACCGATGCGTACACCTTCTGGGGCATTTCGATTCTTCTGGCGCTGGTCGCGCTGGCCGCAAGCTACCTGCCTTCGCGGCGCGCCCTCGCGCTAAACCCCGTGAACGCCTTGCGTCACGAATAGGAACCATCATGATCACACTCCGCAACCTCGAGAAATTCTATGAAGGCGGCTACGGCCGCACCTATGTGCTGCGCCGCATCAACGTGGATGTCAAAGAAGGTGAGTTCGTCACCATCATGGGCCCGTCGGGCGCCGGAAAGTCAACCCTGTTGAGCATCCTCGGCATGCTGGATGGCGCCTGGACCGGCGAGTTCGAGTTCTTCGGACACCTGGTGCACCGTATGAAGCCCAAAGAGCGCGTCGAGCTCAACAAAAAGTACATCGGGTTCGTCTTCCAGAGCTACCACCTGATCGACAACCTCACCGTGTACGAGAACCTGGACATCCCGCTCTCCTACCGCAACGTGAAGAGCAGCGAGCGCGCCGCCATGGTCTGCGACACCCTCGACCGCTTCCACATCGTGGGCAAGCGCGATCTCTACCCCAGCCAGCTCTCCGGCGGGCAGCAGCAGCTCGTGGCCGTGGCCCGGGCGGTCATCGCCAACCCGAAGCTGATTCTGGCCGACGAGCCGACCGGCAACCTGCACTCCAGCCAGGGCAAGGAGATCATGGAGCTCTTCAAAAAGCTCAACGACGAAGGCACCACCATCGTCCAGGTGACGCACAGCGAGGCCAACGCGGCCTTCGGCCACCGCATTGTTCAGCTTGCCGATGGATGGGTGGTCAGCGGAGGAACCGACTCAGGCCAGGGCGCGCAGGCGTAGGACCGCCACCGCCGTCGGTAGCCCTGCGATGGCGACCCAGCTCAACCAGCGGCAGAGCCGCAGCTCCCAACCGCCGTCGTAATCCAGCACGATCTCGCACGGCCCGGCGACGCCCGGCTTCAGCCACATCAGCCCCAGCCCGTCGCGGTGCAACTCGATCGGCCGCCCGCTCAACTTCGCGCGCCAACCCGGATGATACGTGACCTGCACACTCACCGCCTGGCCCGGAGCGGTGGTGGTGCGGATGCGGATCCGGTTCCGCCCCTCCCACTCGAAAGCCGTGCCGGGGAGCGCCGGGTCGTCCAGCCCGGCGACGTATCTCTCCACCTCGCGGACATCCTCAGGCTCGCGCGGCGCGTGTTTCACCAGCGCCGATTCTGGCACGATGTGCGCCAGCGTAAACTCCCGCAACGGCACCCGGTAAAACGTCACGCCGCCCTCGCTCCACAATACCGGCAGCACGCCGTCGAACTTCTCCGGATGTCCGAATGCCCTCCAGTATTCCTGGCTCTCGCGTCCGCTGATGGCGATGACTCCCACCCCGTAGGCCTTGAGCCACGTGAGCGTGACCTGCGCGTCCTGCCGGACGTCGCCCACCCCGAATCCGATCGCGGTGTCGGCGCGCTGGTGGACCTGGTTCGTCGCCATCGTGAAGCTCTCCCCGGTGAACTGCTGCAGGTCCGTGAACGCATTGGCCCACTGCGCGATCGAGCCCGGCAGAAAATAGCGGATGGTGGGGAAGTGGGCCTGCGCCCACATCGCGGCGCGGTACTCGATCGTGTCCGTCACGGGTTGCGGAAACGTGAACTTCTTTTCCTGCTGCCGGAAGCTGGCCACCTGCTCGGCGGCCAGGGCAAGCACAACCAACACGGCCGCACGGCGCACGGAAAGGGGCAGGCGGTCGATCCACGGCCGCAACCCGAAAACGATTGCCATGGCGAGCGCGATTTCCATCTCGAACTTGTAGCGGTTCGGCTGTGGCAGAAAATGGCGGTGCAGAACCAGTTGGATCAGGGGAAGGCTGCTCGTCAGCCACGCGAACAACACGAAAAACTGTGTGCGCCAGTCGGCCAGCTTCCGCAGGAAGTGCCACAGGATGGCCCAGCCGAGAATCACCACCGCCAGGGCGGTCAGCGATCCCACCGACCAGCCCTCGCCGGCGCTCTCCGCCGTTGCCTCGCGGATGGCCAGCATCAGCGACGGCGAGAGAAACGGTGCCGCGATCGCCCAGCCCCAGGCTCCGATCGAGGCAACCAGAAGCGCGTTCCCCGGCCATCGTTCGCGATGCAGGACGAACAGCAGGCAGATTGCCGCCATCACGGCCATCACCGGCCCGAATGCGCTGGCCAGCGCCGCGCCCGCGATCGACGCCGCGGCGGCCGCGCAATACGCGATCCGGCGCGTCTCGATCGACCGCGCCAGAAACAGGATGACCAGCGGCAGAAACGTAAGGGCCGCCAGGTGCGGCGTGTCGTCCCACACGGTGACTACGTAGAGCCGCCGCGCATCGAAGAAATTAGCCGGCGAGAAAGGCCCGTCCGGCACCAGTATCTGCGTGATCGACGTCAGCGAGTAGAAGAGCGCCGCCAGGAAGCTGTATCCCGGCGACCGCATCAGCCGCCAGCAACCAAAGAAGAGCGAAACGGGCGCCAGAATGTAGAACAGCCCGGTGACACTGTGAAAGCCCACCGCCGGCGCCACGCCGCGCAGCGCGCTGATCGCCGCCGCCAGCGCCGGTACCAGCGGCGGATAGGTCCATTCGAACGGAATGCCGAAATCCCAGAACGGCCACCAGGCGGCATGAAACCAACTGCTGCCCGCGCGCGTGGCGATCGCCGTCCAGAAGCCGTGCATCGATCCCATGAAGGCCGTGGACCCGAAGAACATGTCACGGCAGATGTAGGTGTTGATCCACACTAGCGCCACGGCGTAAGCACCGGCGCGCAAAGCTTCGCCGCGCGAAGTCTTCTTTTGACAGGCAGTTTCCATTTTTTCCGGATCGAAACGCGCAGTACCCTACGTTACCGCAAAGCCGCGCGCCGCCGCAGCGTAGCACGGCCGCGTGTTAGACTGGGGGCAATCCTCGCATGAAATGCCTCGTTTTGGTCGCTTTTGCGTGCCTTCGTGCTGCGTCCGCACAGATCCTGCCGCCGCCGTCGCCGCTCCCCCCGTCGATGCCGAACCTCCCCGAAGACACCGTGATCGCTGAATTCGAGGATGGCGCCCGCCTCACCATGGGCGACTTCCTCAAGATCTACGCCGTGCTGTCGCCGGCGCAGAAGCAGGTTGCCTTGCAGGACCGGCGCCAGTTCCTGCAGCAATGGGCGCTCTACCGCAAACTCACCAGGATGGCGGAACAGGCCAAGCTACAGGAGCAGAGCCCCTACAAAGAGGCAATCGAGCAGTACCGCATGCAGGTCCTGTCCGAAGCCAAGATCGCCGAGGGCATCAACCAGATCGTGATTGAGCCAGGCGACATCGTCAAAGCCTACGAAGCCAACAAACTCAAGTACACGCAGGTGAAGGTCAAGGCCATCTACATCGCGTTCAGCGACGATGCGGCCGGTTCCGCCGGGACTAAGAAACCCCTCACGGAATCGCAGGCTCTCGCCAGGGCCAAGGCGATCCTGACTGAAGCCCGCGCCGGCGGCGATTTCGTGAAGCTCGTGAAAGAAAACTCCGACGACGAAACCTCGCGCGCCAAGGAAGGCGATTTCGACACGCTCCGCTACACCGACAATCTCCCCGACTCCTTCCGCGAGGCGGTATTCGCGCTCAAAAAGGGCGAAATCACGGAGCCGCTCAAACAGCCGAACGGCTTTTATCTGCTGCGCGCCGAAGAGGTCGGCGTCCGCCCGCTTTCCGACGTGCGCGACGAGATCTACAACGAGCTGCACAATCTCAAGGCCAAGGTGTGGCTCGACCGCCTCAACATGGACACCACCGTCAAGATTCTGAGCCCGGCGTTTCTCGGCAAGTGAATCCGGCCTACAATACGAGCATTACCGGATTCATGAAGCACCCCTCCATCGACCCTCGGCATGCGTGCTACAACCTCTCCGTGCGCGAGTCGCGTATCCACCGCTGGGGCGTCTACGCGGAGGAGTTTATCCCTCCCAACCGCAAGGTGATCGAATACACCGGCGAAATCATCAGCCGCCGGGAAACCAGACGGCGCGGTTTGGGCAGGCGCACCTACCTCTTCACCCTCGACGATTATTGGACGATCGACGGCGCCGTGGGCGGCTCTGGTGCCGAGCTCATCAACCACTCCTGTGAACCCAATCTTCGCACCTGGAATTTCAAGCGCCACATTCTCTATATGAGCCGCCGCCCGATCCATCCCGGCGAGGAGTTGACCGTCGACTACTGTTTTTCTCCCGATATTGAGCGCGTGCCCTGCCGCTGCCGGGCCCAGTCCTGCCGCGGCACCATCAACCTGTTCTCGGAGCGCGGCTGAGACTCCTTACACATATGACTTGGCCTTTTTTTAGACTCTGCACCGCCTGCACTCTCGCCGCCGGGCTGGCGTTTCCCCAGGGCGCTCCGCTTCCGGAACGTATCGCCGGCCGTCTTCGAACGAATGACCTCAAGGCTGACGTCTCCTTCCTCGCCAGCGATGCCCTGGAAGGCCGAGGTACTCCGTCCACCGGCCTGCAGCTTGCCGCCGAGTACATTGCCGCCGAGTTCCGGCGCGCCGGCCTCGAACCCGCCGGCGACGACGGCTATTTTCAGACCGGCACCTTCATTCAGGCCACCCCCGCCGTGGAAGGTCTCTCGTTCACCTTCGCCTCCGCGCCCGTGTCAAAGGGAAGTATCGGGATCCAGGAGGCGGCCGCCGCGGATGTGAAGGATGCCCAGGCGCTGAAGCTCTCGCTCGACGACGTTTCGTCGGTCGAAGCGCTTACCGTCGAACAGGTAAGAGGTAAGGTGCTGATGGTGGATGCCGGGCAGCCGGGCCCCTCCTCGTATCAGGCGCTGCGCCGGCTCCAGTCCGTGGTCGCCGGCCTGCAGCCGGCCCTGGTCGTCCTGGTGCGGCGGCCAGGACAGGCCTCCGGCCGCGCCACACGGATTCCCTTGCGCGATGCCACCGCACCTCCTCCTGAGATTCCGGTGATTTCGGTATCCGACCCGGCGATCTTCGACGCTGTGACCGCGGCGCCACCGGGTCCCATGAAAGCCAGGGTCTCCGCGCACATTCCACCGCCCAGGATCGAAACCATCAAGCTGCGCAACGTGACGGGGGTGATCCGCGGGTCCGATCCCACCCTGAAAGATACATACCTCGTGATCACCGCGCATTACGATCACCTGGGCATCAGCCCCAACGCGGACGGCGACCGGATTTTCAATGGCGCCAACGACGATGCCAGCGGTACCGCCAGCCTGATCGAAATCGCCGGCGCCCTGTCCGCGCTCGAGGAAAAGCCGATGCGTACCATCGTGTTCATGGCCGTATTCGGTGAGGAGGTGGGCAGTCTCGGCGCCCGCTGGTACACCAGCCACCCCGCCTTCCCCCTGGCCAAAACGATCGCCGACATCAATCTCGAACAACTCGGCCGTACCGACGATAACGAGGGCCCCAAACCGCTCCAGTTCAACCTCACCGGCTTCGATTACACCGACCTCGCGCCCGTATTCGTTGAGGCCGGCGCCGAGACCGGCATCCGCGTGCTCAAGCACGAAAAGAACAGCGACGCCTTTTTCCGCAGCAGTGACAATGCCGCGTTCGCCGACGCGGGCATCCCCTCCACCACCCTCAGCGTCAGCTATCTCTTTCCGGATTACCACCGCCCCGGCGACAAATGGCCCAAGCTCGACTACGACAATATGGCCAAGGTAGACGTGGCCGTCGCCCTCGGCATCTGGAACCTGGCTAATAATCCCCAGGCGCCGCGGTGGAACCGCGATAACCCGAAAGCTGCCCGATACTTACGCTAGTCTAAGGCGTTCCGGTACTACTATCACCCGCTATTGACTTTTGATAGCACGGTTCCCGGCGAGCACTCGGGATAAACTCGGCTCAGGCATGACTTCAGCGAAACAATTTCCCATCATGAGACAGCCCGCGGAACTGGAGGAGGACGGCCCCGTGCAATCCGGCCTGACGCCGGCGGCACCGCCCGAGTCGCACTTCGAGCTCGTGATCCGTGTCCGCCATGACGAAATGGCCCAATGGCCGCCGGAAAAGCTGGCGGCATTCTTCGATGCCGTCGGAGTGGTCATGGCCGCCAAGACTCATCCGGCAGCTCCGCCGCGCCGTCCCATTGCCGCCGCTGCCGAAGCGCCTGCCGATGTAGAACAGCGGATCAAGCGAATCGAGCAGACCGTGGACACCGTCCGGCGGCACGTAGCCACCCTGCACGAAAGCATGGCCGAAGACCTGAAGGATTTCGAGGCAGCCCTGGCCTCGCAGAATCACGTGATTCAATCCACCCGCACCGCGATGAGCCAGACCGACGACCTGGTGGAGCGCGTGGTGGAGGCCCTCGAAAATCTGCAAACCTCCACGCTCAACAGGCCTCAGGAATTCGCCGCCATCAACTGAGCCGCGGCGGCGCGTTCAATCTGAATACAATCCCATCCGTTGTTTCACCGTCCGTACCGTCGCGTTGGCGATCGGCGCGACTCGTTCCGCGCCTTCACGCAACACGCCCGCCAGATACCCTGGATCGGCCGTGATCTCCCGGTAGCGTTTTTGGAACGGCTCCAGGTGCGAAATCACCATCTCCGCCACTTTCTTCTTCAGGTCTCCGTAGCGCAAACCGGTGAACTGTGCTCTCGCCGCTTCATCGCTGGTGCCGTCGAAGGCCTGGTAGATCGCGATCAGGTTGAGCACGCCCGGCCCGGCGCCTTCGAACGCCACGCACGGGTTCGAGTCGGTGGTGGCGCGCATGATGGTCTTGCGGATCTTGTCCGGAGGATCCAGCAGCGCGACCGCGTGCCCTGTTCCCGTCGTGGATTTGCTCATCTTCTGGGTGGGATCGTCGAGACCCATCACGCGCGCACCCACTGTCGGCAGGCTGGTGTCGGGGACCACGAAGGTGTCGCCATAGAGCGAATTGAAGCGCTGCGCGATGTCGCGCGTCAGCTCCAGGTGCTGCGCCTGGTCCTCGCCCACCGGCACGATCCCCGCCTGGTAGAGCATAATGTCTGCGGCCATCAGCACCGGGTATTGCAGGATTCCGTCGCTGACCGACTCCTGTTTGGCCGCCTTCACTTTGTACTGCGTCATGCGCTCCAGCCAGCCCACCGGCGTGACGCAAGTAAGCATCCAGGCGAGCTCGGCGTGCGCCGGCACGGACGATTGCACCATAATCGCGCAGGTTTTCGGGTCGATCCCAGCCGCCAGGTAGAGCGCCGCGATCTCCAGGATCTTGGCGCGCAGCTCGGCGGGATCCTGGTAGAGCGTGACCGCGTGCAAATCGACGATACAGAAGATACACTCATAGTCGTTCTGGATGCGCACCCAGTTCTTGAGGGCTCCCAGGTAATTGCCGATGTGCAGGTTTCCGGTGGGCTGCATTCCGGAGAAGACTCGTGTTTTCATGGTAAAAGGTACGGGAGTAACTCCTATCGTAAGCAATTTCGAAGTCCGGGTGGAGAAGCTGGTGTACGGCGGCGACGGGTTGGCCCGCCTGGACGGACGCGTGGTGTTCGCTCCATTCGTCCTGCCCGGGGAACGCATTCGCGCCCTGGCAGAACAGCAGAAGCCGGGCCTCGTCCGCGCCCGCATGCTGGAGGTGATCGAGGCCGCGCCCGATCGCGTCGCTGCGCCCTGCCCGGTCTTCCAGCGCTGCGGCGGCTGTCACTACCAGCACGCGCCCTACGAGTTCCAGCTTGACGCCAAACGCGCGATTCTCGCCGAGGAGCTGCGCCGCCTCGGCAAGATCGAAGCGCCGGGGGAGATCCGCACCGTGGCGGCGGCGCCCTTCGGCTACCGCAATCGCGTGCAGCTTGCCGTCGAAGAGACCCGCCTCGGATATCGCGAGGCGCGGTCGCACAAGCTTTGCGCCGTGGCCGAATGCCCGGTATCGTCGCCCAAGATCAGTGAAGCGATCGTCGCGCTCAACCGCATGGCGCGCGACAGCCGCTGGCCGAAATTCATGCGCGCCCTGGAGGTCTTCACCGACGAGCGCCAGGTGCAGATCAACGTGCTCGAGACCGACCGCCCGGTGGCGCGCCGGTTCTTCGATTGGTGCGCCGCGGAAATCCAAGGCGTCGTGGAAGGCGCCCTGGATTACCAGGGCCGCTTCCGGGTCAGCAGCAATTCGTTTTTCCAGGTGAACCGCCTCCTGCTCGACGAGCTGGTGGACGCCGCTCTCGGCGACGCCCAGGGCGATACCGCCGCCGACCTCTATGCCGGCGTTGGCTTGCTCTCCTTACCCCTGGCGCGCCGCTTCCGCGAGGTGACCGCCGTGGAATCCGGCGCCGGGGCGGTGCGCGACCTGCAATTCAACGCCGAACGCGCCGGCTTGTCGAATTTGCGCGCCCAGCAGCAGACCGCCGAAGAGCACCTGTCAGCCCTGGCCAAAGCGCCGGATTTAGTGGTGCTCGACCCGCCTCGTGCCGGCCTCGGCAAGGCCGTGGTCAAGCGTTTGACCGAGCTCAGACCGCGCCAGTTGGTGATCGTGGCCTGCGACCCCGCGACCCTGGCCCGCGACCTGTCGGGTTTGATCGGCGGCGGCTATGTCATCGAACGGATGACGCTGGTCGACCTGTTCCCGCAGACGTACCATCTGGAGACGGTAGTGGGGCTGATGGCTCACTGAACAGCCCCAAACTGTCGCACAATCAAGATATGGTGAGTCTGGAGGCCTTGCGGACCGAACGCAGAGCCGAGATCCTCCGCCTGGCCGGAGTGTACGGCGCTCACAATCTGCGTGTATTCGGCTCCGTCGCCCGGGGTGAAGCCCATGAGGACAGCGATCTCGATCTGTTGGTGGCGTGGGAACCGGGGCGGAGTCTGATGGATCACGCTGGCTTGGTCCAGGATCTGCAGGCGCTGCTTGGAATGAAGGTCCATATCGGCACCGAGGGGTCCCTCCACTGGTACGTGCGTGACAGGATTCTCCGTGAGGCCACGCCTTTGTGAAGGACGACCGACTCTACCTCCATCACATCCTGGAACGTTGCCAGCGCATCGCCCGATTTATCACCCCGGGCAAGGACGCATTCTTCGCGTCGGAAGAGTTGCAGGACGCAGTCATCCGGAACGTGGAAGTGATCGGGGAGGCGGCCAAGCGGATCTCAGCGGATATGCGTGGCCGCCTGCCATCACTCGATTGGAAGGCGATCTGCGGGATGCGCGACGTCCTCATCCACGACTATATCGGGGTTGATCTCGAAGAGGTCTGGAATGTAGCCTCATCGCGGATTCCCGAACTCCGGAAGGCGTTGGAACATTTTCTGGGCGGTATGAACACCGGGAAGTAAGGGCCCCGACGGGATTCACTTGGGAACGGTCACCTACTTCACCACCACGTTCACCAGCTTGTCCGGCACCGCGACCACCTTCACCACCTGCTTGCCTTGCACCAGCCCCTTCACCTTCTCATCGGCGAGCGCGCGGGTTTCCAGCTCTTCCTTCGCCGTCCCGAACGGAGCGAACAGGCGCGACCGCACCTTGCCGTTCACCTGCACTACGATCTCCGCTTCATCTTCTTTCGCCAGTTCGGGGTCGAACGCCGGCCACGCCTGGCGGAACACCGGACCCTGTCTGCCCAGCTCGTCCCAGATCTCCTGCGAGACGTAAGGCGCGAATGGCGCCAGCACCAGCGCCAGCGTCTCCAGAATCTGCGGCATCACCTGCGCCGAGATGTTCTGCTCCTCGGCGTACAGCGTATTGACCAGCTCCATGATCGACGCGATGCACGTGTTGAAGTGCCAGCGCGTCTCGAAATCCTCGGTGATCTTCTTCAGCGTCTGATGCAGCTTGCGCATCACCGCGCGGTCGGCGCTCCCGGAGCGCTCCTGCTGCGGGAGATTGCGCATCGCGAACCGGTACACGCGCCCCAGGAAACGGTAGATGCCCTCCGCCCCTTCGGCGCGCCAGTCGACCTCCTTCTCCGGCGGCGCGGCGAACAGCACGAACATGCGCGCGGTGTCGGCCCCGAACTTTTCCGCCAGCATGTCCGCGCCCACCACGTTGCCCCGCGATTTCGACATCTTGGCGCCCTCGGCGATCACCATACCCTGCGTGAACAGCCGCCGCGCCGGCTCGCTGTTGCGCACCAGACCGATATCGCGCATCACCTTGGTGAAAAACCGCGAGTAGATCAGGTGCAGAATCGCGTGCTCCACCCCGCCGATGTACTGATCGATCTCGAACCAGTAGGCGATCTTCGCCGGATCGAACGGCGCCGCCGAATTGTGCGCGTCGCAGTAGCGGTAGAAGTACCACGAGCTGTCGATGAACGTGTCCATCGTGTCCGTCTCGCGCCGCGCACTGACGCCGCACTTGGGGCACTTCACGTTGACGAACTCGGGCACCGCCTCGAGCGGCGAGCGTCCCGTCCCCGTGATCTCGACGTTCTCCGGCAGCACCACCGGCAGTTGATCCTCCGGTACCGGCACCACACCGCACGCCTGGCAGTGGATCACCGGGATCGGCGTGCCCCAGTAGCGCTGCCGCGAGATGCCCCAATCCTTGATGCGGTACGTGATCGCGGCCTTGCCGAATCCGTGCTGCTCCGCGTGCGCGGCCATCCGGCGGCGCGCCTCTTCGCTGGCCAGCCCGCTCCACTCGCCCGAATTCTCCACGATCCCGTAGTCGCAGAACGCCTCTTGCAAACCGGGCTCGACAGCCAGCGCGCCATCCGCCGGCCGGATCACCGGCCGCACCGCGATCCCGTACTTGCGGCAGAACTCGAAGTCGCGCTCGTCGTGCGCCGGGACCGCCATGATCGCGCCCGTGCCGTACCCCATCAGAACGAAGTTTCCGATCCAGATGGGGACCTTTTCGCCGCTGTAAGGATTGATGGCGTAGTGGCCGGTGAAAAAACCCTCTTTCTCGATATCGCCCGGATCGCGGCCCGCCCGCGCGTCGACCATGGCCTTGGCGCGCGCCTTGGCTTCGGTATCCAGCAGGGTTTCGTTCAGCGGATGTTCGGGAGCCATGATGACGCACGTGGCGCCGTAGATGGTATCGACTCGCGTGGTGAACACACGGATGCGCCGTTCGGCATCCTGCGCCACGCCGAAATCGATCTCCGCACCTTCGCTGCGGCCGATCCAGTTGCGCTGCATCGTCAGGACGCGCTCCGGCCAGCCGCCTTCCAACTGCGCCATGTCGTCCAGCAGTTGATCCGCGTAATCGGTAATCTTGAGGAACCACTGCTCCAGCGCGCGCTGTTCGACGGGCGTGTCTTCGTGCCGCCAACAGCAGCCGTCCACCACCTGCTCGTTGGCCAGCACGGTGGCGCACTTCGGACACCAGTTCAGCAGCGCTTTCTTGCGATAGGCCAGCCTGCGCTCCAGCATCTGCAGGAAGAACCACTGGTTCCAGCGGTAGTATTCCGGCTCGCAAGTGGAGACCTCCCGGTCCCAGTCGTAGCTGAAGCCGAAGCGGCGGTGCGTCTTCTTCATGGCCCTGATATTCTGCAGCGTCCATTCGCGCGGCGGCCGCTTGTTGGCGATCGCGGCATTTTCGGCCGGCAGTCCGAACGCATCCCAGCCCATCGGATGAAGCACGTTGAAACCGCGCATCCACTTGTAGCGCGCCAGCGCGTCGCCGATCGAGTAGTTGCGGATGTGCCCGATGTGCAGCGTCCCGCTCGGATAGGGCAGCATTTCGAGCACATAGTACTTGGGCTTCGAGGAGTTCTCCTCGGCCTTGTAGAAGTCGGCGTTCTGCCAGCGCTCGTGCCACTTCAGTTCGATCTGGATATGGTCGTACGGCTTCTCGGGCATAGACTGTTCTTTGCGGGGGGTAAAATCCCATCGTAGCCGTTTAAGGCTGGTGTTATCCACTCCGCCGTGCCAGCAGCTTGAGCGTGTCGAGGTTCCGCCGGTCGTCTCCTTCGTCATCCACCGGAGTCTCCAGGATGAACGGCTTGCGGCGCAGCTTCGGATGACACAGGATGCGATGGAACCCCGCGCGCCCGATGTGCCCCTCGCCGATATTGGCGTGCCGGTCCACGTTCGAGCCCAGCGGAGCTTTCGAGTCGTTGGCGTGGATGACCCGCACATGCTCCAGCCCCAGCACGCTCTCCGCCTGCTTCAGCATCGCGCCCAGGCCGCGCGATCGCGCGATATCGAATCCCGCGGCCAGCAGATGGCACGTATCCAGGCAGAAGCCGACGTCCAGACCCGCGCGCTCCGCCGCCATCCCGCGGATCGATTGCAGCTCATCGAACCGGCTGCCCAGGTGGCACCCTGCGCCGGCGGTGTTCTCGATCAGCACCTGCAGCCCGTCGAATCGCAGCCCTCTGGCAGCGTCCGCCAGGCCCTCCACCAGCGCCTCGATCCCCTGCTCCGGTGTGCCGCCGCGGTAGCTGCCGGGATGCACCACCAGGTACTCGGCACCGATGGCCAGCGCCCGGTCCAGCTCGCCTCGAAACGCCGCGATCGATCGCGGCCGAATCACCGGGTCGGGCGAGGCCATGTTCACCAGGTAATTGACGTGGATAACCAGCGGATAGAGGTCGAAGCGCTCACGCGCCTCGCGAAGGCGGCGTACCTGTTCCGCATCCGGCAGACGGGCGCGCCACATCCGCGGGCTCGCCGAAAAAATCTGAAATGTGTTGGCGCCAAGTTCCGCGGCCTTCAACGCCGCGCCCTCCAGCGACCCCGCCGTCGACGTGTGGATCCCTAGGCGCAAACGTCCATGCTAACAGGAGCGCTGGCGACCGCCCTCGAAGGCCTCTCGGCCGCGGCCGCTTTGCGCTCCCACGCCACGGCATGCTCGCGCAGGCACTTCCGGCAGATGTACTTGCCGTGCATCGGCCACATCGCGCCATCGTGCATGTTGCGGCACCAGGCCGCCAGAATTCTCTCGATCATGTTCTCCCCCATGTCCCGTCACGCGTAGAAAGCCGGCGTAACGGCTCGCTGAAATGTCTACGTTTCAAAGACTGGTGTCGGATTCTCGTGCGCCGTTGCACGGTCTTGGTCTTGACTCTCACATAATTAGTCGTATAATTCAATCATACGTTTGAATGACTGAGACGAAAGAAAAGATCCTCGAAGCTGCCGAGCGGCTCTTCGCCGAACAGGGGTACGCCGCCACGTCTCTGAGGCAAATAATTGCTGGAGCAGGAGTTAACCTCGCCGCCGTGCATTACCACTTCGGCTCAAAGGAGCGCCTGCTCGATGACCTGGTCGCCCGCAAGGCCGATCCCGTCAACCAAGCCAGAATAGCAATGCTCAATTGCCTTGAGACCAAGGCTGCCGGAGCGCCCGTCCCCGTCGAAGAAATTCTGCGCGCCTTCTTCGTCCCCGCAGCGGACGCCGCCTCCGTCGATCCGATGTTTGTCCGAATCATGGGGCGAATCCACGCCGAAGGCCTCCTGCCGTCCATCGTGCAGAAGCACTTCCAGCCCACCGGCCAGCGGTTCTTTGACGCCCTGCGCCGCACCCTGCCCGGCTTGCCCGAGCCCGAGTTCCGATGGAGAGTCCATTTCATGATCGGCGCCATGTCCCACACCATGTGCGGCACTCCCGTCTTTCCTTCTGCTCCCGAGGACTTCCACAGCCGCATGGAGCGCCTCGTCAGGTTCTTGAGCGCGGGTTTCCGCGCGCCGGCGCCGAACGGAGAGGAGATGTCAGAATGAGAACCGCACTCGCGCTGATGCTGTCTGCCGCTGTCTGGGCCGCCGAGAAACCAGCCATCAACGGCCCCCTCGAACTTAGCTTGAAACGCGCCGTAGCGATCGCCATCGCGCCCGAAGGCAGTGCCAAGGTGCAACTTTCGACGGAAGCCGAAAAGCAGGCGGAGTCCCGGTCGGCCGAAGCGCGCGCTGCCCTGCTACCCGACCTCTCCGCCGCGTTTTCCGAACAGAACATGACGCGGAATCTCGCCGCGGTGGGCATCCAGCTCCAGCTACCTGTTCTCGGCATTCAGTTCCCCACGTTCGTCGGACCCTTCACCGTCATGGACGCGCGGGTCTCGGGCGCGCAGTCCGTCTTCGACTTCTCGTCCATCCGCCGCTTCCAGGCCGCCAAGGTCGGAATCACCGCGGCCAAGGCAGACCTAAACGGCACCGAAGAACAGGTCGCATCCCAGGTCGCGCGCGCCTACCTCGCCGCGGTCAAGGCCGATGCCGACGTCGAGACTGCGAAAGCCAACATGGTCCTCTCCGAGGCTCTCCAGAAGCAGGCCGAAAACCTCAAAGCTGCCGGCACCGGCACCGGCATCGAGATCACCCGCGCCCGCGTGCAGCTCGCCAACGACCGCCAGCGCCTGCTCGTCGCCCAGAACGCCCAGCGCGCCGCGCGGCTCCAGCTTCTGCGCGCCATGGGCACGCGGCTCGATACCGACCTGCTGCTCACCGACAAACTCGCCTACACCCCGGTCGATGCCGTGACGCTGGAAGCCGCGCGGGCCCAGGCCATTCAGGAGCGCCCCGACTACAAGGCCCAGCAGGAGCGCGAAAGTAACGCGCGCCTGTCCTACAGCGCCACCAAAATGGAGCGCCTGCCCAGCGTCTCCGCGTTCGGCGACTACGGTGCCAGCGGCACCGGCTTCGATAGCTCGCTGCCCACGCGCACCGTGGGCGTCTCCGTGCGCATCCCGATCTTCGACGGCGGACGCCGCGACGCCCGGCGCGCCGAATCCGCCTCGCAGTACCGCGCGGAAAAAGTCAAGACCGGCGACCTCAAGGAACAGATCGAGCTCGACGTCCGGCTCGCCCTGGACAGCCTGCGATCGGCGGAAGACGAAGTGAAGGTGGCCAAAGAGGGCCTCGAGCTAGCTCAAAACGAGCTGACCCAGGCGCGCCGCCGCAACGACGCCGGCGTGGCCATCGCGCTCGAGGTCACCGACGCGCAGACCCGCCTGGAACGCGCGCAGGACAACCAGACCGCGGCCCTGTACAACTACAACCTGGCGCGCATCGACCTAGCACAGGCGATGGGCGCGGTGCGGAGGATGGTGCAATAGCCATGAAAAAAATCCTCATTCCGATCGTGTTGCTGGCCGCCGCCGGCGCGGCAGTGTACGCCCTGCGCGGCGGCGGAAAGGCTCCGGAAGACCGCCTGGTCGTCTCCGGCAACATCGAGCTCACCGAGGTGGATATCGCCTTCAAGACCGCCGGCAGGCTCATCGAACGCACCGTCAACGAAGGCGACAGCGTCCAAAAAGGCCAGGTCATCGCCCGTCTCGATCGCGATCAACTGGTAGCTCAGCGCGAGCGCGAGAGTGCGTCCGTGCTCTCCAACGAAACCCAGCTTGCGCAGGCCCAAACCGCCGTGGAATTGCAGCGCGCCACGCTCGCCGCCGATATCGAGACCCGGTGCGGCGACCTGGCCGCCGCCGAAGCGCGCCTCGCCGAGCTCAAAAACGGCTCCCGCCCGCAGGAAAAAGCCGACGCCCATGCCGCCGTCGAAGCCGCCGCCGCCGAGCTCGACCGCTCGAAAAAAGACTGGGACCGCGCCCAGACCCTCTACAAGAACGACGACATCTCCACCGCGCAGCGCGACCAGTACCGCCGCAATTGGGAGAACGCCGAAGCCATGTCCAAGTCCGCCAAGGAGCGCGAAGATCTCGTCCTCGCCGGACCCCGCCAGGAGCAGATCCAGGCCCAGCAGGCGCAGGTCGAACGCTCCCGCGGCGCGCTCAAGATGGCCGAAGCTTCCGCCATCGAGCTCAGGCGCCGCGAGCAGGAACTGGCTACCCGCCGCGCCGAAATCGTTCGCACGAGGGCCAACGTCACTCTGATCGATTCGCAGTTAAGCGATACCATCGCCGCTTCGCCCTGCGATGGCGTGGTCCTCGTCAAGTCCGCCGACGTCGGCGAGGTGCTCGCGCCGGGCACAAGCGTCGTCACCGTCGGCGACATCGACCACCCCTGGGTCCGCGCCTATGTCAACGAGACCGACCTCGGCAAAGTGAAGATCGGCGCCAAGGTCAAGGTCACCACCGACTCCTTCAAGGACAAGGCCTTCAACGGCCGTATCAGCTTCATCTCCTCGCAGGCGGAATTCACCCCCAAGCAGATCCAGACCCAGCAGGAGCGCGTGAAGCTGGTCTACCGCATCAAAATCGACGTCGAAAACCCAGGCCGCGAGCTCAAACTCAACATGCCGGTAGACGCGGAGATCCCACTGGGGCAGTGATGCCATCCATCATCGAAACCCGCGACCTGACCAAAACCTTCGGCGCCATCACCGCCGTCGATCGCCTGAACCTCTCCGTCTCTCAGGGCGAGATCTTCGGCCTGGTCGGTCCCGATGGCGCGGGCAAAACTACCACCCTCCGCATGCTTTGCGGCCTCATGAACCCCACCTCCGGCACCGCCCGCGTCGCCGGCCACGACGCCGCGCGCGAATCGCAGGCCGTGAAAGACCAAATCGGCTACATGGCCCAGCGCTTCGGCCTCTACCAGGACCTCACCGTAGAAGAGAACATGGTCTTCTACGCCGACCTCTTCGGCATCGTCGGCAGCGAGCGCGACCAGCTCACCGCGCGTCTTCTCCAGATGACCCGCATGGAGCCCTTCCGCGACCGGCAGGGCGGAAAACTCTCCGGCGGCATGAAACAGAAACTGGCCCTCATGTGCACCCTGCTGCACAAGCCCGAAATTCTCTTCCTGGACGAGCCCACCAACGGCGTCGATCCCGTCTCCCGCCGCGACTTCTGGGCCATCCTCTACGAGCTGCTCAAAGACGGCATCACCATCTTCATGACCACCGCCTATCTCGACGAAGCCGAACGCTGCAACCGCGTCGGGCTGCTCCACAAGGGCCGCCTGATCCGCTGCTCCCCACCCGGCAGGATGAAGCAGGAGATGGACGCGGCCAACCTGGAAGGCGCGTTCATCAAAGCCATCCACGCCGAAGAAGGAGTAGCGCGCTCGTGAATCACAACGGCACCGCGGTCGAGATCCACGAACTGGTCAAAGCCTTCGGCTCCTTCGTGGCTGTGGACCACGTTTCCCTCGAAGTCTCCAAGGGAGAGATCTTCGGTTTCCTCGGCCCCAACGGCGCCGGCAAGTCCACCACCATCCGCATGCTCTGCGGCCTGCTGACTCCCACCTCCGGACGCGCCAGCGTCAGCGGCCTCGACGTCGCCGGCCAGCCCGAAGAGATCCGCAAGAACATCGGCTACATGTCGCAGAAGTTCTCGCTCTACGACGACCTCACTGTGGAAGAGAACATCGACTTCTTCTCCGGCATGTACTCCGTGCCCAAAGCCCTCCGCCCCGAGCGAAAGGACTACGTCCTCCAGATGGCCAACCTCACCGAGCGCCGTGGCGCCATGACCCGTACCCTGAGCGGCGGGTGGAAACAGCGTCTCGCCCTCGGCTGCGCAATCCTACACGATCCGCCGGTGCTCTTCCTCGATGAGCCCACCTCGGGCGTCGATCCCCTCGCCCGCGGCGCCTTCTGGCATCTCATCCACGACCTCGCCGAGACCGGCCACACCATTTTCGTCAGCACCCACTACATGGACGAAGCCGAGTACTGCCACCGCCTGGCCTTGATGTACCGCGGCAAGGTGATCGCCCTCGGCACCCCGGAGGACCTGAAAAACGGCCTCTCCAGCCACATCCTCCTGAATCTCGAAACCGGCGATCCGCTGGAGACCATGCGCGCTCTCGAAGGAGTCGAAGGCGTCAGCGACGTCGCCGTCTTCGGCGCGGGACTCCACGTGACCGTGTACGATCCGGCCTCCGGCCCCGCGCGCGTCAGGGAACGCCTGGGGGCCAGGCAAATCGCGGTTAACAGGCTGGAGCGCATCCAGCCCTCGATGGAAGACGTCTTCGTGGCCATGATCGAAGCCGAAGAGAAGAGGGCTGCATGAGCAGACGCCGTCTGCGCGCCGTCGCCGTCAAGGAACTGCACCACATCACGCGCGATGCCCGCAGCCTGGGAATGGCGCTCGCCGTTCCCCTCATGATGCTGCTGCTGTTCGGGTTTGCGCTCAGCCTCGATGTCGACCGCATCCCCACCTATGTCTACGACCAGGATCAGACCTCGCAAAGCCGCGAGCTCATCCGCCAGTTCCGCGGCTCGCGCTTTTTCGATATCCAGGCCGAAGTCGACGATTACGCCGCCCTGGAGCGTGCCATCGACCGTAGCCAAATCCTCATGGGCCTCGTAGTCCCGCGCGATTACTCGAGAAGCCTCGGCGCCGGCCGCCAGGCCCAGGTGCAGATCCTGCTCGATGGCAGCGATTCCAATACCGCCTCCATCGCGCTCGGCTACGCGGAATCGCTGGTGCGCAACTACTCGCTCTCCATCCGCACCGACGCCATGAACCGCCGCGGCGGCGAGCGCCTGACTCAGCCCATCGACGCCCGTCTGCGCGTCTGGTACAACAGCTCGCTGGAATCCCGCAATTACGTGGTGCCCGGCCTGGTCGCCGTGATTCTCCAGATCATCGCCGCGCTCTTGACGTCGCTCACCATCGCACGCGAATGGGAAATGGGCACCATGGAGCAGCTCCTCTCCACGCCGTTGCGCCCCGCCGAGCTGGTGCTCGGCAAGATGCTGGCATATTTCGTGGTCGGGCTGGCCGATGCCGCCATCGCGTTTCTCGTCGGCGTCTTCGTCTTTTCGGTTCCCTTCCGCGGCAGCCTGGTGTTGCTGACGGTCTCCACGTGCGTGTTCCTCTTCGGCTCGCTGTTCTGGGGCATCTTCGTATCGGCGGCGGCGAAGACTCAGTTGCAGGCGTACCAGATGGGCATTCTGAGTTCGTTCCTGCCGGCGTTCCTGCTCTCCGGTTTCGTCTACACCATCGGGAACATGCCGGTCGTCATCCAAGCCATCACCTACATTATCCCGGCGCGCTACGTGGTGACGATCCTCAAAGGCATCTTCCTGAAAGGCGTCGGGCTGACCGTGCTCTGGGCTCAACTGGCCTTTCTGGTGCTCTACGCGCTGGTGGTCTTCCGCCTGGCCACGCGCAAACTCAATCAAAAGCTGGCGTGAATCCTATGTGGGAACGAGTCCTCGTCATCATTCGCAAGGAATTCAACCAGGTGCTGCGCGAGCCGCGCATGCGCACCCTGCTCTTCATCCCTCCCGTGGTGCAGTTGATCATCTTCGGGTTCGCCGTGAACCTCGACGTCGATCGCGCGCGCATCGCCTGGATGGACATGGACGGCACGCCCGTCAGCCGCGATCTGCACGACCGCTTCGCCGGTTCCGGCCGCTTCGAGGTGGTCGCCACGCCGCGCAGCGAAGAAGACGTGCAGCGCCTGCTTGATCGCGGCGATGTGCAGGCCGTGGTCCGCGTGCTGCCCGGCTTCGCCCGCGATCTCGACCGCCGCCGCCCCACGGAGGTCCAGGTACTGGTCGATGGCACCGACTCCAACACCGCGTCGCTGGTCTCCAGCTATGCCGGCACCGTCATCGCCCAGTTCTCCGCCGACGTGATGGAGAAACAGCAGCGCATCCGGCTCATGGCCCGCAGCCCCGGATCTCCCGCGCGTGTGGCCGCCCCAGACGTCGTGGCCGGCACCCGCGTCTGGTTCAACCCCGATCTCTACAGCCGCAACTTCTTCGTCCCCGGCGTGATCTCCAACATCGTCATGCTGGTGACGCTCATGCTTACCGCGCTCGCCATCGTGCGCGAAAAAGAGATCGGCACCATGGAGCAGTTGATGGTCACCCCCATGCGCCCCATCGAACTGATGCTCGGCAAGACCCTGCCCTTCGCGCTCATCGGCCTGGTGGACGTGGTCCTGATCACCACGGTGGCGCTGCTGGTCTTCCACGTACCGCTGCGAGGAAGCTTTCTCCTGCTGCTGTTCTGTTCCACGCTTTTTCTGATGACGAACCTGGGAGCGGGCCTGTTCCTTTCGACCATCTCCCACACCCAGCAGCAGGCCATGATGATGAACTTCTTCTTCTCCACCCCGGCCTTCATGCTCAGCGGGTTTACCTTCCCCATCCGCAACATGCCGGTGGTAGTGCAGTGGCTGACCTACCTGAACCCCCTGCGCTACTTCATGGAGGTCGTCCGTGGAATCTTTCTGAAGGGCGTGGGCGTGTCGGTGCTATGGCCGCAGATGGTCTGCCTGGCCGTGTATGGCGTGACCGTCCTGGTCTTCAGCGCGCTTCGTTTCCACAAGAAGCTGGATTAGCCTGGCGCCAGGAACCAACAGGATCTTGTACCGTTCGGCCCTCGTCAGGCCGGACGTTCAGTAATTCTTCAGAATCCGGTTGTATCCTCCAACATTGAGGGTTTCTCGGCGTGGTATTGCCGCCTCATCGCCCCGCGGACACTCTACTTCGTTAAGCAATGCGAAAGATGCCTCGGAAATTGTTCCTCTGCTTCCTGCTGGTTTCGCCAGGCCTGTTTGCCCAGACCGCGATCTTGCGCGGCCAGGTGGCAGACGAAAGTGGCGCACTCATTCCGGAAGCCAGCGTCACGTTGAGCGGATCATCGGGGCCGGTGCGGACCACCGTCGCGGACAAGACCGGCTCGTACACTTTTTCAGGCCTGCCGCCAGGAAGCTATCTGGTCGAGGCATCGGCCCCGCAGTTGAGGCAGACCCAGCCGGCCAAGGTCGCACTGCGGCCCGGAACGCAGGTACTGAACCTCACCTTGAAGGTGGCCTCCCTGTCGGAGAATGTGACAGTGGCGGAGAACTCCGCACCGGCCTTGAGCACGGACTCGACGAGCAACGCCAGCGCGGTTGTGCTGAAAGGCGCCGATCTCGACGCCCTCTCCGACGATCCGGACGATCTCGCGGCGGACTTGCAGGCTCTCGCCGGACCTTCCGCCGGTCCCAACGGCGGCTCCATCTTTATCGACGGCTTCAGCGGCGGCCAGTTGCCGCCTAAGGAATCGATCCGCGAGATTCGTATCAATCAGAATCCCTTTTCGCCGGAATACGACAAACTGGGATATGGCAAGATCGAGATCTTCACCAAACCGGGGTCGGACAAGTACCGGGGCACGGCCCAGTGGAATTTCGCCAACGATTTCTGGAACACGCGCAATCCCTATTCGCCGGAAAAGGCGTATTTTCTGCTCAACGAGTTCGAAGGCAACGCCGGAGGTCCGCTCACCCGTAGATCCTCGTTTACAGTGGACGCCCAGCACAACAGGGTGGACAACGGGTCGATCTTCAACGCAGTTGTGGTGAACCCGGAGACGTTCGCCATCGCGCCGTCTGCCGGGGCACTGGTCACTCCGGGACGGTATACCAACGTCAGCCCGCGCGTCGACTACCAGGTCAGTGAGAACAACACTCTCATGCTCCGCTATGGCATTTCGCACTCCGATGTTCAGGACAACGGGATCGGCGGCTTCGACCTGGTTTCGCGCGGCTACCACTCGCAGTTCACCAACCAGACGGTACAGGCGGCGGAGACAGTTCTGATCGGAAAGGCGGTGAATGAAACGCGCTTTCAGTACTATCGAAGCGCCAGCCAGTCGATTGCCAATACCGCCGGCCCCTTGGTCCAGGTGCTGCAATCGTTCAACGATGGCGGGGCGACCCTCGGCCGCACGTTCGACACGCAGAACAGCTACGAGCTGCAAAACTACACGTCCATGATGAAAGGGAGGCATTCGTGGCGCTTCGGCGTCCGCCTGCGCGGCCAGGCGGATGAAAACGTTTCACCGCAGAATTTCAACGGCACTTTCACCTTCGCCGGCGGCGGGTTGGCGCCAGTGCTGGACGCACAGAACCGGCCGGTGCTGGATCCTCAGGGCGAGATGGTCCTGGCGCCGATCACGTCCATCGAGCGCTACCGCCGAACGCTGTTGTTCATGAGTCTCAACTACACTCCGACGCAGATTCGCAATCTGGGAGGCGGCGCCACGCAGTTCAGCGTCGGCACTGGAATTAAAGGTTTGAGTGTCCACCAGGTGGACGCCGGTATCTTCGCCGGTGACGAGTGGCGTCTCCGGCCGAATTTCACCTTGAGCCTCGGACTGCGCTACGAGACCCAGAGCAATATTCACGACTACCGCGATATCGCGCCGCGCGTGGCTTTCGCCTGGGCGCCCGGAGGTGGCGCGGGCAAGCGCGCGAAAACAGTGCTGCGCGCGGGATTCGGCATCTTTTACGATCGCTTCCCGCTCTCCAACACGCTAGCCGCGGAACGCTACAACGGCGTCGTCCAGCAGCAGTACGTCGTCGCCAATCCCGATTTCTATCCGAATCTCCCGCCTCTGGCCGCGCTGGCCGGCTCGCAATCGATGCCCGTGATCCAAAGAATCAGCTCGAGCATGCGGGCGCCCTACATCATGCAGTCGGCGGCTACCCTGGAGCGCCAGTTGCCGCACAACACCACGCTGGCGGTCACATACACGAATTCGCACGGCCTGCATCTCTTCCGTTCGCAAGACATCAACGCTCCGCTGCCGGGCACTTACGACCCGGCAGTGCGCAACAGCGGTATCTATCCCCTGGGGCGCCCCGGCGCCGTCAACCTGATGGAATCGTCGGGGCTTTACAACCAGAACCAGGTGATTTCGAACGTGAACGCCAAGCTGAATCCGGGCCTGTCGTTGTTCGGCTTCTACGTGTTCAACCGTGCGCACAGCAACACCGATGGCATAGGCACCTTTCCCGCAAATCCTTATAACTTCGACGGCGAGTACGGCCCCGCGGCTACCGACGTACATCATCGCGCCACCGTCGGCGGGTCGATCAACCTGCGATGGGCCGTGCGCATCAGTCCTTTTGTGGTGATGCAGTCGGGCACGCCGTTCGATATCACCGCCGGCAACGATCTTTTCGGCACGACGCAGTTCAATGCCCGCCCCGGAATGGCCACCGATCCCAATAAGACCGGCGTGATCCCAACGTCGTACGGCCTGCTCGACCCGAATCCCACCGCCACCGAGCCACTCCTGCCGCGGAATTACGGACGGGGACCCGGCCAGTACAACGTGAACCTGCGCGTTGCGAAGGTCTTCGGATTTGGCAGGGAGCGCGGATCGATCGGAGGCGATCCGCGCTCCGGGGGCGGAGGCGGCAACCCATTGCAGGCGGCGACGGGCCGGGGCCTGGGCGGCCTTATCGGGACCCCAACCACGCCTCACCGGTTCAACCTGAGCATCGGCATGTCCATCCGCAACCTGCTGAATCATACGAACCCCGGCCCGATCATCGGAAATATCACGTCACCGTATTTCGGGTCCGCCAACCAGATTGCGGGCGGGCAAAACGGCGAAGGATTCTATGAAACGGCCGATAACCGCCGCCTGGAATCGCAAATCAAATTCACCTTCTGAGGCCCGGCGTGTGGATTCTGATAGTGGAAGATGAAATCTCGATGCGCGAAGCGCTGCGCCAGGGCTTGGAAGAGGAGAACCACACTGTTGTTCTGGCGAGCGACGGCGTCGAGGGACTCCATGCCGCTGAAACGTGTGATTTCGACGCGATTCTTCTGGATGTCATGATGCCGCGCATGGATGGCATCGAGCTTGTCCGCCGGCTGCGTGCCGGCGGCAGGCAGACACCCGTATTGATGCTCACCGCCCGGGACGCGGCCAGCGACGTGGTCCGCGGCCTCGACGCCGGCGCGGACGATTACCTTACCAAACCGTTCTCCTTCCGGGTCCTGCTCGCCCGCTTGCGCGCGATCTCGAGGCGCTCGGGACAACCCCAGAAACCAACCTTGCAGATTCACGACCTGGTGCTTGACCCGGCATGTCACGAGGTGTCGCGCGCTGGCAAGCTTCTGAGCCTTACGGCCACCGAGTACCGCGTGCTCGAGTTCCTGATGCGCCGCGCCAATCGCGTGGTTGCGCGATCGGCCATTATCGAGGGAGTCTGGGGATTCGAGGAGGATATCGAGGCCAACACCGTGGACGCGTTCATCAGGCACCTGCGGGAAAAGATCGAACTGAAGCATGCGCGCAAGCTGATCCATACCGTGCGCGGATATGGCTACATTCTGCGGGAGGAACCGTGAACCGCCGTACGATCCGATTTCGCCTGACCGCCTGGTACGGCGCGATCCTGGCGGCGACCTTTGCCGCCGTGGGCATCGGGGTCTGGTTCGCAATTCGGGACAGCATCAATGACACCGTCGACAAGGATCTGCGCTTCCGGCTGCGGGAGATGAGAGGTTTTGTCCGGCTGCAAGCCTCCGGCGGCGATCGGTCGTTGGAAGAACTGATCCAACATGCCTCTCTGGCGCCCGCGGGCAGCCGGTTCCGCATCGCCGACAGCGCCGGCCGGTGGCTTTATCAGTCTCCGGGAACGCAAGGATGGGGCGCTGCTCCGCCCGATCCCTCGCGCCTGCCGAATCGCGGCAGAGTGGAAACCTCAACGCTGAACGGAAAGCCTGTACGCGTGCTATCGGCCGCTGTGGCGGCAGGTTCGATCCAAATCGGAATGCCGACCGACGAGTTCGCCGAGATGCTCGACGCATTTACCTGGACGGCGGTGCTCGCGAGCCCGCTCCTGCTGCTGCTCGCTTCCGCCGGCGGCTATTGGATGAGCCGCCGCGCCCTGGCGCCCGTCGAGCAAATCGCTCGCACCGCGGGCGATATCGAAGCGCACAATCTTTCCGAGCGATTGCCGCTTCGCGGCACGGGCGACGAACTTGACCAGCTTTCGGCGACATTGAACGCCATGCTGGCGCGCCTGCAGGACTCGTTTCGCCGCGTCACTCAATTCACTGCCGATGCATCTCACGAGTTGCGGACTCCGGTGGCGATCATCCGCACGACCGCGGAGGTGATTCGCAAGAAACCGCGCAGCGAGAAGGAATACTCCGAGGCGCTGGACCGCATTCTCGCGGAAAGCGAGCGGACTACCGACCTGATTGAAGACCTGATGCTGCTGGCCCGCGCCGACGCCAATATCGAAGAGACGGTCCTGGAGCCGCTTGCGCTCGCCGACCTGGTCCGCGCCGCCTGCGCCGATGCCCGGGTTCTGGCGGAAGCCGCTGGAATCAAGCTGGCGGCCGATGATTTCAACGGATGCACCGTCTCGGGCGATTTCCGCGCGCTGCGCCGCGCCGTGCTCATTCTGCTCGACAATGCGATCAAGTACTCGAAGCCCGGCGGAGAGGTACAAGTGCACCTCGGTCTTTGCCGCAAAGGAGAACGGCCGATGGCAACATTAGAGGTCCGTGACAATGGGATCGGGATTGCCGCCGACGAGTTGCCGCACATTTTTGAGCGCTTTTACAGGGCGGCCAAAGACCGCTCCAGGAAGATCGGCGGAGTGGGGCTGGGGCTCTCGATCGCGCAATCGATCGCCAGGCGGCACGGTGGCGAGATCCAGGTCGAAAGCGCGCCCGGCAGGGGATCGACCGCCCGCCTGCTCCTGCCGGCGGTTTAATATGCGCACTATTCACGGATTCTTCAGAATCGTCTCCCATACTGGCCAAGGAGTCTGATTTCTAATGCGAACACTCACCATCATTTCTGCTTTGGCTGCCCTGTTGCCGACCTCGGCGGTCGCCGAGAAGAAGCTTGCCCTCAAAGACCTACCGCCGGCAGTCCAGACGACCATTCAGGGAGAGTTGAAGGGCGCCGAGATTAAAAACATCGGCAAAGAAACTGAGCACGGCGTTGCCCAGTACGAGGTGGAGACCATGCTCGGTGGCAAACACCGCGATTTCAATGTAGACACAAAGGGAAAACTCCTGGTGGTCGAAGAAGAGACGACCATCGATTCCATTCCAGCCGCTGCCAGGGCTGCCATTCTGAAGAAGGTCGCCGACGGAAAACTCGGAATGGTGGAGTTGTTCATGAGGGACGGCGAGACCATGTATGAAGCTGCCTACACCGGCAGGAACGGCAAGAAGCATGAAGTATTGGTGAAAGCCGACGGCACCGAGACCAGGGACTGAGTCCTGGGCAAGAAACGAATGGAGGCAATATGAGCAGAAGCTTACCAGCCGCAGCCGCGGTTCTTTTCGCAGGCATGCTGGCCGCAAACGGCATCGGGCGTGCGCAGACATTCACGGTCGAGAAGTTCGATATCAAGGGCGACGGCGGCACTGACTACGTCGCTGTCGAATCCGCCACGGGGCGAGTGTTTGTGTCGCGCGGCACCCACATGATGGTGGTCGAGGGCGCCACCGGCAAAGTGCTCGGCGATATTCCGAACACACCCGGAGTGCACGGCGCCGGCATAGCCACTAAGGCAGGTCACGGCTTTACCACCAACGGCGGCGACAAGACGGTCTTGATGTTCGATCTGAAGACGCTGGCCGAGATCAAGCGGATCAGCGTGAGCCAGGGCGGCCTCGACGGCATCATGTACGATGAGCCGGACGACAAGATCATTCTGACGAACCATAGCCGTCCCATCGGCACGCTCACCGCGCTCGATCCGAAGACAGGCGATATCGTTGCCACGGTGGAGCTCGAGGACACCGCGCCGGAGGGCGCCGCGGCCGACGGCAAGGGGCACATATTCGTCAACAACGAAAGTAAGAACACGATCCAGGTGATCGACGTCAAGACATGGAAGGCGACCGCGTCCTGGCCGCTCGCGTCCTGCGAAGGCCCGACCGGGATCGCGTATGACAAAGCGTCCGACCGCATTTTCTCGGGATGCAACAACACGTCAGTTGTGGTTGATCCGAATACCGGCAAGGTCGTGGCCACCATTAAGAACGGCACGCGGGTGGATGCCTTGGGATGGGATGCGTCGAAAAAGCTGATCTTCATTCCGAACGGCGGCCAGGGCAACGTTACGGTCGTTCACCAGGATTCGCCCGACAAGTACACCGTGGTGGACACCGTCGCCACGTTTGCCGGTGCGAAGACGATCGCCGTCGATCCCAAGACGCACAACGTCTACCTCTTCCAACCCGAACGTGGCCCGGCCCCGGCGCCGCCTGCCGACGCTCCGCCGCCAACGCCCGGCAGAGGTGGCCGCGGCCCACAGGGTCCGATCATTGCCGCTTGGTTTATCGTGATCAAGCAATAGCTATGGGCCGATGCCGAACCATTGTGGAGCAGGGCTTTCACTGGTGGCGTCAGGCTTCCGGAAAGCAAAACGGCTGCGTGCGCCAGACGCAAGTGCGCGGACGATCCTGCGGAGTCGGAGACCCAGGCATGTACAGAAGACTGAGATCCGGATTCCCATGCAGGAAATCTGACGCTTGTCACCATCCGGGACAGACGATACTTACGGCGTTTCGCGTTGGCCTAAGCGTGACGGCTCTGACGCTCCACCCCGGCCCGATGAGGTAAACTGATGCGTCGCAGGTTACAGAGACGATATTTTGAGTCAGCCCGCTACCAAAGGAGCAGACGACGCCGGCGCAGGCACGGTGCCGATTTCGATCGCACACAGCGCCAAATACCGAGCCGCCCGGTACGCAACCGCCGCCGCCATCGGCATCCTTTATTTCTGGATCATCGGTATCGGGGCCGTGAGCGACCGATTCGCTTGGGACAGCGGGTTAGAAGCGTTTTACGGCCTGCCGGCTCATCCGATCAAAGGAAGCGATGCCGTCAACGGATACTACGACCTGCTTGGCCGATCATTCGCGAGCGGCCAAGTCCGCCTGCCGATTGAACCATCGCCGGAATTGCTTGCCCTTCCCGACCCATGGAGCGACCAAACCAACAGGCCTTTCCGGCTCCTGGATACCGTGCTCGACAAGCGGCATTACTATCTCTACCACGGAGCAGCACCCGCCCTGCTGCTGTTTACTCCCTGGTATTTGCTCACCAGACACGATCTGCCGGAGAACTTCGCAGCCTTTCTGTTGACCCTTGGGGCCTATTTGCTGTTATCGGCGTTGTTCGCGGAAATGCTCTCGCGGCTTGGCATTTGCCTCCCGGTCAGCCTCTATGCGCTTCTGCTGATCGCTCTCGGTGTGGCGCAATCGGTGCCGTTTCTGCTCCACAGGGTCAAAGTGTACGAAGTTGCAATTGCGGGCGGCTACCTCTGTTCGAGCGCAGGTTTCTATTTCGTTTTCAGGCTACTGACCGCTACCCGCCGCTCAGCGTTGTGCGCGGCACTCTCGGGGATTTGCTTCGGACTGGCGATCGGGTGCCGCCCACACCTGGGACTAGCCTCCGCGGCAGCATTCGTGCTGCTCATTTGGCTTCCAGATCGCGCCATGAGCGGACCAAGGCGTTTGGTCCGAAGCGACGTTGTCGCCTTCGCGGTCCCTGTGGTCCTCTGCGGGTTGGCAATCGCCGCCTACAATTACGTCAGGTTCGGCAATTTTCTGGAATTCGGCACGCGCTACCTGCTGGGCGGCGATCTGTACCGGAATTTCCGTGGGTCGATCGGCAATCTTCCCCGCGGCCTGTATTATCTGCTGGCTTGCCCGCCGGACCTTGTCGCCGAATTCCCGTTTTTTCGACTCGCCCTGCGCGGTCCTTTCAATTCCGCGGCCCCCCCGGCGGACTATTTTCTGGAACCGATAGCCGGTGTGCTGAGCCTCTGCCCGCTGATTTTTCTGGCGCCCGCGATGCTGATCTGGCGGAGACCATGGACAGGCCAGCGCATGGTTCGCGGCTTTCTTGCCGCCATGTTGGTTTGCGCGACAGGCATAGTCCTGGTTCTCGCCTCACTGCCATTTACCTCCCAACGATACGAAGTCGATTTCGCGCCTTACCTTCTGTTCATTGCGTGCGTGGCCACGGGGGTGCTGCTGCAAACTCTACAGCGGGCTGGAATCCGCGCGGTTGCAATGATCGGGCTGGCCGGCCTCCTTCTTTACTGCATCGCCGCAAATCTCGCATTGGGGGTGCAGGGGCCATATGACCAGTTCGTGCAAGCGGACCCCGGCGCGTACGTCCGGCTTGCGCGATGGTTCAGTCCGGTGGAGCAATTTCGGCCCTTACTGAATCCGAGTCTCCACGTTCGAGCGGTTTTCGAGTTTCGCGCGCCGTGCCCGCCGCAAAAGGAGCCACTGGTATCCGCCGGCGAATTCGGCTCGCGATATCTGCTCTCGGCGGAGTGCGCCGGAGCCGGCCGAATCCGCTTACGTTCGGAGACCTCGGTCATGCATCCCGACGTGCGTAGCGTCGATCTGCCGCTGCCGGGGCCGGGCCGGTACACGGTCGGACTGGATTTCATTCCCGACCAGCGGATCATGTCGGTAAGCTGGAATGAACAGACTGTGTTGCAGCATCCTTTGCGGTTCCTTGTGACCGCTCCGTCGCAAGTCCGGTTCGGGTGGGATCCCACTTTGGGAAACCAGGATGTCTTCGACGGGCGAATCTTCTTTCCGCAGATCCGAATTCTCGCGAACAGGGGCGTGACTCGGCCCTGATCGAGAGACGTGTCGCGACGTTTGGGGGACAATTGGCGCGGGGCGGTCCGCGCCAACCCTTACATCTTGACTTCGCTGTCCTTGAGATCGTGGAGAGTTTTCGGTACCTTGTCCTTCGGTGTGTCGGGCAGGACCTCACTGGGAGGCGTGCCTTCCTTGCGCACCGAGATCCAGCCGCGCTGGGAAGTGATCTTGATGGACGGACCGTCGCCCACCTTGCCGCGCAGCGTCGCGCTGTGCTGGCTGGATTCCTTGGTGATCGGCGCGCCGTAATCGTTGACGGCATCGCCGCGCTGGGCCACGGCTTCGAGCTGGAAGGCCGCCTTGTCCGGCAGGACCAGCTCAACCTTGCCCGTGCCGCTGCGCACCTCGATCGACGCCAGAGGCGTCTTACCGGGATTGAGCTCGATATCGCCGCGCTCGGTCTCGAGCTCCACCGAGTTCGTGAACTGGTCCATCTTGATGTCGCGGGAGCGCGTGACCAACCGCACCGGTCCGACGACGTCTTTGGCCTCGAATTGGCTGAGGTCCATGTTGACGCGGCCGGGCACCGCCTGCACGCTGAGCTCGGTATTGCGCGCACCTTCGAATTGCAGCGGCTTGGCGAGGTTTTTGAAATCCTGAGTGCCGGTGAAGGCGCCGTTGATGGTCACCTGCCCGGAGATATTCTCGAGCTCCACATCGGAGCCGCGGCCCTGAAGATCGAACCGGCCCTTGACGTCGAGGGCGCGGATCAGGTCGCTGCGGCTGACATCGAGGCGCACATTACCGCCGATGCGGCTGAGGCGGACGTCGCCGTGGCTGGAGTTGATCTCCACGTCGCCATCGACGTCGTTGATCTCATGGTCGCCCGACGAGCCGCGCGACTCGACCGCGACGCCCTTGGGCACGGTGACTTCGAGATCGTCGCTCAGGCGCTGGTTGTTCGGCACCCGATCCTGGTTGGTGCGGACGAGCAGGCGATCGCCCTGGGGAACGATCTCGACCGGCGTATTGCCGTTGGTGCGCTCGGCGTCGTCTTTGTTGTAGGCGCGAATCAGCTTGTGACCGTTGACGACGACGTCAGTGGTATCGCTGCCGGTAACCTTGATGCTGCCGCGCGGGTTTTCGAATACGATGCGTTTCATGCCGGCGGCCGGCGCGGTGGCGGACACCGGGTAATCGTACTGCTGCCCCCAGAACCCGACATCGTTGAACCACCAACCCATGCGGTGCTCGTGGGCGGTCCAGATACCGGAGCCCACGATGCAGATCAGGATAACCAGCAGGACTTCGCCGCCGGAGAAACTGCCGCGGACCCCGCCTTCCCGGTGCCAGATGAGCACCTCGACCAGGCGAATCAGGCCCCAGCCGATAAGCAGGAACGGCCAGTACTGCGCGGCAAGATCGAAAATAGGCGTTTCCGGATGCAGATTGCGCCACAGAAAGACACCGCCGATGATGAGCAGCAACAGGGGTCCGGTAAACGAGCGCCTCATACGGAGTCTCCCTTCGCGGTGGTGTCGGGCGCGGGCTCGGGCTTTGACGGCGCGCTGGCGCCGAATCCGCCCTTCGCGGGCCCCGACTGCGCGTAGGTGCTATGCGCATAGCTGCCCTGCGGCGGAACCGTAGGGGGCGGAAAATTAGGCGGCGGAAATCCGGGGGCCGGCTGCGAAGGCGCCGGCTCCAGTCCGCGGCGCGCCAGGCTCAACAAGCCGAAGACGATCAGCAATACCGGCCAAGTCTTATCGAACCCGTACGGCGTGAAATTGTTCAGGGCGAACAGCACACCCAGCGTGATCAGTGTGACGGGGCCGCGGAGGGCGCATACCAGGGAACGGTTATCTCTCATGGCGGACCTCCGGGTCGCCAGTCCTACCGCTCAGGCGGCCGAAGAGCAGGTACACTCCGGCGGCGATCAACAGCACGGGCCAATAGCGTACCACGTACTCGAAATCGAGCAGGTTCAGCGTGTGCAGCAGGAAGAGTACGCCCATCACGATCAGGCCGATGGCCACGATCGGGATGTTGTGCGACCCGCGCAGGTTCAGAATGCTGGAGTACTCGTCGACCGGCTCGCCAAGGCGGCGCTTGCGGGCGGTGTGATAAGCCTCGAACGCCATGTAAGCCATCCACGCCGCGATCAACATGCCGAAGATCGGTTCCATGCCGTGTGCCGCATTCGAGTTGACGATGCTCACCAGGACGCCCCAGATGATGGCGTGCAGCAGGCCTTTGGCATACTGGCCGTTATAGATGGCGCCGACGCCCGGGATCATGCCCAGGAACAAGGCCAAGCCGGGGGAGACGTCGGAGTAGACGTAGCCGCTCGGGGGCGCCGCGGCTGGGCCGGCGACATACGGCGAAGGCGGGACCTGAGCGCCCGTGGGCGCGCCGGCGGGTTCGGCGGCTGGCGGCACGGGCGCCGGCGCGGGTGCGTGTTCGGCACAATAGACGGTTCCCCAGGCGTCGCGGCGGCACTGGTCGCAGACCGGTTTGCCGCAGGCGCGGCAATAAGCAGTGGCCGCTACTTCCGGATGATTTTGACAGTTCATGGTATCCCTCACTCGATCGCTTATTGCGATCCCCCCTGCGGTTTTGATGTAGGTTCTCCCGCGGGAGGCAAAGCTTTCACGGGCAGCTTCCGGTCGTCGGTCTTGCGTTGATCGGCGGGGGCCGGCTTCTGCTCGTCCACCTGCTGCTGGTAATCGCGCAGCAGGGTTTGAATCTGGTAAACCACTTTCAGGTTTTCGTAATACTTCACGGTGCGCGCCCAGGTAAGATTGGCGTGCAGCTCGATGGACGCCCACACTTCACTGGGCTTGAGATCGCTGGGCTTCAACTGCCGGATGGGCGTCACGAACCTGGTAAACATCGAAAACGACAGGATCGTCATGGCAGCGCCCATCACGAACTTAGGCCGAAGCACCGGGCCGAACCACCCCTTCAACCAGGCGAGCCCGCCGCTGGGTTTGGGCTTGTGACGCGCCCAGGGGGCATCGAACAGAATCTTCGTAATCAGCTCTGGCGGCGGCTCGACGTCCGAAGCGCGCTCGATGAACGTGACGGCAGCGCGGGAATCGGCGGCCAACTCGGCGCAGGCGGAACAGGCGGCAAGGTGCCGTTCGACCTCGGCCTTTTCGGCCGGGGCCAGTGTGCCGTCCACGTAATCGCAGATCAGAATTTCGATCTCGGCGCAGTTCATAACGCCAGCTTCTGCTTGCGCAAGAGACGCGCCAGTTCGGCGCGTCCCCGGTTGATTCTCGACTTGACCGTTCCCTCCGGGATATTCAACACCTGGGCGATATCCCGATACTCCATTTCCTGCAAATCCCTTAAGATTACCGCTTCGCGAAGATCCGGCGACAGCTTCTGGAGGGTTGCCTGAAGGATCTCGCTGGCTTCACGGCCGGCGACCGCCTGGTCGGGCCGGGCGGCCGCGGCCGCTCCCTCTTCCTCGAGCATGGGCAACTGCTCTTCGATCGAATCCGTGACCCGCTCCTGACGCGTTCGGCGATAGTGATCGATCAAAAGGTTACGCGTGACCCGGGCAAGCCAGGTATGAAACGAGCCTTCCGCGCTGCGGAAGGTCCGGATCGTCTTGAAAACGCGCAAGAAAACCTCTTGCGTAAGGTCCTGCGCCTCCGGGGTGCTATTGGTGAAACGGAAGCAGAGCCCATAGACTTGGCGGGTATGGACGCGGACAAGCTCCTCCCACGCGGCTTCATCGCCGCTGAGACAGCGCCCGACCAGAGTATTTTCCAGGCTATTCTGCGTCAGATTTCGGCCTCCGGGGATGATCGCCACCGGGTTGACAAGCCCGCCGCCGGAAGCCGTTCCGTTCAGAACCTCCAAAGCTAGCGCTGCGGTTGCCATGGCCTTCGTTTCCATAAGGAGAAACGAGGCTCCTCCATGATAGGTTCAATTTTTCCTGTAAGCTAGGGCCACCGGGCCGGTTGGGGGCGCTTGGAGGGGAGCGCAGGAACCCGAAGGATGCCAAAGATGCACCATTGTGTGCCCTGAATTATCGTAACCCGCCTGGCTTCAATGGGTTGCTGGAATTCGCGGTAACGCCGCCGCCAACAGCCTCCAGGCCTCCGCTCCTGCATCGAGTCAGCGCAGCGATTTACCTTGCCCGGCACTCCTGGATGTGCTACAACCGAACCCATTAGGGGTGAGCTGATGACCTTCCGTCTAACGACATCGCTTGCGATAGCTCTCATTCTGGCGCTGTCATGCGCCGCCCAAACGTCGACGTCTCAGATTTCGGGCACCGTGCGCGACTCCTCCGGCGCGGTTATCCCCGGCGCCATGGTCACACTTACGAACGAGTCCACCGGCGTCATAGAGAAGCAGACCACCACCGAGGCCGGGGTCTATGCATTTCCCGCCATCCCGGTCGGCTCGTACCTGCTTAGGGCCGAGGCTTCGGGCTTCCGCGCACTGGTCCGCTCCGGCAATGTGGTGCAAGTCAACACCCCGCTCACAGTCGATCTCACGATGGAAGTCGGCGCGGCCTCGGAGAGCGTGGAAGTGACCGGCGCCGCCGAGGCGCTTCAGACATCCTCCGCAACGTTGGGTAACGTGGTTGAGCAGAAGGCCGTGGTGAACCTGCCCCTCAACGGCCGCAATCCTCTCAACCTGCTGATGTACGAGCCCGGTGTTGTGCAGCGCTCGGGCAACACGGTGAACGTCAACGGCGCTCGGGCATCGGCTGTTAACGTCACGATCGACGGCATCGAGGCCAACGAGAGCACGAATCCCAACCCGGTGAGCAACATATTCCGGCTGCACCCGGACAACGTGCAGGAGTTCAAGGTCACGACGTCCAACCCCACTGCGGAGGAGGGACGCAACTCCGGCGCTAATGTGTCCATCGCCACGCGCTCCGGGACCAACCAGATCCACGGTTCGGTCTTCGAGTTCTTCCGCAACACCGCGCTGAACGCACAGGAGTTCTATTCGAACGCGCAGGGCTTGCTGAAGCCCGTCATCCAGCTCAACCAATACGGGTGGGAACTCGGCGGCCCGATTCGCAAGAACAAGACTTTCATCTTCGTAAGCTGGCAGGGGCAGAAGGTGAACTTCGCGGACCCCATTGACAAGGATTTCGGGGAAACGGTCGATCTTTACACGCCCGCCGCCCTCGGCGGAGTCTACCGCTACTGGGTCGCCAACCCGACCAACCCGCTGGTAATCGCCGGCCAGCGGATCACGCAGAATAGCGCCCTGCTCGTGGATCCACGCACGGGGGCGCTTGCGCCGGGCATTCGCAACTGCACCACCAACACCGACGCCAATTGCGTCGCGAGCTACAACATCTTCGCCAACGACCCAGCGAAGATCGGCCTCGATTCGGCCGTGAAAGGCGTGCTCGGCGGCTATCCCGCCCCGAATGCCTACAGCGCCGGTGACGGTCTCAATACCGGGATTTACCAGTGGAACACCCCGTTTCGGGTGCGCGGTCCGCAATACCTGGGCCGCATCGATCACTATTTCAACTCCAAGCACTCAGCCTTCTTCCGCTATCTCGGCGGCGAGCAGGATACTCTGAATGGGGACCCGCTCAACAGCCGGCCGGTGATCCTCCCCGGCTATCCGCCGCGCGGCGAGGTCTTCCGTCCCGCCACCAACATCGCCGTCGGTTTCCGGAGCGTTCTCTCCCCCCGGCTGGTCAACGATCTGACACTGGGGTTCTCGCGGTGGCAGTTCCTGTTTACCCAGGGTGAAGCCAATCCGCTATTTCCCAACACACCCCGGTTTACCTTCAACAATTCCGACGTGGACTATACCGCCAACCCGCACACCTATCGCGCGGTCAATACCTACCAGGTTGTGGAGAACATGAGCTACATCAAGGGTAGCCACGTTTTCCGCTTCGGAGGCAATATCCGTTTCTACCAGCACAACGATCAGCGCGGCGATGTCGGCGGCACCAGCCTCACGCCCGCCATTTCCCTGTCGCGCACCACGCGCCCGCCCGTGGGCTTCAACCTTCCGGCACTCGGCACGTCCACGGTGGCGGGTATCGCCTCTACGGATCTCAACCGGCTCCAAGGAACGATCAATGACCTTCTGGGCATCCCCGCCGGCCTCACGGAGGTCTTCATGGGCGATCTGAGCCACGATACGTTCGCCCCGTTTCTGGCCACGCCGAAGACCGTCAATGTGTGGGTGCAGGGCCAGCGCGCCAAGCAATCGAACTTCTACTTCCAGGATGAGTGGAAGGTGCGCCGCGATCTCACCATCAACTATGGCGCGCGCTGGGAAGTCAACCTCCCGGCAACAGAAGCCGGCAACCGCGTTTACCTGCCGAACAAGAACGTGGATGGCAGCCAGGGACCGGTGACTTATGTGCATGCAGACCGCTGGTGGAACAACAACAATCTGGGAGCGATTGGGCCGCGCCTGGGCATTGCCTGGCAGCCGGGCGGATCGAACAAGACTGTCATCCGGTCCGGGTACGCCATTGCGTTCGACCCCGTGAATACCTTCCAGGTCACGTCGGTAGCCGCCAGCGTGCCCGGGCAGACCTTCACGTGCAGCAGCAGCTTCAGCGGAACCAACGGCGCACTGGTCACCACCCCGGGTTGCGCCAGCGTGCCCGATGTCCGGCTTGGGGCCGGCTTCCCCAACGCGATGCCCGCTCCCACCGCGAAGCCCTCCACCTTCCTGACGCCTCCCGCGCAGGTGCTTGGCAACGCTCCCAACATTCGCGTCTTCGATCCGAACCTGATGATGCCGACCGTGCACATGTGGAACCTGACCGTCCAGCACGAGCTCAAAGGCGGCTACGTGATCAGTGCCGGGTATGTCGGACGCCGCGGCACGCGCCTCTACCGCTCCTGGAACGTCAATCAGATCGACGCCAAGCCGATCCTGCCCTCGTTCCTGGCGATGCAGAAGAACTTCAATCTCGGCGGAGGCTGCCGTCCCGACGGCACGCTTGCCAACAACTCGCCATGCCCGGGTGCGGTGCCGGTGCCCATCCTGCAACAGGGCATCACCAACCAGTCCTTTGTCAATTCGTCAACCACGCAGACCGACCTGACGCAGAACGCTGCCGGCAATTTCGCCTCGCGTCTGGAGGGCAGCACCCTGGCCGGGCTGCTTCGTCCCAACCAGCAGTTCAACCAGATCCTGATGATCGACAACGGGGGCGACTCCAACTATCATGCCGGTCAGTTCACCTTCCGCAAGCGCTTCGACAGGGCCGGTATCCTTTTCAATGGCGGTTACACCTTCAGCAAGTCGATCGACGATCTTTCCATCGACCCGGTGCAGGCGACGGTTGGAGGCGGCCTTACCACAACCAGCGCCCGGACTCCGGCCGATGGCCACAACTACCGCAACGAGCGCGCGCGCAGCGACTTCGATCAGCAGCACGTAGTCAACCTGACCGGAATCTACGAGCTGCCGTTCGGCAAGGGGAAAACCATCCTGGCCAACGCTTCGCGTGCGTTGAACCAGGTGGTCGGCGGCTGGAGCATCAACGGCATCTACACGTATCAGTCCGGTGAGCCGTTTACGGTGCGATCCGGCGTGCTCACTGCCAACAATACGGCGCAGAGCCGAGCCGCTCTAAAGCCCGGCGTCTCCCTGCCTCAATCGTCGCTACAAGAAAAGGCCGGCGTCCTTGGTCCAGTGTTTTTTCCGAACGCCGATGCTTTCACGTTCCCGGAGCCGGGTGGCCTCGGCATCGGCCGCAACATCTTCCAGGGCCCCAGCTACTGGAACCTGGACGCCGGCGCAAGCAAGCGCTTCGACTTCAGCGAGCGCATCCGCCTGGTGTTTCGCGCCGAGTTCTTCAACGCGTTCAACCATCCCAGTTTCCGCAATCCGCGCGATGCCAGCGTAGGCAGCCCGGCGATCACCAGCGGCGTCTTCGGACAGGCCTGCTGCGTGACGCTCTCAACTGCCAGCTCGGCCACCACCAATCAAAATGGCGAGAGCTGGCGTGTGGTACAGCTTGCTCTGAAACTCTCGTTCTGATTAGTAGCGACGCTGTGGTCTGAAATCGTGCCAGGGGCGATCAGGGTGGCGAGGGCGATGGCCTGCGCTCCTGACGCGTTCGGCGATAGTGATCGATCAAAAGGTTACGCGTGACACGGGCAAGCCAGGTATGAAATGAGCCCTCCGCGCTGCGGAAGGTCCGAATCGTCGCACGGAATGAAGCCATCCGCAACAGTCGGCTTGCATTGCCGGCTAACTAACGCGCCAAACCGATTGCGCGCAATAACACCGGCCAGCGCGAGTCGGAGTGGAGCACGTCGAGGCGGGGATCCAGATTCAGATAAGCCATCTCCTCTTCCCGCTCATTCAGGGCCTGCTGCAGCCAGCGGAATGCCTTCTCCCGTTCGCCCAGGCCCGCGCACAGAACCGCAGTCGTGAACGGCCCGATGTAACGCTTTGCCGAGAGTTCTTCCAACTGCACAAGCATTCGGCGGGCCTCGTCGACCCGTCCGGAAACGGCGAACATGTAACCGACCTGCGCAAAGGCCTGGGTATCATCGGTCATCGGGTTCCGGAGCTTGCTGCAACAGGACTCGACCAAGGGAATCGCCTTGGCGTACTCGCCCTTCTGGGCGTACGCCATAGAGGTCCACCAGCGAGGTTCCAGCATTGTTGGATAGCGCTCCACGATCTCCCGCATCAGCAGGATCATCGCGTCGTACCGGTGTGCGTAGAAAAGGAGCGCGCCGATGTAGCTGTTCAAACCCGGGGAGACCGGATCGAGCTTGCGCGCCTGCTCTGCCTGGGCAATTCCATCCGCGGGCCGGCCGGACCCGACCAGATGGAACCCGTACCACACGTGAGCGACCGCGTCGCTGGGGTTCAGATCGAGCGCTCGCTTGAACTCCTTCGCGGCTTCGGCGCGTTGGTAATCGAACACAGAGCGGATGAGCCCCAGCGTTGCGTGTGCATCGCTCAACGTGTCGTCGAGCTCGATGGCCTTCAAGGCCGCCGACCTGGCCTTGGGCATCGCTTCCACGGCCGGATAGAACCTGCTCGACGCCATGTAGTAGACCTCGGCGAGTCCCGCATACGCGGGAGCGTATTTCGGGTCGAGCCGCAACGCCTCCTGGAATAACGCGATGGACTTCTCCAGCGACGGCAGATCATTGAAGTCGGTAAGGTATTGTTGGCGACCCCGCAAATACGAGTCGTAAGCCGCAACGTCAACCTTGTGGCTGCGTCGGAGGCCGATCCGTTCGGGGGCGGTCAGAGCTGTGCCGATTTCACCTGCCACCGCGTCGGACACGCTTTGCTCGAGAGCGAGAACATCCTTTGACTCGCCTTCATAGCTTCCGCTCCACAGCTGCCGGTCCTGATTCGCGTCCAACAGGCGCACCGTGATGCGGACGCGAGTTCCGGATTGCAGCACGGTTCCCTCCGCAATCCGGCCCACCCCGAGCGCGCGTGCGATTTCCGGGAGAGGACGGCGCGCTCCCTTGAAAGTCATTACGGAAGTGCGGGAAATCACGCGGAGGCTCCGAATCCGCGCGAGATCGTCGATGAGGGCCGCGGTCATGCCGTCGCTGAAGTAGTCCTGCTCCCGGTCACCGGACAGATTCTCCAGCGGCAAGACTGCGATCGATTGGACGGCCGAAGCTGCTCCGAACCTGGCGAATGCACCCCCGGTGAGGTAAATCGCCAGACTGACTACTGCGGCCGAAGCCGCAATCGCAACCAGGTATCCGCGCTTTCGGGAGTAGTATTTGCGGCCGCGGTAGAACAAGCTGTCGCGCCTCGCGCGCACCGGCGTGCCGCACAGAAAGCGGCCCAGATCTTCGGAGAGTTCCCTCGCCGAACGGTACCGCCGCGCGGCGTCCTTGTGCATGGCCATCCGGACAATACTGTCCAAGTCGCGGTCGAGGTTCTTGACGAGAGCGCTCGGCCATGGCGGATCGAGCTCACAGACCTCCTGGTAAATGGCGTCGGGCGACCGGGAATCGAACCTATGCGGCGGATACAAGGTCAGAAGCTCATAAAGCACCGCGCCGAGCGAGTAAATATCCGTGGCAGCGGTCACCGGCTCGCCGCGAATCTGCTCGGGACTCGCGTAGGCGGGCGTCATCAGGCGGCCCCCAGTGGCGGTCGTCGCCATCGTCAGATTCTCGGCAGTGGGATCGAGCAGTTTCGCGATTCCGAAGTCCAGCAGCTTCGGAACTCCGTCGGCGGTCACGAGGATATTGGCGGGCTTGATATCGCGGTGTACTACGCGCCGTTCGTGGGCATATTGCACCGCGTCGCAGACGGCCCGGAACAATTCCAGGCGGTGCTTCAAAGGGAGTGCCGACGCGTACTGCATCAGGGGCGCGCCATCGACGTGCTCCATGGCGAGATACGGCAGCCCCGACCCGGCCGTGCCGCCATCGAGCAGGTGAGCGATATTCGGGTGCTGAAGCCGGGCGAGAATCTGCCGCTCGACGCGGAAGCGTTTCAAGGCGGCATCCGTGTCAGTGCCCCGTTTGAGAACTTTCACGGCGACCTGCATTCGGAAGTCGCCGGTCCGGACCGCGCGGTAGACCGCTCCCATTCCGCCCTTGCCGATCAGCCCGGTAATCGTGTAGCGCCCGATACTCGTGCCAACGAGATCGTCGCCCGGCGCAGAGGTTTCGCCGGCTGCTGAAGCGAACGCTGCAATCAGCGGCATCCCCGAAGAGGATTCGCCCGGCGTTTGCAAGAAGTCTTCGGCGTGCCGGTCAGAAGTGAGGAGGGCGTCCACCTCAGCGCGGAGTGCGGTGTCGGAGCCGCAGGCCTGTTGAAGAAAGGCGTCGCGCTCGACGCCCGGACGCTCCCAGGCGGCGCCAACGATCTCGTTCACCATGCGCCATCGTTCGGGAGTCATACGCTTGCCGCACCGCTGAAGATGGCGCGATTCATTCGGCGCAGACCGTACGCCGGGCATCCGCTCCCTGGCGGCCTTGGCTGTCGGCGCCGACAAGGTATTGGTAGAGCCTCGCGCGGGCGATCCGCCAATCCCGTCTGACGGTCGGCTCCGAGATGTTCAAGACGCCTGCGATCGCCTTCTCGGTGAGGCCGCCGAAAAAGCGCAGCTCCACGATGCGGCACTGGCGCGGTTCCAACTCCGCCAGCCGATTCAGAGCTTCGTCGAGCGCGATCAGGTCTACGGTGCGGGGCTCGACCGCGGCGGACTCTTCGATCAGCGCCAGTTTCTCACCCCCGCTTCGCTTGGCGGCGTTCCGGTCCCGCGCGTGATTGACGAGGATCTGCCGCATGAGGGTGGCCGCGATTGCGAAGAAGTGGTTGCGTGCCGGCTCTCGACGTGAGTTTGACCGATCAGCCGAAGCCAGGCTTCGTGGACGAGGGTGGTCGGTTGGAGCGTATGGCCGGAGCGCTCGCGCCGCAGGTATGCCGCTGCCAGTCTTCGCAACTCCCGGTCGACGACGCGCGCCAGTTCGTCGCGCGCGCTCTTATCCCCCGCGCCCCAGGAGTGCAACAGGCGCGTGACAGTGCCGGGGCTGGATTCAGACATCGGCCCTCCGTATCACGAGATTGTACATCCTCCCACGAAAAAAATGAGCCGGCGATGAGCGCTTTTGGACGCGAACCGTGCATGTACAGCTAGAAGCGGCTTAAGGCCGCTGACGAAGATAGAGGTGATTAGCCATGAAGATCAGAACGAATGTGAAAGCGGGGCTATTGACCGCAGTTGCCATGCTGCAACTCTTTCCAAATTGCGGGCTTGGCGCCGGAGTGACCTCGGGGACCCTCAAACCTGTTACGCACGCGCCCCAAATCTCTGGAGCCTCCGTTGCAACCGGGCAATCGGCGACGGAATTAGCGGCGGATAATGCCCACGATTCGGGCAATCCGAACCCGGGCATTTACCCTCCTAATTCGAGACCATACGGACTGAGCTATGGCGAATGGAGCGCGAGATGGTGGCAATGGCTGCTTCAATATTCCCGCGGCAACGAATCCGAACCTCGACGCAACCGGGGCACATTGCGCCGCGGGGCAGTCGGGCCAGGTCTGGTTTCTGGCAGGATCGTTCGGTACGCTGCCTTCACCGATCAACCGATCCTGCACGGTTCCCACCGGCACGTCGCTATTAGTCCCGGTTCTCACCCAGGCGGATGGCGCGGCGCTGCTGGACTGTGATGGTCCAGGTCCATACGCTGTTCCTTGCGCCGATTTCACCTTTAACGGCAAGAAAGGTTTACCTGCGCTGCGCGAGGAGGCCAAGTTGTCTCAAGATAACCCTCGGCTGCAGCTGACTATCGACAACGTGCCAGTATCGAACTTGCCTGCGTATCGCGCGGAGTCGCCGGTATTCAGCTTTATGCTGACCACCGGAAACGTGATCAGCTACCTGCTGTCGGCTTTCGGAATTGCCGGGTCGCAGCCGCCCGGAATCTACGCCCCCGCCGTATCGGACGGATATTGGGTGATGTTCACACCGCTTAGCCCGGGCACTCACACGATCTATTTCGAATGCATACAGGCCGGCGGCTTCGCCACGGGTGGAATACTTACACCCTGAACGTAGTGCCGAAACGCCACTAAAGGGCCCAGTTGAAGGAATTCGCCGGTCGGAACGTCGAGGGCGGCTTCGAGAGAAGATGACCGACCGGCTATCTCCCCCGCCAGCTTGCCGACAGGAAGTCCCGATTCATCCTCGCGATCACTTCCAGCTTGATCTCCTTGGGGCATACGGCTTCGCACTCACCCAGGTTGGTGCAGTAGCCGAAGCCTTCCGCCGCCGCCTGGGCCACCATCGCTTCGGCGCGCTGCATCCGCTCGGGCTGGCCCTGCGGCAACAGGCCCAGGTGCGCAATCTTCGCGCCGGTAAAGAGGGCCGCCGCCGCGTTGGGGCACATGGCCACGCAGGCACCGCAGCCGATACACGCCGCCGCGTCCATCGACCGGTCGGCATCTTCCTTGGGCACCAGGATCGCGTTGCCGTCCGGCGCGCTGCCGGTCGAAACCGAAATGAAGCCGCCCGCCGCGATGATGCGGTCGAAGGCGGTGCGGTCCACCACCAGGTCCTTCACCACGGGGAAGGCCTTGGCGCGCCACGGCTCCAGGTACAGCTCGTCGCCGTCCTTGAAGTGCCGCATGTGAAGCTGGCACAGGGTCGTGCCGGGCAGGGGGCCGTGCGCCACGCCATTCACCATGCAGCCGCACATGCCGCAGATGCCTTCACGGCAATCGTGATCGAACGCCACGGGCTCTTCCCCCTTGGCGATCAGCGACTCGTTCAGCACGTCGAGCATTTCCAGGAAGGACATGTGCTCGTTGACGTCGGGCACCTCGTAGCGCACCATTTTGCCGGGAGCGCTGGAGTTCTGCTGGCGCCAGATGTGAAGAGTGAGTCTCATTACTTGTAGCTCCGTTGCGACGGGTGCACGTATTCGAAGGTCAACGGCTCCTTGTGAAGCACAGGCGCGTTACCAACGCCTTTGAACTCCCATGCCGACACGTAGGAGTAGCGCTCGTCGTCGCGCGACGCCTCTCCCTCCGGCGTTTGGTACTCCTCGCGGAAATGGCCGCCACAGCTCTCGTTGCGCTCCAGCGCGTCCAGGCACATCAGCTCGGCCAGCTCGAAAAAGTCCGCCACGCGCCCGGCTTTCTCCAGCGACTGGTTCAACTCGTCGCCCGTGCCCAGCACCCTGACGTCGCGCCAGTACTGCTCGCGCATCTCCGGAATTAATCCGAGCGCTTGCTTCAACCCCTCCGCAGTGCGGGCCATCCCGCAGTATTCCCACATGAGCTTACCCAGCTCACGATGGTAGTGATCCACGCTGCGCGTTCCCTTGGTTTCCAGAAGCCGCTTGGTGACCGCGCAGACCCTGGCTTCCGCCTCCTTCGCCGCCGCGTGCGACGAGTCCACCTTGTCGAACTTGGTGCTTGCCAGGTAGTCGCCAATCGTGTTCGGCAGGACGAAGTAGCCGTCCGCGAGGCCCTGCATCAGCGCGCTCGCGCCCAGCCGGTTGGCGCCGTGATCGCTGAAGTTCGCCTCGCCGATCACGTACAGTCCAGGAATGGTCGACATGAGGTTGTAGTCCACCCACAGGCCGCCCATGGTGTAATGGATCGCCGGGTAGATGCGCATCGGCGTTTTGTACGGGTCTTCGCCGGTGATGCGCTCGTACATGTCGAACAGGTTGCCGTAGCGCTCTTTGATGACGCCAGCGCCCAGCCTCTGGATGGCATCGCGGAAATCCAGGAACACCGCCAGCCCCGTCCCGCCCACGCCGCGGCCCTCGTCGCACACGTTCTTGGCGTTGCGCGAGGCCACGTCGCGCGGCACCAGGTTGCCGAAGCTCGGGTACTTGCGCTCCAGGAAGTAGTCGCGCTCGGCCTCGGGGATCTGGCTGGGATCGCGCTTATCGCCCGCTTTGAGCGGCACCCACACGCGACCGTCATTGCGCAGGGATTCGCTCATCAGGGTCAGCTTGCTCTGGTATTCGCCCGACACCGGGATGCAGGTCGGGTGAATCTGTGTGAAGCACGGGTTGCCGAACAGCGCCCCGCGCTTGTGCGCGCGCCATATAGCCGTGGTGTTGCAGCCTTTCGCGTTGGTGGAGAGGTAGAACACGTTGCCGTAGCCGCCGGTGCCCAGCGCGACCGCGTCGCCAAGGTGGCTCTCGATCTTGCCGGTGCGAAGGTCGCGCGTCACGATGCCGCGCGCGCGTCCGTCGATCACGATCAGGTCGAGCATTTCGCAGCGGTCGTGCATCTCGACCTGGCCCGCGCCGATCTGCCGCTCCAGCGCCTGGTATGCGCCGAGCAGCAACTGCTGGCCCGTCTGCCCGCGTGCGTAGAAGGTCCGCGAGACCTGCGCTCCGCCGAAGCTGCGGTTATCCAGGTATCCCGAATATTCCCGCGCGAACGGCACGCCCTGGGCCACGCACTGGTCGATGATGTCGACGCTGATCTGCGCCAGCCGGTAGACGTTGGATTCGCGGGCGCGGAAATCGCCGCCCTTGACCGTGTCGTAGAACAGGCGGTAGATGCTGTCGCCGTCGTTGTGATAGTTCTTAGCTGCATTGATGCCGCCCTGGGCCGCGATGGAGTGGGCGCGGCGCGGCGAATCCTGGTAGCAGAAGCACTTCACCTGATAGCCCAGTTCCGCCAGGCTGGCCGCGGCCGCGCCGCCCGCCAGGCCCGTGCCTACCACGATGATCGTGTACTTGCGTTTGTTGGCCGGATTCACCAGCTTGAGATTGAAGCGATGCCGTTCCCATCGCGTCTCGATCGGCCCCGTCGGGCACTTTCCGTTCAGTTCCATGCTGGGATGTTTCCCCTATCTCAGAAGCCCGGTCATCACCGCGATCGGAATCGAGCAGTTCCCCGCCGCGATCAGGATGGCGCAGATGGCCGCGCCCTTTTTCAATTTCGGAGTGTACCTGGGGTGATTGAACCCCAGCGATTGAAACATACTCCACAGGCCGTGGTAGAGGTGCATGCAGAGCAGCACCATCGCCAGGATGTAGAAGCCGGAGATCGCCGGATTCTGGAAGCCCGCGATTACGTTTGCCCGCACGTTGGGCTCGTTCGGCCCCACCTCCTGCAGCGGGACCACCGCGCCTACGGTGAGATGTAACACGTGAAAGATGACAAACGCCGCCACGATCGGCCCGCTCCACAACATGGTGCGCGAGGCATAGTTGGCGCCGGGATCGTCTTTCTTCACGTAGGCCACCGGGCGTGCCGTGCGCTTCAGCAGCCAGAGCTGGAGGCTGGCCGTGATGTGCAGGATCACCGCCGCCAGCAGCACGAGCCTCGCTCCCCACAGGGCCAAGGCGTTGGATGGGTTGTGCAGGAACGCGGCGTAGCGGTTGATCTGGTCGGGATTCGTAGAGTAGATCTGCAAGTTGCCGAGCAGATGCGCCACGACGTAGCCGAACAGCAGGGCGCCGGTCAGGGCCATGACCGCTTTCTTGCCGATCGGCGCTTCGTAAAAACGCACAGCCCGTTTCATGGGGCTGATTGCCAATGCACTCATGTGGAGGTCCTTAATTTTAGGTGAACTCCAGTATAACTACCGTGCTGGCAGCGGGGGAACGGATTCTAGATCATCTCGTTGAGCAGTTCCGGCCGCGGATGCGGAATGACGACCTTGTTCACCAGCATCCCCTTCTGACCCACCACCGCGGCTGCCGCGCTCACCGCGGCCTCGACCGCCGCCACGTTGCCGGTGAGGGTCACGAAGGCCTTGCCGCCCAGCGCCATGGCCAGGCGGATCTCGATCAGCTCGATATTGGCGGCCTTCACCGCCGCATCCGCGCCTTCGATCAGGCTCGCCACGGAGAACGATTCGACCACGCCCAGCGCCTCCAGCGCCTCGACCTTGGTCGAGCCGCTAAGCGCGGGGAATACGGCTTCATGCAGGTTGGGAATCACAAAGGAGTCGATCACCGAGAACCGCGTGCCCGCCACCCCGGCCGCGACCGCCGCCTCGACGGCCGCCACGTCGCCGCGCACCATCACCATGTACTTGCCGGAGCAGATGGAACGCGAGAGCACCAGGTCGACATCCGCCGCCTTGAGCATCGCGTCGCAACCCAGGAAGCCCGAGGCGATGCTGGTCAGTTCGATCAATCCAATTGAATTCTTGGCCATCTTCTACGCCACAATCTCGATGTAATCCGGCGTCACCGTACGCACCTTGCCGTCGATGCCGGCGTGCACGTTGGCGCCGAGCTTGCCCTCTTCCACGCGGCCCACTACCTGGCCCTTCCTGACTTTCTTACCTTCCTGCACCGCGGGGGCCGCCGCCTGGCCGGCATGCTGCTTCAGCTTCACCCGCACCGACGCAGGCTGCCACGCCGAAGGGTCAAACGGCGTCTCCCGCTCGTACTCGTCCACCTGCAACCGTCTGCGCAACTGCGCCAGCGGCACCCGCCGGTATTCCTTCATCGGGTGCACTTCCACTGGCGCCTGCTGCACGAACTTCATTCCCGCCGCCCGGCGGTCCTGCTTGCCGGCGTCGCACGCCTCCTTCGGATACAGGTCCTCGGGGCAGGCGTAGAGCGTACAGAGTCCGCAGGCGCAGCAAAGCTCGGCCCACTGGTTCCAGATCTTCTCGCCGGTCAGGGTGAATCCGAGGCTGCGCATCACCTTGTGTGGCATCACTTCGTAGCCGAGCAGGTAGCGCGGGCAGAACTCGGTGCAGTAACTGCACTGGTCGCACGCGCTCTTCCCGATATGCGCCATCTCGCCGAGCGAACGCGTCTTCCGCGTCAGCAAGTAATGATCGCGCGGCAGAATGATGAGCCCGCCTGTGGTCTTGGTGACCACGTCGTCCAAGTCGAAGGTCAGCGTGCCCATCATCAGCCCGCTGACGAAGAGCCCAAAATCCTCCACCGTGGCCCCGCCGGCGCGCGCGATCAGCTCGCGAAAGGATGTCCCTACGGGCGCCCAGAGGCTCTTGGCTTCCTTCACGGCGCCGCAGACCGACAGGAATTTCTCCGTCACGGCCGTTCCGCGTTCGGCCAGCGTGACGTTGTACAGCGTCTCGACATTATTGACGACGCACCCCACCTGCAGCGGAATTCCGGCCGGCGGGATCAGGCGGCCCGTGGCGCTGTACACCAGCTCGTACTCGTCGCCCGAGGGATAGAAATCGCCCAGCAGCACAAACTCGATCCGGTCATCCTTGAGCGCATGCTTCAGTGCCTCGATCGACTCGGCGTTCTTGGTCTTGACCCCGAACTTACCTTTGCCGGCGCCGATGGCCTGCATCATGGCGGTCATGCCGGCCAGGATCTCGCCCGGGAAGTGCTTCATGAGCTCCGCGTCCTTGTGGATCAGCGGCTCGCACTCCGCCCCGTTGGCGATCATGTATTCGACCTGAGATTGCGCTTTGACGTAGGTTGGGAACCCGGCGCCTCCGGCGCCCACCACGCCGAACTCGCGCAACTTCTCGCTGAGCATAAGTTCCAGAATAGCAGGAGGGTCGCGGGCTTTGACGCGGAGGCGCTGAGACGCGGAGAAAGCGTGGGGAAGGACCCAAAAAAGAGGGGCGGCGTTTGGGAACCGCCCCATGTTGCCCTTGAGAGGGCAACGACTCTCTTGTTTGGCAGACGCCCATGCTCCAGCGCCATTTGAAGCAGTGGGCGGTCTGAATGATTTTATGTTAGGCCTCCGGCGGGTCCGAATGAATACAGCGAACATCGTATTTTCAGGAGGTTCCGAGCGGGCGCTAAGATGAATGCAGTGGCTTTCGCCTGGAGCAAGCGCACCGTGCTGCGGGCCGGATACGGCGCCGTGATCGTGGTTCTGGTCCTGTCCGCCGTCGAAGCGTACCACATTCAAACCACGGTCTCTCAGCAACACCTGGAGATCTATCGGCACTTCGTGGAGCAGGACGACGCCCTGACCCTGCTGCGCCGCAATCTCTGGCTGGCCAGCATTTACGTCCGCGACTATTTCATCGATCCGACGCAGGCGCAAGGGACGCTGCTGCTGTCACAGTTGGACGTCATGGAGCGGGAGAACGAGGGAGCGCTTCAGGTGCTGGACCGGGCGGCCAACCATCGCAAAGTGGTTCCGCAAATTCGCAGGAGCCTGGGCGAGTTCTGGGCGCTGATCCGGCCGATTCCGGAGACTATGGCCCACGCGACGGACAAGGCGCAGATGGCGTTTCTGCAGGGCGAGATCGTGCCGCGCCGCGGCGATCTTTATAACGTGCTGCGGGACCTGACCGCAGCCGACCAGCAGCGCCTGCAGAACAGCGAGGGCGAATTTGCCGGCACGCGGCGGCGCGCGGCCGAGGGACTGCTGATGATGCTGGTGAGCAGCGTGCTCCTGTGCATCCTTGTGGCGCGTCTCAGCTTGCGGCACGCGGAGAACCTGGAGCGGCAGGCCGAGGAAAACTTCGCCCAGGTGGCGCAGGCCAAGGCCGAATTACAGCAGCTCTCGGCGCGGCTCCTGGAGATCGAAGAGGAAGGCCGGCGCAAGCTGTCGCGCGAGCTGCACGACGAGATCGGACAGACGCTGGCGCTGCTGCAGATCGAGATCTCGCACGCGCAGGCGCTGCTTGCGGGAACGCCGGTGGCGCTCAAGGCCCGCCTCGACCGGGCGCGCGAGCTCGCTGAGCGCACGGTTCAGACCATCCGCAACATCTCGGTGCTGCTGCGGCCCGCGCTGCTCGACGATCTGGGCCTGGTGCCGGCGCTGCAATTCCAGCTTGAAGATTTTCTGCGCCGCAGCGGCATTCAGTGCGAATTCGTGGAGGACGGCGTGGCCGACCACCTTCCCGATGCGGTAAAGACCTGCGTCTACCGCGTGGTGCAGGAAGCGCTGCACAATTGCGAGAAGCACTCGGGGGCTCGCAAGGTGCGGGTGACCGTGCGTCAGTTGCCGGCGTGCCTGGTGACCGAGATCGAAGACGACGGCCGTGGATTCCAGACCGACGCGCAGCGCGGCGCCGGCCTGGGCCTGCTGGGCATTCGCGAGCGCGCCGCGAACGCGGGCGGCAGCCTGGTGATCGACTCGGCGCCGGGACGCGGTGCGCGCATCGCGCTGCGCATCCCGCTCGAGGCTGTGGAGGCGCACGCCTGATGGCCGTCCGGATTCTACTGGCCGACGATCACACGCTGATGCGGCAGGGGCTGCGGCACATTCTGGAGACCTGCGCCGATTTCGATATCGTGGCCGAAGCCAGCTCGGGAATCGAAGCAGTGGAGGCTGCGCGGCGCCTGAAGCCGGACATCGCCATCATGGACGTGGCGATGAAGGAACTGAACGGAATCGAGGCCACCGCGCAGATTCTCAAGCACTCGCCGCAGACCGGGGTCCTGATGCTCAGCATGTACAGCGACGAGCGCTACGTGCTGCGCGCGGTGAAGGCCGGGGCGCGAGGGTACCTGCTGAAGAATTCGGCCGGCGAGGAGCTGATCCAGGCGATTCGCAACGTAGAGAAGGGCCTGGCGTTTTTCAGCCCCGCGGTGGCCCGCATTTTCCAGGACAGTCTGGCGCGCCTGAGCGATGCCAGGGAAACGACGGACCGCTTCGATACGCTCACCGACCGCGAACGCCAGGTGTATCAGCTTCTGGCTGAGGGCAACAGCAACAAAGAGATCGCCAACCGTCTGAATTTGAGCCTGCACACGGTGGAGACGCATCGCTGGCGGATCATGGAAAAGCTGGATCTGCACAGCACGGCGGAGCTGGTGCTGAGCGCGGTGCGCCGCGGGATGGTGACGTAGCTTGCGGCAGGCTTTCGGCCGTCAGCTTTCAGCTATCAGCTAGCCCGGCTTGGCAGTCGGCTGATCGCTGAGGGTGAGAACGCTCAGCTCTGCTCTTCGGCTTCGCGCTCGAGGCCTGGGCGATCTTCGATCGCCACCCGATGACCTTGCATTCGCAGCAAGCCCTCGCCGCGGAAGCGGGCGAGATTGCGGGAGACGACTTCGCGGACGGTTCCCAGGCGCGAGGCCAGCTCCTGGTGGGTCAGGGGGAGATCGAATTCATCGGCGCCAGCCTGGCGCGAGGCGTCGAGGAGCAGGCGTGCCAGCCGCTGGGTCACGCTGCCGAAGGTCATCGATTCGACCACGCCTACCAGGTGCCGCAGGCGTTTGCCGACCACGGCAAGGACTTTCAGGGCTACGTCGGGGTATTGGCGGCACACCTGCTGGAAATCGCTCTTGTTGATGAAGAGCGTGACGAGCGGCCCGACGGCGCGCACGCTCGCGGGATACGGCCCGCCATCGAACAGGGGCAGCTCGGCGACTGTTGAAGGTGCGGTCTCCAGGGCGAGCATCATCTCGCGGCCGGCCGGCGACGTTTTGAAGATTTTGACGCTGCCCTGCAACAAGAGGAAGATCCCGGCGCACGGCTCGCCCTCCCAGAACAGCATCTCATCACCAGCGAAGCGCCGTTCCACGGCGCGTTGCGCGAGGGCCTGAGTTTCGGTCTCGGTCAGGCCCGCGAACAGTCCGATTTGAGACAGCGGTGCGGCGAGCCGTCCGGCCCGCCCGGTTTCAATGCTCATGGTGATGGTGATGTTCGGGCACCGGGATGGCGCACCCGTTCTCGCTGATGGCGCAGCTCGCATGCTCGAACTGAACGGTGGTGTGGGAGATGCCGAAGCGCGATTCCAGCATGCCGTTCAGGCGCTGCAGAATGGCGTCGCTCGCTGACGGCGGAACGTCTTCGATCTTGACGTGGCAGCTCAAGGCGTGGGTCTGGGAGCCCAGGCTCCAGATGTGCAAGTCGTGGACGTCGAGCACGCCTTCGATCGCGCCCATGGCACCGGCGACGTCGTTCAGCCTGATGCCGCGCGGCAGCCCTTCGAGCAAAATGTTCAGGGATTCGCGGACGATATCCCAGGCGGTCCAGATGATGAGCAGGGCGATGGCGATGGAGAGCAGCGGGTCCACCGCCATCCAGCCGGTGTAGCGGATGACGAGGGCTCCGGCCACGATAGCGATGGAGCCGAGGGCGTCGCCCAGCATGTGGACGAAGGCGCTGCGGATGTTGATGTCGCCGCGGCTGGCTGTGCGCAGCGCCAGCATGATGCCGGCGTTGAGCAGCAGGCCCAGCCCGGCCACCGCGATCATGATGTCCTCCTGCACCGTCTGGGGCTCACGGAGGCGCAGCACGCTCTCGTAGAGGATCCAGATGGAGAGCGCGACCAGGGTGAGTGCGTTGACGAATGCCGAAAGGACGCTCGCGCGGTGGTAGCCGTAGGTTTTGATCTCGTCGGCCGGCTTGGCCTGGAGGTAGACGCCGGCCCAGGCGAGGCCGAGTGCCAGCGCGTCGGTAAAGTTGTGACCGGCATCGGAGAGCAGCGCCAGGGAGTGGGCTTTGAGTCCGGCCCCGAATTCGATCACGACGAACAACGTTGTGGCCACCAGCGACCACTGCAGAATGCTGCCGGTGCCGTAAGAATGGCCGTGGCTGTGGGAGTGGGAGTGCACTGCTCTCCTCATGGTAACGCGCCTGGGGCGCGGGGCTCCGGGAGGCCTACCCTACGGAAAGCCTCTTCTGCATCTCCTCGAGCGTGATACCCGAGGTTTCCGGATAGAAGCGCCACACGACGATCACCTGGACCACCATCATGGCCGCGAAGAATCCGAACGGAATTGCCCCCGATTCGGCGGCCATCACCGGGAACACCAGCGAGATGGCGAAGTTCATGATCCAGTGGGTGAAGCTGCCGAGGCTCTGTCCCTTGGCGCGGACCACGTTGGGGAAGACTTCGCTCAGGTACACCCAGATCACCGCGCCCTGCGAGAAGGCGAACAAGGCGATGAAGGCTACCAGCAGCCAGAGCAGCCATCCTTCGTGCTGGCCGGTGGCGAAGATCGCCGCCACACCGGCCAGGCAGAGCGCGGTTCCGACCGCGCCCGTGAGCAGCAGCTTCTTCCTGCCGAGGCGGTCGATCACGCTCATGGCGATGATGGTGAAGATCAGGTTGGTGGCTCCGATGGCCACGGCCTGCAAATCGCCGGAGACCTTAGTAAAGCCGGCGCGCGCGAAGATGTCGTTGAGGTAATAGAGGATGGCGTTGATGCCTGAGAGCTGGTTGAACATGCCGATGGAGATGGCCAGGAAGATGGGGAAGCGGAATCGATGCTGAAACAAGGCCGTGGACGCGTGTTCGCGTTCGGCGCCGATGGATTCCAGGATGTCCTGCACCTCGGCGGCGGGGTTTGGTTCGCCGGTCAGCTTGAGGACTTCTTCCGCTTGCGTCACCCTGCCCTGGCGTACCAGCCATCGCGGGCTCTGCGGAATACCGTAGAGCAGCGCGAAAAACAGCGCCGCGGGCACGGCGGCGATTCCCAGTTTCCAGCGCCACTCGTCCCCGCCAAATCCCAGGGTGCCGATCAGGTAGTTAGAGAAATAGGCCAGCAGGATGCCGACCACGATATTGAACTGGAACATCCCCACCAGCCGGCCGCGTTTGGCGGCGGGCGCGATCTCGGCGATATACATGGGTCCGATGACGCTGGATCCTCCGATGGCCAGGCCGCCGATGGCGCGGAAAGCCAGGAGGGCGGACCAATTCCAGGCGACGGCGCAGCCGATCGAGGTCAACACGTAGAGCACCGCCAGAACGCCGAGACACGCTTTGCGGCCATAACGGTCGGCGGGCCCGCCGGCGGTCGCCGAACCGACGACGGTTCCGGCGAGGGCGCTGGACACGGTGACGCCCAGCATAGTCGGTGTCAGCGAGTAGACCTGGGTCAGGGCTTGGGTGGTGCCGGAGATGACCGCGGTGTCGAATCCGAACAGCAGCCCGCCCAGCGCTGCCACCGCCGTGCTGCGAAGAAGATAAGTGTTCGTGCCGCTGGCGCTCATAAGGGTTATGCTGAATTCTCGATACTATCACCGTGAAGCTACTTTCTATCGGCGAGATTCTGTGGGACCTGATCGGCGGCGAGGCGCACCTGGGCGGCGCACCGTTTAACCTGGCGGTGCAGGCGCGGCGGCTGGGACACGATGTGGCATTCGTCAGCGCGGTGGGCGATGACAAGTTGGGAAGAGCTGCGCTGGCGGAAGCAGCCAGGCGCGGCATTCCCACGGACTACATCGAAACCGTGCGCGGGGCGCCTACCGGCACCGTAACGGTCGCGCTGGATGCCGAGGGCCAGCCGACCTTCACCATTCACCGGCCGGCGGCGTACGATTGCATCCCGGCGCGCGCGATCGCGTTCGACCCCGACTGGATCTGCTTCGGGACGCTGCACCAGACGGGTTCCGCGATGCGGCTGCTCACGCAGGATTTGGTGGAGGCCCATGCCCGCGCCCGGCGGTTTTACGATGTGAATCTGCGACCGAACTGCTATACTCCGGCGCTGATCGCGGAACTCCTGCGGGAGGCGAGCGTGGTAAAGCTGAACGAGAGCGAGGCCGCCGAGCTCGAGCGTATGTTCGGGCCGAGAGAGTGGGCATCCGCCTGCATTACGCGAGGCGCGGCGGGATGCAGCATTTACCTGAACGGCGAACGGACGGATTGTCCCGGACATCCGGTGACAGTGGCGGACGCAGTGGGCGCGGGGGATGCGTTCTCGGCGGCGTTTCTGCACGGGTTGAGCCAGGGATGGGGGTCGCGGGAGATCGGTGATTTTGCGAACCGGGTTGCGGCGGAGGCAGCTTCGCGGCACGGGGCGTAAGGACGCGTGCTGCGCGCGCTGGGCAGGTCGGGAAGCCGCCCACTCTTGCACTCAATCCCGAAAAGGAGCACAATCATCTCAGATGGAATTCGGATGAAAGACTCCCGGTTTTCATGCCGGGAGTGAGGAGGTGCCTTGAAGCTGCCCGCGTTAGTGGCGCTCGTTCTCCTCGCCGGTCCCGTTGTGGCCGCGGCGGACACTCTGGAAGACAAATACCAGAGCCTGAAAGACGCAGTCACTGCAAAGAACATTCCGGAAATCAAGAAGTTGGCCCTGGAGATTCTCCCGATGGTGGCAGAAGCTGCCGCTGCTCCCGCGCCCGAGGCGGAAGATGCCAAGCAGGCATGGACCAACGGCATCGCCCATGCCAAAAGCATCGGCCAGTACGCCGAATACTCGATCTGCACAGCAGCGCTGGAGTCGCCGGCTCCCACGCTTGTCGAGTTGATCGGGACCCTGGAACACGAGAATCCCAAGAGCCAGTATCTCGATACCGCGTACGGCCCGTACCTGGTCGCGCTGACGCAAACCGGCTCGGCCTCGAAGGTCATCCCGATTGCCGAGAAGGCGCTGGTGAACTTCCCGGAGAACGGGGACCTTCTGCTGGTGCTGGCGGACAACGCCATCAACCACAAGCAGCCCGACCGTGCGCTGACCTTGGCCAACCGGTTGACGGCGTCGCTGAACAAACACACCAAGCCGCCCGAGGGGGTGAACGCCGCTCAATGGGAGAAAAAGCATAGCGCCACCCTGGGACGCGGATACTGGATCGCCGGCGTGATTTACGGCGATCGCAGCCAATATGCCAACGCCGACAAGAACCTGCGCGCCGCCCTGCCGCTGATTCAGGGCAACGAGGCGATGATGGGGCCGGCGCTGTTCTATCTCGGGATGGCCAATTACCAGCTCGGCAAAATGACGCTGAACAAGGCCAAGGTTCTGGAAGGTGCGAAGTTCAGCGAGCAGTCGGCCGCGATCGACAGCGTCTACGCCGACCAGGCGCGGCACAACGCCCTCGTCATGAAGACCGAGGCGGACCGGATGCGGTAGCCGCCAGGCTGTCCACAATCTTCTGGCGCACGAGATCGCGAAGATCTCCGGTCTGAGTCACGTCCCACCCGTCTGCCGCGACGGGCTCCAGCACCTGCAGATGGATATCCTGTGCCGCGCCGAAGAGCCAGGAGTTCCTGGGCAGGGCGTTTCCCGAACCCGCGATGGCCAGCGGCAGGACCGGGACGCGCTCGCGGATCGCGAGCTGGAACGGCCCGTCGTTGAACGGCAGCACCTTGCCGTCGCGGGAGCGCGTTCCTTCCGGAAAGAACATCACCGAGCAGCCCTGCCGTAGGTATCGGGCGCATTCGAGCAGAGCACGAGCGGCTTTGCGGCGGTCTCCGCGCTCCACGGGCACGTCGCCGGCCATTCGCATCAGCGGACCGAATACCGGGACGCGGAACAACTCGGCCTTGGCCAGCCACTTGGTGTCGAGCCCGAGGAGCGAGATCACCGGAATGTCGGCCAGCGACTGGTGATTGCTCACGATCACGTACACTTGGCCGTGGCGGAGATGCTCGCGCCCGGAGATCCGGATTCGCCACGGATTGACCTTGGCCAGCACGGGCGCGAGGCCGCGGAACCAGTGGGCGGTGCGCAGGCGGAGCGGATCGCGGTCGAACAGCCGGACCAGGACCACGACCGGCGCCCACAGCAGGATGAGACCGAGGTTGGCAGCCCAGATCCACATCGATCGGAGAGCGCGCAGCACACCCTCATGATATAGTCCGTAATCGAATGGTGTCCGCGCTTGGACTCGTGGTCGCCCTGTCGCTGGCCGTTGCCGCTCCGGCGCAGACCGGATGGCGGGCGCTGTTCGACGGCAAATCGCTCGCCGGCTGGCGCGAGACAGAATTCAGCGGCCGCGGCCCGGTGCGGGTAGAGGACGGCACGCTGGTGATCGGGCCCGGCAAGCCGCTGGCGGGGGTGACGTACACCGGCGAGTTCCCGCGGTCGAATTACGAAGTGCGTTTCGAGGCAGCGCGATTGTCCGGCGGAGATTTCTTTGCCAGCCTGACGTTCCCGGTGGGCGATTCGTTTTGCACGTGGGTCACGGGCGGCTGGGGCGGCGACATCGTCGGGCTCTCCAGCATCGACGGCTGGGATGCGTCGGATAACGAGACGCGCACATACTTCACGTTTGAGACCGGCCACTGGTACGGGTTCCGGCTTCAGGTCACGGGCGAGCGCATCATGGCATGGATCGACGACCGGCCGATCGTGAACGCGGAGATCGGCGGGCGCAAGATTGGTTTGCGGTACGGCGAGATCAAGCTGTCGGCGCCGCTGGGGTTTGCGTCGTATAACACCACGGGGGCGGTGCGGAAGATCGAGTATCGGACGGTGGGGCAGGGCCGATGAGCAGGCCGGGAGGCCTGCTCCACTCACCCGTTCAGCGTCCAGCCCGACCGGTATTGCCGCTTCAGCCAGTCGTTGGCCTCGGACATGTTGGTCACCCGCCCGGACGCGGGATCGTACTCCAGGCGCTTGCCGGCGCGATGCGCGACCAGGCCGAGGAGCATCTGCTCGATCATCGTGCCTGAGTAATCGAAATCGCAATGGGTCTTGCTGCTGGTGCCGTGGACGACGCTATTGCTCTTGCCTTTGCAGGCGTCCAGCCAGTCCATCTGGAAGAGGCTGTCGCCCGCCGGGATCTCGCGGCCTTCTTTTTCGGCGGCCAGAATGTTCTGCACGTTAGTGTTGGGGAGCGCCAGCGCGGCGGGGACGTTGCCCTCCATCATCTGCACCTTGGGGAAGCCGTTGGGGCCGACTTCCGCGCTCGGCATGCCGCTGAACCCCGCCGGCAGCGCCGGACCACGGCCGGCACCGCGGCCGCCCTGCGGTCCGCCTCCTCCCCGGCCTCCGCGTCCTCCGCGACCGGCCTGCGCCTGCGTCACCTGGCCGGTGCCGCCGATCAAGGGCAGCGTCTCTTCTTTGGCGCGCCGCTTGTAGTAGGTCAGGTCGCCATCGTCGTTGTTGGGGATGATGACGCGGGTGGTGAAGTCGGCCAGGATCGCGCCCTTGGTGCCTTCGAAAATGGCGCCGTTGGCGATGCGCGACACGTCGATGTAGTTCTTGGGCGCGTTGGGCTTCAGACCGCCCTGATACCAGACCACTTTGACCGGTCCGCGCCACTGGTTCGCAGGGTGGTCAAAGGTGACTTTCAGTTTGACAGGGGTGATGTTGGGGTCGTATTTGTCGCTGACTTCCTGATCTACTTCGATGGCGGTGGGTGCGCCGGCGTCGATGGCGTTCCAAAGGAGGTCCATGGTGTGCGCGCCCATGTCGCCCATCTGGCCGACGCCGAAATCGCGGTACATGTTCCAGAACAGGCAGTTCATCCCGGACGATCCGCCGAAATACTGCGGGCTGTAGGGATGATAGGGCGAGGGCCCGATCCACTGCTCATAGTGCAGAAACGCGGGGGCCATACCTTCGCCCTCGGGATATCCCGGACGGGGCAACTGGCGGCTGTCCCAGCCATGGATGGTATGCAGCTCGCCGACGGCGCCGTCGAGCATCAACTCGCGCAAGCGCTCGAAATTGGGATAAGCGTGACGCTGCGTACCGTGCTGGGTGGCCAGCTTGGTCCGTTTGCTCAGGTAGTTCGCCCGGACCGTGCGTGCTTCCTCCACCGTGATGCCCATCGGTTTTTCGCAGTAGACGTGCATGCCGCGATTCAGGGCCCAGTTGGCAATGAAGGCGTGGTGGTGGTCGGCGGTGCAGATAACCACAGCCTCGACGTCCTTCTGGTCCAGGCAGCGGCGCCAGTCCCAATAGGTCTTGGCCTTCGGAAAGATCTCCAGCGCCTCCTTGGTGCGGTTGTCGTTGACGTCGCAGAGCGCGACCACGTTTTCGCGGAGCAGGACGTTGTAGTGCGCCGTGCCGCGGCCCCATACGCCCATCAGGGCGATGTTCAGCTTGTTGCCAGGCGCATTCTGGCCGCGCAGAGTGCCGCTCTTGAGGATGGTCAGGCCGGCGCCGGCCGCGGTTTTGAGTAAGTCGCGTCGTAGCATGGATTACCCCCTTTCTGGAGCTATCATCTGGCGGGGCGGGAAGCAAGCGGTTATGACTCCCACTTCGCCGTGAAGATGTTGAACTCGTAGCGCTCCCTGGCGTCCTTGTCGCTGCAGAACACGAGCGTTTTGCCGTCCGGCGAGAACTCGGGGAAGCTGGTGAATCCGCCGAAATGGGTCACCTGCTCCAGGCCGGTTCCGTCCACGTTGATCAGGTAGAGCTCGAACTTGCGGCTGTCGCACTCCTGCTTGTTGCTGGCGAAAAGGATCTTGCGGCCGTCGGGTGTGAAGGTCGGCGCAAAGCTGGCGCAGCCGAAATTGGTGATCTGGCGCGCACCGCTGCCGTCGGCGTTGGCCACCATGAGCTCCATTTTCATGGGCGCGGTCAGATTGTCTTTGAGCAGATCCTTGTAGCGCGTGGTGTCCTCCGGCGTCTTGGGATATCCCGCGCGCCAGACGATCATCCTGCCATCGCGGGAAAAGACCGGCCCGCCGTCGTAGCCGAGCTTGCTGGTGATCTGCCTCTTATTGCTGCCGTCGGGTTTCATGGTCCACAGATCCAGGTCGCCGGAGGCCAGCGACGTGTACACGATGGCGTCGGTCTTCCAGTTCACGGTGGCCTCGGCGTCGTATCCGGGCGCATCGGTCAGCCGCTTCTCGATCTTGCCTGTGTCTGTGGCTTCGAAGATGTCGTAGCCGGCGAAGATGCCCCAGACGTAGCCTTTGCTGCGGTCGGGCGGTGCCGGGCAGGCGTCGCCGGCCAGGTGGGTCGAGGCGTAGACAATGTGCTTGCCGTCCTTCAGAAAATAGCCGCAGGTGGTGCGGCCCTTGCCGGTCGAGACCAGGTGCTGATCGCTGCCGTCGGCGTTCATGATAAAGATCTGGTCACAATCGTAGGGCGGGCGCGTGGTTTGAAAGATGAGACGCTTGCCGTCCGGCGACCAATAGGCCTCGGCATTCTGGCCTCCGTGGGTCAGTTGCTTCAACTCGCTCAACTGGCCGGCTGACACGGACGCCGTAAGCACGGCCACACTCAGGATTCTCTTCATAGCTGAAGGAAAGTATACTGTGGAGCGTGCGCTGTCTGCTTCTCGCCGCGGCTTTTCCGCTGCTCGCCGCTCCGCCGCCCGCTACCTTCGTTGAGCACACTATTGCCAGCGACTTGCGCGGCGGATACCAGGTGGTGGTGGCCGACCTCAACCATGACGGCAAGCCAGACCTAATCGCGCTGGCCAGCGGGATGCGCGAGCTGGTCTGGTTCGAGAACCCAGGCTGGCAGCGGCACGTACTCGCAAGCGGGCAGAATCGCATGATCAACTGCGCCGTCATCGGCAATGAGATTGTGCTGGCCAGCGAATTCAGCAACGAAGCGAAAAACTCCATCGGGCTGGTGACCGTCCTCCGGCCCGGAAGCGACCCGCGCGAGCCCTGGACCGCCACAGAGATCGATCGCCTGCCCACCAGCCACCGCCTTCGCTTCGCCGACATCTTCGGCAACGGTAAGCCGGTGGTGGTGAACGCCGCGCTCACCGCGCCCGATGCCTCGGGTCCCGATTACCGCGGACAGACTCCCCTGGTGTACTACGTGCCCGGCGAGTGGAAACGGCGCGTGATCAGTACCGAGAACACGGGCGTGGTGCACGGCATCTTCGTCACGGAGGATCACTGCATCCTGACGGCGAGTTTCACGGGAATTCACAAATTCTGCATTGCGAAGGACGGCAAGGTAACCCGCACGGAGCTGGCCAAGGGCGATCCGGCACCGTGGCCCAAGAGCGGATCGAGCGACGTGACCATCGGCCATCTCGGCAAGACGCAGTTCATGGCGGCGATCGAGCCGTGGCACGGGAACCAGGTGGTGGTTTACGGCGAGCACGGCCGCGAAGTGATCGACGACTCGCTGCTCGACGGCCACACCATTCAGACCGGCGATTTCGATGGCGACGGCAACGACGAGATCGTCGCCGGCTTCCGAGGCCAGCCGCGCAGCGTTTACGTCTACCGCTACGACGGCAAGCGCTGGGTGCGCTCGGATCTGGACAAGGGGGGCATGGGAGCCGCTGCCTGCGCGATTGCCGACCTCAACGGCGACCGCCGTCCGGACGTCGC
>DATJYW010000414.1:0-12097 GCA_035499435.1 Candidatus Acidiferrales bacterium | reverse complement strand
TCGCGGGCGCGCTCGGGCTGGTCGCGGCCACCGTGCCTGTCTACCAGCGCCTGGGCAGCGAGTTCATGCCGCCGCTCGATGAGGGCGCGCTGCTGTTCATGCCCACCACCGTGCCCGGCATCTCGATCGCGGAAGCGCAGCGCCTGATGCAGATCCAGGACCGCATCCTGATGCGCTTCCCGCAGGTAGAGCGCGTGCTCGGCAAGGCCGGCCGCGCCGAGACGTCCACCGACCCCGCGCCGTTCTCGATGATGGAGACGGTCATCCTGCTCAAGCCGAAATCCCAGTGGCCGCGCCGGATCACCACCGACCAGCTCATCGGCGAGATGAATGCGGCGCTCCAGATCCCCGGCGTCGCCAACGCCTGGACCATGCCGGTCAAGAACCGCATCGACATGCTGACCACGGGCGTGCGCACGCCTGTCGGCATCAAAATTTACGGTGCCAGCCTTGCCGAAATCGAGCGCCTCGGGAAAGAGGTCGAATCCGTGCTCCCCGATGTTCCCGGCACGCGCAGCGTGTTCGCGGAGCGTGTGGGCGGCGGCTACTTCCTCGATTTCGACCTGCGCCGCGATCAGCTCGCGTGCTATGGCCTGAGTGTAGACGACGCCGAGACGGTGGTCATGAACGCCATCGGCGGCGACAACGTCTCCACCACAATCGAAGGCCGCGAACGCTACCCCATCAACGTGCGCTGCTACCGCGACGCGCGCAGCGACCTGGGCCGCCTCTCCCGCGCGCTGGTGCCCGCGATGGACGGCAGGATGCAGATTCCGCTGGCCCAGATCGCGACCCTGAAGCTCGCCACCGGACCATCGATGATCCGCAACGAAAACGGCATGCTGAGCGGCTATGTCTACGTCGATGTCGCCGGCCGCGATGTGGGCAGCTACGTCGCCGATGCCAAACGGGCGGTCCGCAATGCGGTGCAGCTTCCGCCCGGCTACACGCTCGCCTGGAGCGGGCAGTACGAATCCATGGAGCGCGTCCGCCAGCGGCTCACCCTGGTGCTGCCGCTGACGCTCTTCCTGATCTTCCTGCTGCTCTATCTCAATACGAAGTCCACTGCGAAGACGCTCCTGGTGCTGCTGGCGGTGCCGTTCTCCGCCGTCGGCGCGATCTGGCTGCTCTACGCGCTCGGCTACAACATGAGTATCGGTGTCTGGGTCGGGTTGATCGCGCTCATGGGCGTGGATGCCGAGACCGGCGTCTTCATGCTGCTCTATCTCGACCTGGCGTTCGAAGAGCGCCGCCTCGCAGGGCGCATGAGCTCGCTCGCCGACCTGCGCGAGGCCATCGTTCACGGCGCTGTCAAGCGTATCCGCCCCAAGGTCATGACCGTCGCGACCATGTTCACCGGCCTCGCCCCCATCATGTGGAGCGCCGGGACCGGCGCCGACGTGATGAAACGGATCGCCGCGCCCATGATCGGGGGCATCTTCACATCGTTCGTCCTGGAATTAGTGGTTTATCCCGCAATTTACGAGGTATGGAAATGGCATTCGGTAAAATCGCAAGCGGCCTGATCCTGGCCGGCGCACTCTGGCCCGCGGATTTCCCCGTGCGCCACGAGCACGTGCACAAAGGCTGCTCCGGCGCCATGACGGTGGATGGTGCCGGTATCCGCTTCGCTGGACCGAAGAAGCACGCCTGGACCTGGAAGTACGAGGACATTCAACAATTAACACTCGCTCCCGGCCGGCTGCATATACTGACTTATAAGGACAGCAAACTCAGACTGGGCGCGGACGTGTCATACACATTCACCGGCGAGATCCCTGTAGGGGCGCTCTATCCCCAATGGCGCGCGAAGCTCGACCAGCGCTTCGTGGCCGCCGTGGGGCAGGCTTCCGACCTGCCCAGTCTTCCCGCCAAGCATGTGGCCGCCATCAGAGGCTCCGAAGGCGCCCTCACATTCGCCCCCGATTCCATCGTCTACGCCGCCGCCAACGATTCGCGCACCTGGCGTTACAGCGACATTCAATTCATCAGCAGTTCCGGCCCCTTTCAACTGACCGTCACGACTTTCGAAAAGCAGTTCAATTTTCAACTCAAGCAGCCGATGCCCGAGTCGCGCTACAACCAGCTCTGGCTCGACATCGAACGCAAGAACGGGAGAATCCAATGAAAAAGACAATCGTCCTCGCCTTCGCCGCGGCCGCGCTCAGCTTCGGAGGCAGCTTCACCGGCGTCATCACCGACAACATGTGCGACAACGCCGACCACAAAGACATGAAGATGGGCAACGATGCCAAGTGCGTGGTCGAATGCGTGAAAGGCATGAACGGCCAGTACGTTCTCTATGACGCCTCAGCCAAGAAGACCTACAAGCTGAGCGACCAGAAGACGCCCGAAAAGTTCGCCGCAAAGAAGGTGACGATCAACGGCACCCTCGACGGCGACACCATCAAGGTGGACTCGATCGCCGCCGCGAAGTAGGCCGTGGGGCAGCCCTCCGGGCCTGCCCATCATCCGGCGTATCTATGCCCGGCGGCCCGCAGCATGCAATCCTGGATACGAGAACCGACAAAATGCTCCAATTCCGGATCCGCCGTGCTGCCCTCGCCCTATTGGCGCCGGCTCTTTCCTGCGTGGCGCAGCAGGCCGCACCCCTAAAACTTACCCTGAAGGAGGCTGTCGCTCTGGCGCTGCGCCAGAATCCTCAGGTGATCCTGGCCAACCTGGCCGTTTCACAGAGTGAACAGGACCGCTTGGTGGCACGCTCCGCGCTTTTGCCCCAGGTGACCGGCAACGTCTCCGAAGCCGTTCACCGCATCAACCTGGATGCCGCGATCGGCGTCAGCTTCCCGAATTTCGCGCAGCACGTGGGGCCGTTCTACGTCTTCCAGGGCGGCGTCGGCTTCAACTCTCCCGTGTTCGACCTCACCCTCTGGCGCCGCTATAAGTCCTCGCAACTGGGCATCACCTCGCAGCGGGCGCAGGAAATCAGCGTGCGCGAGGAGAGCGTGCTGCTGGTGGTCTCCCAATACCTGGGCAGCCAGCGTGTCGCGGCCGACCTTCAGGCCGCGCAATCCCGCGTCGAACTGGCGCAGGCCCTTTACGACCAGGCCGCCGATCTCCAGAAGAACGGCGTGGGTACCGGCCTGGATACGCTGCGCGCCAACGTTCAGCTCCAGAACGAGAAGCAGCGCGTCATCGTCGCGCGCACTCAGTTCAACACTTCCCTGTTCGCGCTGGCGCGCCTGCTGAACATCGACCCGCACCGCCCGGTCGAGCTTGCCGACCAGGTCGGCTTCTTCGATACCCCGGCCGTCTCCATCGATCAGACGCTGGAAAAGGCTTATAGCACGAGGCCCGAGCTCCGCCAGGTGCTCAATGAAGAGCAGCGCGCCGACTTGCAATCCCGCGCCGCCGGCGAGGAGCGCCTGCCGAAACTCTCGCTCAACGGGTTCTGGGTGGAGCAGGGGTTGACTCCCACCAGCATCATTCCGGTCTACCAATACCAGGCCAGCCTGGATTTTCCGCTGTTCACCGGCGGGCGCATCCAGGCCGAGCGCGCCAAGGCCGAGATCGCCATTCGCCAGCTCAAGCAGCAGGAGCAGGAGGTGCGCAACCGCATCGCGCTCGAAGTCAAAACCGCCGCGGCACAACTGGAATCGGCCCGCAGCGAAGTGGACGTGGCCAACCTCGGGGTACAGCTCGCCAAACAGGAGGTGGAACAGGCCCGCGACCGGTTCCAGGCGGGTGTGGCCGACAACATCGAAGTGATCAGCGCGCAGGACTCCCTGGCACGCGCCAACGACAACCAGATCGCGGCGCTCTACCGCTACAACCAGGCCCGTGCCGACCTCGCGCACGCCGCCGGGGAGATGGAGGCGCTCTACGCCCGGTGACGATCACGTAAGGGATTGGCACCGGGGCGTCAACCCCTGGGTCATCGCCGCGACGGTCATGCTGGCCACCTTCATGGAGGTGCTGGATACCAGCGTGGCCAACGTGTCGCTGCCTCACATCGCGGGCAATCTTTCCGCCAGCCTGGACGAATCCACGTGGGTGCTGACCTCCTACCTGGTGGCCAACGCGATCATCCTGCCCATGGGCGGCTGGTTTTCGATGTTACTCGGCCGCAAGCGGTTCTACATGATCTGCGTCGCCCTCTTCACCATCAGTTCGTTTCTGTGCGGCCTGGCGCCGTCGCTGGAAGCCTTGATCTTCTTCCGGGTCCTGCAAGGCATCGGCGGCGGCGCCCTGCAACCCATGGCACAGGCCATCCTGGTAGAGAGCTTCCCACGCGAAAAGCACGGCATGGCCATGGCCGTCTACGGCATGGGCGTGGTGGTGGCGCCCGTGATCGGCCCCACGCTCGGTGGCTGGATCACCGACAACTACACGTGGCGTTGGATTTTCTACATCAACATTCCGGTCGGCATCCTGTCGCTGGTGATGACGTGGCTGCTGGTGTTCGACCCTCCCTACCTGCCGCGGCGCCGGTTCGGCGACGGTCTGAAAATCGACTACGCGGGATTCGGACTGCTGGCCCTCGGGCTCGGCGCCCTGGAAGTCGTGATGGACGAAGGCCAGAAGGAAGACTGGTTCGCGTCACACTTCATCACCACCTGGACGGTGATTATGGCCGTCTGCCTGGTTGCGGTGGTGTTCTGGGAGTTGCGGCAGAAGGAACCGGTCATCGACTTCCACGTTCTCAAAGACCGCAACTACGCGCTGGCCACGCTTTCCATGCTCGTGCTCGGATTCGTGCTCTATGCCAGCACCGCGCTGATGCCGATGTTCCTGCAATCCCTGGTCGGATACACCGCCATGCTGAGCGGCATGGTGCTTTCGCCCGGCGGCCTAGTGGTGATCGTCTGCCTGCCTATGGTGGGCAAGCTGATGCGCAAGATTCAGGCCCGCTGGCTGGTAATCTTCGGCGTGTTTGTCTGTTCGGGCGGCCTGTTTCTGATGTCTGGCTTCGATCTTCAAATCGACTTCCGCACCGCAGTAATCAGCCGGATGGTGCAAAGTCTGGGGATGGCGTTTCTGTTCGTGCCCATCAGCACGACGGCCTTCGCCTACATTCCGAAAGAGCGCACCAACTATGCTACGGGCCTGTTCAACCTGGCGCGCAACATCGGCGGCAGCTCGGGCATCGCGATGGCCACGACGATGCTGGCGCGACGGACGCAATTTCACCAGTCGGTGCTGGTCTCGCACCTGACGCCGTACGATTTCCGTTACCGGCAGGTGCTGGAGGGAATGGCCTCGGCCATGCGTTCGGGCGGTTCCTCCGCGCCCGATGCCGCCGCAAAAGCCCAGGGCATGCTTTACGGCACCATGCTGCGGCAGGCGGGCATGCTGGCATTCTGCGATGTGTTCTGGATGATGGGAGTTCTGTTTCTGCTGGTGATTCCGCTCATGTTTATGATCCGGAAGACTGCGCCGGTGCGCGGCCCGGTGGCCGTGGAATAATAAAGACAAAGTGACACCTACGCAAGAGGCCGTGGAAGCTCCTCCGGCGGCTTCTCGAAATAACCTGCGCACCAGGCTGGTTGTGGTTCTGGTGCTGTTGCTGATCCTGGCTGCCGCCGCATACGCCGTTTTTCTGCACTATCGCGACCGGATCTCCTCGGACGATGCCAATGTCGACGGCCACGTCACCGCCGTCGCGCCCAAAGTTTCCGGCAACGTCGTCGAAGTGGCCGTGCAGGACAACCAGGAGGTCAAAGCCGGGCAGGTGCTGGTGCGCATCGATCCGCGCGATTACCAGGCCAGAGTGGATCTGGCCAAGGCCGCCGTATTGCAGGCCGAAAGCCAGCTTTCATCCGCGCGGACGGCGGTTCCGTGGGTCAACGACACCACGCAATCCAGCAACTCGCTGGCATCGGCTCAAATGGAAAGCGCGCTGGCCGAGGTGGAACGGGCGCGTGCCGCGTACGACCAGGCATCCACCGCGGATCTCGCTTACGCCGAGGCCAACATCCGCTCGAAGCAGGCCAGCAGCGACCGCGCCCAGGCCGACCTGGCGCGCATGAAACCGCTGCTCGACAAGGCCGAGATCTCGAAGCAGCAGTACGACGCCTACCTGGCGGCCGCGCGCGTGGCGGAAGGCGACCTGAAAGCGTCACAGGAAAAGCTGGCCTCCGCGCAGAAAGAAGCCGCAATCCGCAAGGCCGCGCTCGACGCGGCGCAGACCCACGTGGCCCAGGCGAAAGCCCAGGTTGAAAACTCGCTCGCCAACCGCAAGCAGGTGGATATCCGAAAGGCGGATGTCTCGGGTGCATCGGCGTCCGTGGAAGCAGCACGCGCACGGCTGGAAGCGGCCGAATTGGACTTGAGCTACACCACCATCACCGCGCCGCTGGATGGCGTGGTCACGCGCAAGAGCGTCGAGATGGGACAGATCGTTCAGCCGGGCCAGAGCCTGATGGCGATCATCCCGCTGCACGATACCTGGATCACTGCCAATTTCAAAGAAACGCAGCTTGCCAACGTGCGGCCCGGCCAGAAGGCCGAAATCCACGTGGATATGTACGGCCGGTCGGTCACGGGGCACGTGGATTCCATCGCCGGCGCCACCGGCTCCCGCATGAGCCTGCTACCGCCCGAGAATGCCACGGGAAACTTCGTGAAGGTAGTGCAGCGCATTCCGGTCAAGATTCTGGTGGACCAGACCGACGGGTTGATCCTGCGGCCCGGCATGAACGTCGACGTGACCATCTTCACCCGGTGAGGCGCGTTTTGCCCGCATGCTACGATGGTTGCTTGTCAGGTCTCGGGCTCCGTGCAACGCTCCGGCCGCAAACCCCGCCAGGTCCGGAAGGAAGCAACGGTAGCGGTTAGGACGTGTGCCGCGGATCACCCGGGGCCTGGCATTGTTGCCCGCCCATGTACCAGGTAATCGCCCGCAAATACCGGCCCCAGACCTTTGCCGACGTGGTCAACCAGGACCACGTGAAGACCACCCTGGAGAACGCCATCGCGCAGCAGCGCATCGCCCACGGCTACATCTTTTCGGGCCAGCGCGGCACCGGCAAGACCACCGTGGCGCGCATCCTGGCGCGCTGCCTGAACTGCATCAAGGGGCCCACCGCCACGCCCTGCGGCGAGTGCGCGAGCTGCCGCGAGATTACCACCGGCGGCACCGTGGACGTGATCGAAATCGACGCCGCCTCCAACCGCGGCATCAACGAGATGCGCGAGCTGCGCGAGAACGTCCGCTACCAGCCGGCGCGCGACCGCTACAAGATCTTCATCATCGACGAAGCCCACCAGATCACCAACGAGGCCTTCAACGCCCTGCTCAAGACCATCGAGGAGCCGCCCGAGTGGGCCGTGTTCGTGCTCTGCACGACGGAAGCGCACAAGATTCCAGCGACCATCGCCTCGCGCTGCCAGCACTTCAGTTTTCGCAGCGTGGATTTCGAAGACCTGACCGCGCGCATGGCCTGGATCTGCGGGCAGGAAGGCATCGAGGCAGATTCCGAAGTGCTCGCCGTTCTGGCCGCCGCCGGCGAAGGCAGCGTGCGCGATTCGCTCTCCGCGCTCGACCAGGCGATCGCCTGCTGCGGCTCCAAACTCGACGCCGCCGAGGTGCGCGCGCTCCTGGGCGCATTCTCGCTGGAATCGCTGGAGCAGGTTTCCGAGGCTCTCGCCACCGGCGATTCACGCCGCATGCTGGAAGTGGTCGACGAGCTGGAGCGAAACGGCCACAATCTCCAGCACTTCGCGCGCGAGCTGGCGCGCTACCTCCGCAACCTGTTGGTGGCGCGGATCACGGGTTCCGATACGCGCCTGATCGCGGCCAGCCCGGCACAGCGCCGGCGGCTGACGGAGATTGCCAATCGTTTTTCCGAAGACGACCTGACGCGCTATCTCTCGCTTTCGCTGGATCTCTTCAAGGATCTCCAGTTTTCGCTTCAGCCGCGGTTCCACCTCGAAATCGGCCTGCTCCGCCTGGTGCAAGCGGGCCGCCTGCAGCCGATCGAGGAAGCGCTAGCCGGGCTGAGTGGGGCAAGTCCGCGAGCCGTCCCGGACACAGGGCAGGCCGGAAACCTGCCCCAACGCAGCGGCCCCTCGCCCTTCGAGATGGATCGGGCGAAGAAAGCCGCCGCTCGTCCTCCCGAGCCGCAGAATTCCGGCGCCAACGCACTCGCCCCGCAGCCCGATCCCGCGCCGATCACGGCCGGCGACCCGCGCGAGCGCCTCTTCCAACTGCTTCACGAGCGCAACCAAGCACACCTTGCCGACGCGGTCGAGCACGCCGCCCTCACGCTCGCCGGCGGCGACCTGAACGTGGTGGCTCCCAAATCCTACAGCCTTTATTTCCGCGACCGCGCATTTGAAGATGCCGTGCGCGAAGCCTTCGGCCGCGCGCTGCGCGTGAGATTCACGGCCGGCGAAGCTGAAGCACTCACGTCACCCGACCCCCGACCCCCGGCCCCCCCGCCCGACGACACCACCGGCCGCGCGCTCTCCAACCCTGAAGTGCAGCGCTTCCGCGAAGTCTTCGGAGGGGAAGTTCGCAAAGTTCGCAATCTCAAGGAGTAGACACCCGTGAAACTACCCGGCAACATGCAGCAGATGATGCGCCAGGCGCAGCAGATGCAGGAGAAGCTCCAGCAGGAAATCGCCCAAATCCGCGTGGATGCCACTGCGGGCGGCGGCATGGTGACTGTCAACATGGACGGCCAGAAGAATCTGCTCTCCGTAAAGATCGATCCCGAAGTCGCCGGCGATGTCGAGATGCTCCAGGACATGATCGTGGCCGCGTGCAACGAAGCCGTCAAGAAAGTGGACGGCCTGATCCAGCAGAAGATGGGAGGCATGCTCGGCGGCATGGGCCTGCCTCCGGGGCTTATCTAACCGATGCCTGATTTCGCCGAACCCCTCGCGCGCCTCATTACCGAATTCAAGCGCCTGCCCGGCGTCGGACAGAAGAGCGCCCAGCGCCTCGCATTCCACGTCCTCCGCGCCGGCCGCGACGACGCCGAGCACCTGGCGCAGGCCATTCTCGATGTCAAAGATAAGCTCGGCCTCTGCCGCATCTGCAACAACATCAGCGAGACCGACCTGTGCAATTTCTGCCGCGACCCCAATCGCGATCCCAAGGTGGTGGTGGTGGTCGAGGAGCCGCACAACATCGTGGGCATCGAGACCACGCGTCAGTTCGAGGGCCGCTACCACGTGCTCCACGGATCGCTCTCGCCCTTGCGCGGCATCGGACCGGATTCCCTCAAGATCAAAGGCCTGGTGGAACGAATCGGCGAAGGCGAGATCCAGGAAGTGATTCTCGCCACCAATCCCACGGTGGAAGGTGAAGCCACCGCCGTCTACCTGGCGCGCCTGCTGAAACCACTTGGCGTGAAAGTCACGCGCATCGCCATGGGCATCCCCGTTGGCAGCGATCTCGAATTCGCCGACGAAGTGACCATCTCGAAGGCCATGGAAGGCCGCCGCGAAATGTAGTCCATCCAGGGGCAGTCCGGTGGCATCGTTCGTTTGTCTGGCGAAGGAGTCTGCCTATGTCCCCGAATCTCGTTTCCACGCGCGATTTGACCCGCACCACACTGGCCGTGTTGTTCATCGCCGCCCTGATCGTAGCGACCTCCTGGATCGTGTCTCCCTTTTTCTCGGCCTTTCTCTGGGCGTCGGCTATCGTGATCTCGACCTGGCCTGTCCTGCTCGCCCTGCAGGCGAGGCTCTGGGGCAAGCGGGGGCTGGCGACAGCAGTCATGACCGTGCTGCTCCTCCTTGTGTTGCTTGTCCCGATGGCTGTGTCGGTAGGGGAGATCGTGGGCAATCTGGACCGGATCGTTGCCTGGGCGACCTCCTTGAACCAAGTCACCATTCCGCATCCGCCCCAATGGGTGGCGTCCATACCGTTGGCGGGCGCCAAGCTCTCGGCCGCGTGGGAGAGCCTGGCTTCCGGCGGTCCCGACAGCCTCAAAGCCCACATCGCGCCTTACGCTGGCCGGTTCCTCCAATGGTTTGCGGGTACGCTGGGCGGCATTGGCGGAATGATCCTGCAGTTCCTGTTGACCGTCATCATTTGCGCAGTCCTGTACACGCACGGTGAAACCACCGCGCGCGCGGTGCGGCGCTTTGCCTACCGGCTGGCGGGACCTCACGGCGAGAAAGCCGCGGTGCTGGCGGCATCGTCGGTCCGGGGCGTGGCCATGGGGGTCGTGGTGACCGCTATCGTTCAGGCCGTGATCGCCACAATCGGCCTGGCGGCGGGTGCGGTTCCCGGTGTTTTCCTGCTCGGCGCCGCTATTTTGATCCTATGCCTGGCCCAGATCGGCCCGGTACTTATCCTGGTCCCGGCGATCATTTGGAAGTTCAGCACCGGCGACACCGTACGGGCAAGCATCCTGCTCGCGATTTCGCTTTTGGCCTGCACGGTGGATAACGTCATGCGCCCCATCCTGATCCGCAAGGGAGCCAACCTGCCCCTGCTGCTGGTCTTCGCGGGCGTGATTGGAGGAATGATCAGTCTGGGGATCGTCGGGCTCTTCGTCGGGCCGGTCATCCTCGTAGTGACGCACGTGCTCTTGAAGGAATGGGTTGGGAGCCAGCCCTTGCCTGAGGAGAATGCATCCGCCGCTGCCGGCGCGGCCATGGAGTCGGCCCATTCGGCGTAGCTAACCGATCCGGCACATCCGGCACAGGCCGGTCCAGGCCTCGCTCAGACCTCCCGCCGTGACCCCGCCGATCTTTACCTCCACCATACGGTTCGCCTCGCGCGGCGCCGCCAATTCAACCTTCAGATAGTTGCCGGTGAGCGCGATTCCGTCGTCGTGCAGGGTGACGGCCGATAGAGTCCGGCCCACCATGCGCTCGCGAAACGTTCGGTTTTTCCGCGCGGCCAGTTCCCGCAGAATCCGATTGCGCTCTTTCCGAACCGCCATGGGCACGTGTTGCACGGATTCCGCCGCCGGCGTTCCCGGGCGTTCGGAATAGGTGAACACGTGGAGGTAGGTGAAGGGCATCTCCTCCATGAAGGCGCGACTTTCCTCGAACTCCGCGTCCGTCTCGCCCGGGAATCCGACCATCACGTCGGCGCCGATGGCCGCATCCGGCATCAGCGCGCGAGCCTCTCGCACCCGGTCCGCGTAGTGCCGCGGACGATACTTTCGATGCATCCGGCGAAGCGTGCGGTCACAGCCGCTTTGCAGGGGCGCATGCACGTGCTTCGCGATCCGGGGTGAGGCTGCCATCAGGCCGAGCAGGTCGTCGGAGAAGTCCATGGGCTCGACCGAGCTCAGCCTGAGGCGTTCGACGTTGGTCCCGGCGAGGAGCAGGCGGAGCAAGTCCGCCAGGCGCATCCGGCTGCCCGGCTCCCGTCCCCACCGCCCAAGATTGATGCCGCTGAGCACCACCTCGCGATACCGGGCCGCCAGCGACCGCACCTGGTCAATAACCTGCTGCGCCGGCGCGCTGCGGCTGCGCCCGCGAACGAACGGGATGATACAGAACGAACACCGGTTGTTGCAACCGTCCTGAATTTTCAGATTGGGACGTGTGCGATCGCCGGCGGCGTCCTCGACCGGCGCCGAGAGGAACTCCTGCTGCGCGAGGATATCGCCGACCAGTATGTTGCCATGATACGGCGCTGCGGTCACCAACTCCGCGATCTGCGTCTTGTGCGAGTTGCCGACCACCCACTCCACGCCGGGCATGGCCGCCAGTTCCTCCGGAGCCCGCTGCGCGTAGCACCCCGTCACCAGGATGCGCGCCCCCGGATTTTCGCGGTGCACGCGCCGGATGGTCTGGCGCACGTCGTCATCGGCGGAGGACGTAACGGTGCAGGTATTGAGCACCACAAGATCCGCACCGGCACGCTCACCCGAGGCCGACAGACCCTTGGCTGCAAGCATCGATTCCAGGGCGGCGCCATCGGCCTGTGTCGCCCGGCACCCGAAATTTTGAACGAAGAACTTCCCCACGCTTCTTCCAGGATACTCTGTTCAATTGTGTTGGCACCGGGGGCGCCTTCGGTGTTCAAACATACGCTGATTATGGTGCTCCCACTAACGGGCCGTTGACCTACGCTTGCAAACGGGATAGTATCCCAACGTCTAGGACCCACTTAAAGTGGGGACTGTTTGTGCATACCGAGACCCGCAAAGGGCCGAATGAC
>DATJYW010000413.1:0-2649 GCA_035499435.1 Candidatus Acidiferrales bacterium | reverse complement strand
ACGTTGTTCCGCCAGGGTGTCCGCACACTGCTCGCCGCCGAGCCCGACTTCGAGGTGGTGGGCGAAGCCGCCAACGCCTCGGATGCCGTTTGGCTCGCGGAGCAATTGCGGCCCGACGTGGTCCTGATGGACATCGGGATGACTGGCATGAGCAGCTTCGAGGCCACGCGCCTGATTCACAAACAGCGTCCGGAAACGAAAGTGGTCTTCCTCTCCATGTACGACGATGAGGATTACCTTTCCGAGTGCGTCGAGATGGGCGCGAGCGGCTACATTCTCAAGGAGAGCCCCGCCGACCAGCTCCTGACGGCCGTACGCGAAGTGTATCGCGGCGGCAACTACCTCAGTCCGCGCCTTCTCTCCCGTCTGGTGGACGGTTTCCGCATGCAGGGCCGCAGTCCCGTTCGGCAGCCACGGTACGGGACGCTCACCAAACGCGAGCGCGAAATCCTCAAAATGCTCGCTGAAGGCAGGTCGGTCAAGGAAATCGCCGCAGGATTCGACCTGAGCGTGAAGACTGTGGAAGCGCACAAGTTCAACCTGATGCGCAAGCTGGACATACACAACAAGGCGCAACTGGTGCAGTACGCGATCCAGAAGAAGATCATCCGGCTTCCGGAAATCACGTATGCGTGATCCCTGGCCCGGCTGCACCAGAGGGACTAAAGGCCCGGCGGGTGGATCAGTGGGATCACTTCGCGTCGCCCGCGGCGGTAAATTCGAAAATCGTGTAGATCCGTAGTGATCACGGGATGTTTCGGATACAGTTCGCTGAGCCTGATAAGACAGAGATCCGCCAGGTCCGGCCCCCGATCGGCGTAGCGCGCCGCTAACTCTGCAAGGCGCGGCACTTGATCGGCCACGCAAAGCACCGGCTTCACCAGGCCCTCGCGTACCAAGGCCAGCACCAGGCCCGCATTGCCCAAGTGAAATGCGGTCTCGGCCAGAACGGCTTCGCAGGTCAACAGCGGTTCATCTACTTGTTGCGCGATGTCCATCGCCCAGGAATGATGCGCATCCCTCCGGTTCCCGAACGCGACAAGGAAGCCGGTGTCCGCGATCGCCTTCATTTCCTTGAAAAACCCTTCCGCATGGAAAGGTCCGGCGGTCCCTCCACAGCGCCCGCCAGGCGCAAAAAGGGCTGCTTGGCCGATCTTCGTGCCCGTTCGAGCTCCATCCTTACGATGCGGCCGCGCGAGACACCCGATTTCCTCGCCGTCCGCGCCAGCCACTCGGCCAGTTCTTCGGGGAGACGTATCGTAAGTGTGTTACCCATTTGCACTAAGTGTAACACATGGGTCGTCCGTCCCTCTGCGTAGACACGTGTCAAGACTGACACGCGCTCAGCTTCCGATAACTCCTTTTCTCATAATCAGTTGCCATATGGAGTCTCTCCTGCACCTCCTCCCGCCGTAGTTGGGAAGGACAAAACGAGATGCTCCGAATCGAAGATCAAATCAAGAAGCTGGCGACCCTTACCGGTGTGGTCCTGATGGCCACCGCCGAGGCCCTCGCTCAGGATCAGGCCAGCCGGCCAGCGCGCCGGATCGTAGTCAGCATCCCGGACCGGAAGCTGGCCGTCATGGAAGGAGACCGCGTGGTCCGGATCTTCGACACCGCGGTCGGCGCTCCGCATTCTCCCAGCCCGACCGGCCTCTACAAGATTGTCAACAGCATCGAATACCCGACCTGGTATACCAAGGGCCGGACCGTTCCTCCCGGGCCGCATAATCCGCTGGGAACCCGCTGGCTGGGATTGAGCGCAGGCGGCTATGGAATCCACGGCACCAATGCCCCCTCCTCGATCGGGAAGAGCGCTTCCCACGGCTGCATCCGCATGCGAAACCGAGACGTGGAACAGCTCTTCAAGATGGTGGCCGTCGGCGACCCGGTGGAACTCCTGGGCGCACGCACCGCCGAGTCGGCGAGGATCTTTGCGCCGCCAGCCGAGACCGTCTCCGCCGACAGCAACAACAACTAGCCCGCGAGGGGATCAACCATGGAAAACCTTCTCGGATGCATTCTGATGGCGGTGGTAACTCTCCCGGTGTCGTTCTTTCTGGCTCGCGGATGCCTGCGCGGCGTCGTGCGGATCGTGACCGGGAGCGAGCGGCGCGATGTGCTATGATCGCAGCCGTGAAGGGGTGTTCGGCGGCGGTGGCCGCGCTCCTGCTCTGCGCGCCCCGGCACACCTGGGCGGCCGACGATCCCGGTGGCGCCGCCCGAGAGCTGGCTCGCAAGACGGCGATTTTCGCCGGCCGTGGTGAACCGGTTTCGATCACTTGGCGCAACCTCTCCTCGCTTGGGCCGGCTGAAGCAGCGCAGGCACGCTCCGCCTTCGAGGCCGCGTTGCGCGACGCCGGCAGCCGCGTATCCGACAGCGGCGCGGCGGTGGACGCCCGTCTCACCATCTCCGAAAACCAGTCGCAATACCTGCTCGTGGAAGAGGCGCTGAAGGGCGAGGAGCGCCAGGTCTGGATCGCGTCCTGGCGCCGGGCACCGGCGAACGGCACTGCGGGAGTCACGCTGGAGAAGAAGCTCCTCTGGGAGCAGTCCGACCCCGTCCTGGATGCCGTCCCCAACGGCAACGATCTGCTGATCCTTTCACAAACCACGGTCCTCGTTCGCGGCGAGCGCGGCTCGCAGACT
>DATJYW010000412.1:0-29374 GCA_035499435.1 Candidatus Acidiferrales bacterium | reverse complement strand
CGCCAGCCGGGATCAGCGGTGGAGTGCCTCTGGGGTTATCCAGCCACTGAGTCAATTCGCGATAGGTAAACAGGTTCAGCCGCAGCATCGACGCCAGATTGGACAGAGACCAGGCGGCCTTGGAGAGGTGGTGCAGCCATTTCAGCAGGAGCAGGGCGATCAAGGCTGTCCAAATCTGGATGCGGAGTGCGTTTTCGCTGGTACCGACGAAGCTCTTCACAGTCAGATTTTGCTTGAGGGCCTTGAAGAACAGCTCGATTTTCCAGCGCTCTTTGTAGATCGCGGCGATGGTAGGCAACGGCGCTGGGCGCAAACCTCTCCTGATGAATCTGATTCGCGCCAACTCCGAGAGAGGTAAGGATCGCATTCACCGCGGTCATGTATCCAGCCGGCCCGGATAAAAAAAATGTCTTGCCTTCAACCGACGGCATTGTCTTGAGCACAATTTCCTTTGTGAGTTGACCCCGTTCGCCGACCCATTCGGCACTCGGCCTGGTAACAATCGGAACGAAGTAGAACTTGGTCAAACTGGTCGCCAACCGGTCGAGGTCTGCCTTGAAAATTATTTGGCGATCGTCGCGTGACACGTAGAACAACGTTACTTCGCAGGCCGGGGAGTTTTCTTCGATGTGTCGAAGCATGCTGAGAATTGGCGTGATTCCGCTCCCAGCGGCGAAAAATACCGGCGTCCGGCGCTCTGAGAGATCGGAAACGAAGCGGCCGTATGGGCCGTTGGCAACCACAGTCAAGCCTTCACGAGCAGATTCGTTCAGGAACGTCGAAACGATTCCTTGCTTCTTGACGGTCACATCGAAAGATCCAACGCGACTTGGCACGGATGAGATGGAATAGGATCGCGGCAATGTTTGGCCGTTCACGATCCAATTGAAGGTCAAAAACTGCCCTGGGCTCGATTGAAGGGCTTTGCCTTGGGGCAATGAAAACGTCAGCGTGACGGCGTCGTCCGTCTCGCGTTGGATCCTGATCAAGCGCACCCGGAAACCTCCTTAAGCGTCTTCTTCCACAGCCACGGCAAGCGTATGACCAGCAGCACGGCAAGGATCGCGCCGTACATCGCGGGCAACCGGATGTCTGATTTGACCAGCCAGTAATAGTGAATCACCGCCGCGGCGCCGCTAATGTAAATGAGCCTGTGTAGGCGCTGCCACCGTTTTAGGCCCATTCTCCGAACCCAGCCCGCAGTTGAAGTTGTCGCCAGGGCAGCCAAGCAGACCCAACCCAAAAACCCGACTGTGATGTAGCGGCGCTTGCTGATGTCACCGAGAATTGCCATGAAGTCGAACTGCTGATCGAACAAAAGGTAGGTCAGGAAGTGCAGGACCGCATAAAAGAAGGCATAGAGTCCGAGCATGCGTCGAAATCGCGAAAGCTGCGACCAACCCGTCAGTCCGCGTCGATGGCCACCCACTTGGACCGTTGCGTCTTTGGATTGATCGAGTACATCCCCAGGGTGATGTCTCCGGCGCCGTCTTAGCCTCCTGACGGGGCACAAGAGCCGGGAACTGCGTCGGTATCAGCACCTCCGGGAAGATCTTAAGCGCGGAACGGTCGATCTGATCGCGAAGACGCTGGAAGAGGCGCAGACAAACGGCAAGGACCGTGACGATGCACCTAGTGCACCCCTACTGCACACGGGCTCAATAACAGAAAAGAAGCGGGCCGGGAAAGTCTCTAAGTGATTGAAAGGAATGGCGGGGACGACGGGGCTCGAACCCGCGACCTCCGACGTGACAGGCCGGCGTTCTAACCAACTGAACTACGTCCCCGCGATGTCACTCGGTTCTTTCATGCTAACACGGCGCTGATGCGGTCCGCAAAAGCACGGCCCCGGAAAATCGCTCGCCGAGCGGTACGATGTAGGCATGAAAATTCGTGTTGCCTGCCTTGCGTTCGCGTGCGCCTGGATGGCCGCGGCCGCGGACCCCAAGGCCACGCCGGAAGAGGCGCGCAAGTTCATCGATGAAGCCGAACAGAAGCTGCTGGTGCTCGGCGTCGATGCGGCCAGGTCGGACTGGATCAAGTCCACCTACATCACGGACGACACCGAGGCCGTGTCCGCGCTGCTGGACCAGCGCGTCATCGACGCTACCGTCGATTATGCCAAGAAGTCTACGCGCTTCGACGGTCTCAAGCTGGATCCGGTCACCGCGCGCAAAATCCGACTGCTCAAGCTTTCGCTCACCATCGCGACACCCAGCGACCCGAAGGAGAGCGAAGAGCTGACCCGCATCACCGCGGCCATGGAAGGCACCTACGGCAAAGGCAAGTATTGTCCGAGCGGACCGGAGAGTTGCAAAGATCTCGAGCAGCTCAGCAATATCCTGGCATCGAGCCACGACCCCAAGGAACTGAAGGATGCGTGGACCGGCTGGCACGCCATTGCGCGGCCGATCCGCAAGGACTTCGCGCGCTACGTCGAACTGGCCAATAAGGGTGCGCGGCAGCTCGGATTCAAGGACAACGGCGCCATGTGGCGCTCGAAATACGACATGGCGCCCGACGATTTCGCCAAGGAGCTGGATCGTCTCTGGGAGCAGGTCAAGCCGCTCTACACTTCCCTGCACGCGTATGTGCGGAGCAGATTGCGGGTCCAGTACGGGGACCTGGTGCCGGCTTCCGGCCCGATTCCCGCGCATTTGCTGGGCAACATGTGGGCGCAGGACTGGTCGCACATCTATCCCCTGGTCAAGCCGGCCAACGAAGCTCCGCGATACGACCTCACCGAACTGCTGAAAAGGAGGAACACCGATTGGAAGCAGCTGGTCAAATACGGCGAGAGCTTCTTCACGTCTCTCGGGTTCGCGCCGCTGCCGGCCACATTCTGGGAGCGCTCGCTTTTTCTGCGTCCCAAGGACCGCGACGTAGTCTGCCACGCCAGCGCATGGGACGTCGACAACGTGGACGATCTCCGCTTGAAGATGTGCATCCAGATCAATGACGAGGACTTCCTCACGATTCACCACGAGTTGGGACACAACTTCTACCAGCGGGCCTACAACAAGCAGCCGCCGTTCTTCCGGGACAGCGCAAACGACGGATTTCACGAGGCGATCGGGGACACCATCGCGCTTTCGGTCACGCCGGAGTACCTGGTGAAGATCGGCCTGCTGGACAAGGCGCCGGAGGCCTCCAGCGATATCGGCCTGCTGCTGGAAAAGGCGCTGGAGAAGATCGCGTTCCTGCCCTTCGGGCTGGTGATCGACCAGTGGAGGTGGAAGGTTTTCAGCGGCGAGATTCCTCCCGAGAGGTACAACCAGACCTGGTGGCAGCTTCGCCAGAAGTATCAGGGGATAGCGCCGCCGGTGGACCGCACGGAGGAGGATTTCGATCCCGGGGCCAAGTACCACGTGGCGGGCAACGTGCCGTACATGCGCTATTTCCTCGCGGACATTCTTCAATTCCAGTTCCACCGGGCGCTGACTCAAACGGCGGGATGCACTGGCCCGTTGAACCGCTGCTCGATCTACGCGAACCAGGCGGCGGGAGCGAAACTCAATTCGATGCTGGAGATGGGATGCAGCCGTCCGTGGCAGCAGGCGCTGGAGAAGATCGCCGGGACTCCGAAGATGGACGCCAACGCGATTCGGGACTACTTCGCGCCGCTCCAGAAGTGGCTCGACGAGCAGAACCGCGGGAAACCCGTGGGCTGGTGATCGAACCGGTTTCGCTCAGAGGTACAGACCGTTCACCGCATGTCCGGGCAGATCGACGGTGGCCTGGGTTTCGAGATCCTGATTCAGGCGGTCCAATGCCTCCATGGCTTTCAGGAAACTGAAGGCGGCGCGGTTCTGCGGGCCGTAGACGCTCACGACGAGATCGCACATTGTGCGGAGCCGCGCCACGTTCCGCTTCATCTCGCGGGCCATTTCGCGGTGTTCGTCCAACGTCAGGGGTTGGTTCACGAGTCGGAGTGTAGCACACGAGCGCCTGATACAATCCTAAGTGATGGCCAACGAAATCTACGCCGCTTTCGACACCAGCGAGGGCAAATTCAAAGCCAAGCTTTACGCCGACAAGGCTCCCAAGACCGTGGAGAACTTCGTCTCGCTGGCCGAGGGCACCAAGACCGGCAAGCCTTTCTACGACGGCACGATCTTCCATCGCGTGATCCCGGACTTCATGATTCAGGGAGGATGCCCCGAGGGCAGCGGGCGCGGCGGGCCGGGCTACCGGTTCGCGGACGAGTTTCATCCCTCGCTCAAGCACAGCAAGAAGGGGCTACTCTCGATGGCCAACGCCGGACCCAACACCAACGGGAGTCAGTTCTTCGTCACCGTGGCAGCCACGCCGTGGCTGGACAACAAGCACAGCATCTTCGGCGAAGTGACCGAGGGTTACGACGTAGTAGAGAAGATCTCGAAGCTGCCTCGCAGCGGGCAGGACCGGCCGCTCAAGGAAGTGAAGCTCAACTCGGTAAAGATCGAGCGGGTGTGAAGCTCGCGTTATTCGGCGGCACGTTCGATCCGATTCACGAGGCGCACCTGGCTATCGCGCGAGAAGCAGCAGACCGTTACGTAGACCGGGTGTGGTTCGTGCCGGCCGCACATCCGCCGCACAAGCACGGCGCCACCCACGCACCTTACGAAGCCCGCGTGCGCATGGCGGAACTCGCTTGCCGCACGGACCCCCGATTCGAAGTTTCGCGAATCGAAGAGCGCACGGCCCGCAGTTACTCCATCGATACGATCGAGAAAGTGCGAGCCGGACTCGCGCCCGAAGACGAGTTGTACTTCGTGATCGGCGCCGATGCCTTCGCAGAGATCCGCAGTTGGCATCGCTGGCGCGAGGTTGCGCGCGCCGTGCGTTTCCTGGTGGTGAGCCGCCCCGGACATCGGTATGAAACACCGAGGGAAGCGTCTATCGAGCGCATCGACAAGTTTGAGCTTCCGGTTTCGTCTTCCGAAATCCGCCGCGCGCTGGCCCGGGGGGAGCGGCCCGCGGGGCTTCCCGATGCGGTGCTCCAGTACGCACTGGACCATAAACTATATGGATGAGAGGGCGTGGTGAGCCCGGCGGCATTCTGCCCGCTTGCCAGTCCGCCTCCCCGGGAGTATGCTCCGAAGTAGAGGGAGTATATGCGATTCCCGAAGGGAACCTTCCAAATTCTAGTGCAAGCGGTTTTGTTTGCCACGCTGGCTACCGGTATCGCCATGGCGCAGCGCGGCGGCGGCGGTCACGGCGGCGGCGGCGGTCACGGCGGCGGCGGCATGGGCGGCGGGCACGTGGGCGGTGTGAGCGGCGGATACCATGGCGGAGGTGTGGCCGTCAGCGGCGGTTATCGGGGCGGAGCTTACGGCGGCGTCTACCACGGGGGCTACTACGGCGGCCACTATGGCTATTATGGCGGCCATTACGGCTACTATGGCGGCCGCTATTACGGCTGGCCTTATTATTATGGATATTGGGGCGGCTACTGGCCTTATTACGGCTACGGCTATTCCTATGGGCCGGGCTACTCCTATTATCCTTACGATTACGCGTACGATTATCCTTATTATCCGGCTTCGTATCCGACGTACTCCAACTCGTATCCGCAAGCGCAACCGGCTTCCAACGTGACGGTGGTCTATCCGCCGCAGCAGCCGGATCGGGCCAACCCGTCCATGACGGAGTATGACCAATACGGTCAGCCCGTCCGGCGCGACGCACCGGCGGCGAGCAGCGCTCCCGCGGGCGCGAGCACCAGCGGATCGCCGATCTATCTGATTGCGTTTCGGGATCGCACCATCCGCGCGGTCTCGGCGTATTGGGTCAACGGCAACACACTGCACTACGTGACTATGGAACACCAAGAGCAGCAGGCGCCGCTGGATTCCGTGGACCGCTCTATGAGCGAGCAACTGAATCGCGAACGGCGCGTGCCGTTTTCTCTCGGGAGATAGCCGCAGTCACATTCCGGATTGCTTCAGAAAGTCCGACGCGACTTTCGAAACCGATTGGTGTTCGCCGTCGACGAGGTAGTTCAATTGCTGCATCTTCTGATTGGTGAACTTGCCGGACAGGTCCTGAAGCGCGGCCTGCAAGCCCGCGACTTCGCGGAGACGATCCTCGCGCACGGCGATGCAAACCTGATAGGGGGGGAAGGCGTGGTGGTCGTCGGCGAGGACGCTCACGTCGAGCTTTGAGAGCAGGCCGTCGGTGGCGTTGGCGGCGATCATGTCCACCTGTTTCTGGCCCAAGGCCTGATACAGAAGCCCGAGGTCCATGATTACGGGGGCGGTGGGAAAGCTCAGGTGATACGTGTTCTTGAGCGCGGCCAGCCCATCGGCTCGCTGCTCGAATTCGTAGCCCGCGCCGAGCTTCCATCCTTCGGCTACGCGCGCCGCGTCGCTCAGGGATTGCAGGTGGCGCTGCCGCGCATCGTCGCCGCGGACCACCATGGCGAAGCCGTTGTCGATGCCCAGCGGATCGAGCCATTGCACGTGAAACCGGCGCAGGTAGGCCGCGCGAACTTGCGACAAGACGGCGCCGGCGCCGATTGCTCCCGAGGAGTCTTTGAGAATCGCGGTGAGCGCAGTGCCGGTGTATTCGGGATAGAGATCGATCTGGCCGGTGACCAGCGCCTGGTGGGCGAGCAAGGTTCCGCCGAGATTCAGGGTGCGCTCCACGCTGCGATGCAGCCGATGCTCCAGGTGCTGCGCAACGATCTCGCCGAGCACAACCTGCTCGGTGAAGTTCTTCGAGCCGACAACGATGGTCCGGCCGCCGTCGCGGCGTGCGCAGGCGGCACTCATCAGAAGCAGAATCAGGCCGGCGACAATCTTCGTTCGACCCATCCAAGTCCTCCATCCGCAATCAGCGCCAGCAGGGCGGCCGGCACGGCGCCCGCGAGAATCTGCGTCGAATCCACGGTCGCCACGCCGCGAAAAATGAAGACACCCAGCCCGCCGCCGCCGATAGCAGCAGCGATGGTAGCAGTGCCGACCGTGGTCACGGTTGCCACGCGGATTCCGGCCAGAATGGTCTGCGCCGCCAGCGGTAGCTGCACCTGCCGAAGGAGCTGGCCGCCCGTCATTCCCATGGCCACAGCCGATTCACAAACCGCCCGGTCCACCGCGGCGATGCCGACGAAAGTGTTGCGCAGAATCGGCAGGAGTGCATAGAGCACCAGGGCGACGATTACGGTGCGCGGGCCGATTCCGCCGATGAAGGGAAGCGGGATGAGAAAACCGAAAAGCGCGAGGCTCGGAATGGTTTGCATTACGCTGGCGAAACCCAGGAGCCACTGGCGCAGGTGGGCACGCCTGGTGAGCAGGATGCCGGCCGGCACACCGATGAGGATGGCCAAGGCCATCGCAATGGCGACCAGCTCGATATGCTGGCCGGTGAGCCGGAGAATGTCATCCGTCAGATCGCTACGCATCGGTGATCAATCCTCCAGGCCGGCGAGAAACGCGCAGGCCTCTTCGCTTTGGGCTCGCCGGAACTCGTCCGGCGGCGCGATGATTTCCAGGCGTCCAGAGGCCAGCAGGGCGATGCGCGTGCCGAGGCGCAGGGCTTCGCGCACATCGTGCGTGACGAAGATGGAGGTCTTCTGGAAATCGCGCCTGAGCGCGAGAAACTGCTGTTGCAACTCGCAGCGGGTTACCGGGTCGAGCGCGCCGAACGGCTCGTCAAACAGAAGCAGCGCCGGATCGGCGGCGAGCGCCCGGGCCACTCCGACTCGCTGGCGCTGCCCGCCCGAAAGCTGGCGCGGATAGCGGGCGCGAAACTCGCCGGGATCGAGGCCGACCTTGGAAAGCAGCTCATCCACACGGCGATCGATGTCCGGCCGGCTCCACTGTTCGAGCTTCGGTACCAGCCCCACATTCTCGGCGACGGTGAAATGCGGAAAGAGGCCGACCTCCTGGATCACGTACCCGATGCGCCGCTTCAACCGGATGGGATCCCACTCCACCGTCGTGCGACCGTCCACGAGGACCTCGCCGGATGTGGGGAGCAGCATGCCATTGGTCATTTTCAGTGCCGTGGTTTTTCCGGAGCCGCTGCGGCCGAGCAGCACAAGAGTCTCGCCCGGCTCTACAACGAAGCTCAATTGCGAGAGGACGGTCTTGCCGTCAACCTGAAATCCGACGCCGCGAAACTCCACAGCAGGCATGCAGAAGCATTGTAACGGAGTGAGACCAGTCAGGCCGGGAACCCCGGTTACGGGCCGCGCCGGCTGCCCCACGGGCTATCCAGCCAGGAGGAGCGTCTCCGCAAACGGCCAACATGCATCCACCCACTGCGCTTCACGAACAAATCCAGTCCGATTGGCGAGCGTTTCGACTTCGGCGAGCGAATACTTGTGGCTAGTCTCCGTCCAAATGGTTTCGCCGCCGCGAATCCTCACCGAGAATCCCGCCTTGCCCACGGTCACCCGCTGATCGCATTGCGCGCGGAGGTGCATCTCGATGCTGCCGGTCCGCGGGTTATGACGCGCTACGTGCTGGAAGCTGTCCAGTCGAAAATCCGCGCCGAGCTCACGGTTCACGCGCGCCAGCAGGTTCAGATTGAACGCGGCTGTCACGCCGAGCGAATCGTCGTACGCGGCGATCAGTTGATCCACGGGTTTTTCGAGATCGGTGCCCAGCAGAAGGGCATCGCCCGAATTCAGGATGAGCCGGATTTCCTTGAGGAACTTCACGTCGGCCGGATGATCGAAGTTGCCGATGGTGCTGCCGAGAAAAAGGACCAGAAGGCGCTGGCCGGCGCGGCGCTGGCCGGCGACCTCGCGCAATCCATCGAGGTACTCGCGCTCGAAGCCCACGATACTTATGGAATCGATGTCGGCCAGCTCGCGGCGGCACACGGCCAGGGCGGCGGGAGATATCTCGATGGGGAAATAAGAGGTGTGCCGGCGGCTTGAGAATGCCTCGAGAATCCATCGCGTTTTCGTCCCGCTGCCGCTGCCAAGCTCGGCGACCAGCGTGTCGCCGCCCAGGAGCTCGACGATTTCGCGGGAATGTCCGCGCAGCAGGCGCTCGTCCGCGCGGGTCAGGCCGTACTCAGGCAGGAGGCTGATCACTTCGAAGAGCTTGGAACCAAGGTCGTCATAGAGGTACTTCGAAGCCAATTCCTTCTGGCCGGACCTGGTCAGCCCGTCGCGAACATCCGCCGCGAAGGCGCTCAACTCGTGAAAGGCCAGTGCCCTGGTGGCCATGGTCAGACCTCCTCCGCGCCCCGATTTACGCAGCGAAATCCCGCGTAAACATACTGGTAATGCGGCTGGAACCAGTTGCGGAAGGAGCGGCGCAACATGCAGGCAGCGGTGCGCGCCGAGCCGCCTTTGAGCACGAAGTGCCGACCGTCGAAGAAATCAGCCGAGTACCCGCGATACCCGGGATGCGCCGCAAAACCGGCAAAGGGCGCGAACACAGTGGAAGTCCACTCCCACCCGTTGGCCAGAAGGCCGTCGACGTTGAACGCGCTACGCGCGCAAGGGAAGGCGTTCACGGGCGCCGGATCCCAGCGCGCGAAATCGAAAAATCCGCGACTGAGATCGGGCTGCTGGTCTCCCCACGGGAAGAGGCGCTCAGAACCCTCCGGCGTGCCGTATGCGGCACGCTGCCACTCGGGTTCGGCGGGCAGCCGGCCTCCCGCCCACCTGGCGTAGGCAGCCGCTTCGGCGTGGCTGACATACACCGGCCAATCGAGAGGAAGCGGAATCTCGTCAAACATCGTGCGATAGAGCCAGCCACCATTCGCCTTCTTCCAGAAGACGGGGTACGCAACGCCGGCATCTTCCTTCCACTGCCACGCCGCGCCGGTCCAGAGGCTCCGGTCGGCGTATCCACCGGCTTCTATGAATTCGAGGTAATCGACGTTGGTGACTTTATGGCGGTCGATGGCGAAGGCCGGAACCGCGACGCGATGGGCGTCGAACTCGTTATCCCAGCCGAACGCTCCGCCGTGTTCGAGGCCGAGGGTTGCGCACCCGTCCGGGATTTCGATGGTTTCTCTGTGTACGGGTTCGCTGGCCGGCACGAGTGCCTGAGACTCGGCCTGCTTTCTGTCGAGCGGCAACTGGTGGAGCATGTACGCCAGCGTCTCCGCGTGCATCAGGCGATGCTCGAGCGCCATGTGCAGCAGGAGACGTTCATGTTCGGCATCGTCGAGGGTGTCACGCACGCGGCGGTTGTAGGCGCGGATTTCGTCCACTCGCGGCCAATCCGACGGGACGTCCGAGGGAAGGCCACCACTTACCGGGTCGATGCCGAAGGCGAACAGCCGGTCCAACCGCGCGTCGAATGCTTCGATGTCCCGCATGTGCGGGCGCAGCAGGTTCCAATCGAAGGCCTCAATGTGTCCCAGGTAAAAAACGATGCGATGCCGCTCCGCAATCGGCCGTTCGTACAGCGAATCGGGACGCACCAGGTCGAACAGCTTGTCGGTCTGTCTTCGCGCTTCGGCTAGCATGGTGCCTGTGTTCATGGCAGCTCTCAATTCAGAGGTTTCAAGTCGCCCAACATGGTGGGCAGGAGCTCAGCCACGGTGGGATGAATGTGCATGGCTCGCTGCATGACGGTGTAAGGCGCCTTGGCATACATCAAGTCGAGAATCGTGTGGATCACCTCGTCTCCTCCGACACCGAGTATGGACGCGCCGAGGATGTGTCTGGTCTCCGCGTCGACGAGAATTTTCATGAAGCCTTGCGTCTCGCCCTTCTCGACGGCTCGTCCCACGCGCGTCATCGGCCGTGTAGCGATCAACGTTTTTCGACCGGATCGCCGCGCCTCGGTCTCCGTCATTCCTGCGCGCCCAAGCGGCGGATCGATATACAACGCGTAAGCCATGATGCGGTCGCTTACTTTTCGCTCATCGTGGTCGAGCAGGTTGGCGGCCACAATCTCGAAGTCGTTGTAGGAGGTGTGCGTAAACCCGCCCTTGCCGTTGCAATCCCCGAGCGCCCAAATTCCTGGCACGTTGGTTTCCAGCCGGTCATTCACTTTGATGTAGCCGCGGGAATCCATTTCCACGCCGGCGAGGTCGAGTCCCAGATCGCCCGTGTTCGGGCTGCGGCCAGCCGCCAGGAGCACGTGCGAGCCGACGATCTCCGGGGGGGCCTGTGTACAATCCACACTGCTGGTAATTTCCTGCCCGCGCTTTTCAAGCCGAATGCATTTTGCGTTCACCCGGACTCTCACGCCCTCGCCCTCGACGATCTCGCGCACTGCCTGCGACACGTCTTCATCCTCGCGCTGTACCAGCCGCGGCCCCATCTCGACGATGGTTACCTCGCTCCCGTAGCGGCGGAACATCTGGCCGAATTCGAGGCCGATGTAGCTCCCGCCGACGATGATCAGATGCCGGGGGAGCGTCTCGAGCTTCATCATCGAGCTATTGGTGAGGTACGGCACCTCCGCCACGCCCGCGATATCGGGCGCGCTGGCCCGGCCGCCGACGTTGATGAAGAAGCGTTCCGCCTGCAGCCGCTCTCCGCCGACGCTCACCTCGCGACGCGATTCAAACCGCGCATGGCCCAGGTACACGGTGCAGTTCGGCATGTGCTTGAGCCATTGTTCGAGACCTTCGCGGGACTGGGCGGAGATGCGCTCCTTGCGCGCCTGCACCTGCTGGAGGTCGACCGCCACGGGTCCGGCGATTCCGACTCCGTAGTCGGCCGCGCGTCGTGCCAGGTGCACCGCGTAGGCGCTGGCGACCATGGCTTTCGTGGGGATGCATCCGGTATTGACGCAGGTTCCCCCAAAGAGGGCGCGCTCGACGATGGCGACTTTCATGCCGGCGGACGCGAGGCGCGAAGCCAAGGATGGACCGGCTTGTCCGGTGCCGATGATGATTGCGTCGTACCCAGCCATCGGGAGAGGCTCGCTCGCCGTATCGTATCATTGAGTTCGGCTGGAACGCGCGCCGCTCAGGTCCGTCCTGTATCCCGAGACCCACCGGCACGCTTGAAGCCGAAGAGCGCCAGAAAGAAGACGATAGCCGCCGGCACGGCAGCGAGGATGGCATGCCTCAGACGCGAGGGGGGGCGAGTCTCCGGAGGCGCGGGTACGGCAGCCTTGTCGGGGGTGTCGAGGGGTTTGCCGATGCGCATGGCTTTGGCATCGTAAGCGAAGCGTTTCCCGCAATCCAGGCAAACCACGTAGGTTGGACCGTGCGGTAAATCACTCTTGGCGACGGGTGTAACGGGACGAGTCAATCTTCGGTGTGCGCAGCGGAACACCAAGTTCAACATCGTGTCGATCAATCTGCCTCCCGCGAGGGCCGACCCACTACTATTTTGCCAGACGGCTCAGACAGACAAAGTGCGAACTCCCACAGATCGGGAAGCCCGGTCAGAGCCTCCGAATCCTGATGTTTTTGAACCAGGCGTCGGTGGAATGATTTTGCAGTGAGATCTGGCAATCCTTCCTGGGATGCTTGACGAGGAGTTCGTAGACCGGCGAGTTCTGTCCCCAGCGCGCCGCGGTGCCCGTGGCGACTCCCGGGTCGTCGAGGCTGCCATCGACCACCTTAGCCCCGTTGAGCCAGTGCTCGATGTGGTCGCCTTTGACGATCAGCCGGGAATGGTCGAATTCGCCGACGGGCAGCGTGGCGTCCTTAACAGGCGGAATCATGTCGTAGAGCGCGCCGGCCTGATGGTTGGCGCCGCGGCGGGCATCGGGGTTCGCCTGGTTGTCGAGCACCTGGTATTCGAACCCGACCACGTATTCCTGCCCTTTGGCGGGGCGGCCGGTGCGGCGGTTTTTCAGCGAGGCGTTGGCGCGGTCTTCGAACTTGACGCCGGGGGCCTCATCAATCAACATCACACGGTCCTGGATGCGGTATTTGACGCCGCTGTTGCCGCCTGGGGAGATTTTCCAATCGAAGACCAACTCGAAATCGCGGAATGTCTGCTGTGTAAACAGGTCCTCCTCGATCCGCGGGTGGGGGACGGACTTCAGACAGCCATCTTCGATGACGAAAGAATCGCCGGGCGGCGATTTGCGGGAGGGGTCCTCCCAGCCAGTGAAGGTTTTGCCATCGAAGAGCAGGATCCAGCCCTCGGCCTTTTCCTTGGGTGTGAGGGTGTTGTCGGCGGCAGGGGCACAGACTGCCAGGGCGAACAGGGCGCCGACTCGCGTGAGAGAGAACATAGGGGCATTGTGGCGCGTTTGAGCGGCGGGCGCAAAGGGCAAACCAGGGGCAGACGACAACAAGGGCGGGAGACAAAAAGCGATCGTCCGCCCCACGGCGCCCCACGCTCGTATTAACCTGTAGAGGAATGGCTGCCAGCGCCCGCAAGCCTGCCTTGGAGCCGCGCGCGAAAAAACATCCGCTGCCGCCTCCCGACCTCGATGACCCCGCACTCTACGTCAATCGGGAACTGGGACTCTTGAGCTTTCAGTGGCGGGTTCTGGAAGAGGCGCTCGATCCCACGAATCCGCTGCTGGAACGCGTGAATTTTCTGGCTATCGTGGGGTCCAACCTAAACGAGTTTTTCATGGTTCGCGTGGCCAGCCTGACGGCGCAGGTGGACGCGGGCATCCCCGAATTCGGTCCGGACCGCATGAGCCCGAGCGCCCAGCTCGTGGCTATCCGGCGCGAAGTGAAGCGCCTGATCGATGCCGCGAACACGTGCCTGGAGAAGGAGCTGAAGCCCGCCCTCGCGGAAGAAGGCATCCACATCCTCAGCTACGCGGACTTGAAGCCGAAGCAGCTCCAGGCCTGCAAACGGTATTTTTCGGAAATCATCTTCCCGGTACTCACTCCGCTGGCGTTCGATCCCGGCCGTCCCTTTCCGCATATCTCGAACCTGAGCCTGAACCTGGCCGTGCTAATCTGCGATGCCAAGGGCAGCGAGCGGTTCGCGCGAGTCAAAGTGCCGGACTCGCTGCCGGCGCTGGTCCCGCTGACGCGCTCGCAAAAGCCACGGGGAAAGCGCGCCCGCTCGCGGCGTAGCGAGTCCTATGTGTGGATCGAGGAGGTGATCGCCGCCAACCTGGATGCGCTCTTCCCAGGAATGCAGATTATCGAGGCCCACCCGTTCCATGTTACGCGCGACGCGGATATCGCGATCAAGGAACTGGAAGCTGAAGATTTGCTGGAGACGATAGAGGAAGGCGTCCGCCAGCGCAAGTTCGGCAGCGTGGTACGGCTGCAGGTGACACAGCAGATGCCGCAGCACATTCTGCAAATCCTGATGACCAACCTCGAAGTGGAGGCCGCCGAGGTTTACCGCGCGAAGGGGCTTCTGGGACTCAGCCGGCTTTCGACGGTGGCGCAGATCGACCGGCCGGACCTGAAGTACAAGCCGTTCCTGCCGGCCACAGCTCCCGAGCTGAATCCACTGGCGGAAGACGAGGATATCTTTAGCATCATTCGTTCGCGCGATGTGATGCTGCACCATCCGTTTCAGTCGTTCCAGCCGGTGGTCGATTTCCTGCGCAAGTCGGCGCGCGATCCCGACGTGCTTGCCATCAAGGTAGTCCTGTACCGGGTGGGCCGCAACTCGCCGGTGGTGGAGGCGCTGCTGGAGGCCATCGAGGAAGGCAAGCAGGTGGCAGTGCTGATGGAGCTCAAGGCGCGGTTCGATGAGGAGAGCAACATCGAGTGGGCCAAGACGCTGGAACGCGCCGGCTGCCACGTGGTCTATGGATTGCTTGGCCTGAAGATCCATTGCAAGGCGGCGCTGGTGCTGCGCAAGGAAGGCGACGTGATCCGCCCGTATGTGCACCTGGCGACCGGCAACTACAACGTGGTCACCGCGCACCTTTATACGGATATCGGGCTTTTCACGTGCAGTCCGGAGCTGGCGTCGGACACGATCGATTTATTCAATTTTCTGACCGGCTATTCGGCCAAGCGCGATTATCAGACGCTGCTGCTGGCGCCGATCAATCTGCGGCAGCGCCTGGAGGGGCTGATCAAGCGGGAGATTCAGCAACACGAAAAATCGGGCAAGGGCCACCTGGTTTTCAAAATGAACGCGCTGGTGGATCCAGAGATGATCGCACTGCTTTACCGCGCGTCACAGTCCGGAATGCGCATCGATCTGCTGGTTCGCGGCATCTGCTGCCTGCGCCCCGGAGTGCCCGGGGTGAGCGAGAACATTCGCGTGACGAGCATCGTGGGCCGCTTCCTGGAGCACAGCCGGATTTTCTACTTCCGCAACGGCGGCAAGGAGGAGATCTACCTGGGAAGCGCCGACCTGATGCCGCGCAACCTGAATCGGCGGGTGGAAATGCTGTTCCCGGTTCACGATGCCGATCTGCGCGACCGGATCCGAGACGAGATTCTCTCCGTCTACCTGCTGGACAACGTGAAGGCGCGCCGGATGCTGGGCGACGGGAATTACAAACGCGCTACACGGACCGAAGGACAACCCGCCTGGAACAGCCAGGAAGTGCTGCTGGGCAACGTGCCGAAGGTACGGAAGAAAGTGAAAGTGGCCTGGTAGGTCAGGCCAGCGCCAGGTTCAGATTTTCAATCGCTTCGTCGATCTCGGCGGTATTCTTGTAGCCGATCGTCACGGAATCCACGCCGGCGTTGTTGAAGGCGAACTTCATCGCGGCCTGGCGGTCTTCGCGCGATTTGAACGTACCTTCGCCGACCAGTTTCATGCTGATCACGCCCATGCCTTCGGCGCGCACCTGTTTGGTGTGGGCAACCACCTCGGTGACATTGCCGGACGAGGCGTTGTAGTCTTCGGCATCCATCCTGGCGCCGTTGTGATTCATGCGGATCATGGCGATTTCGAGCCACTTGTTGCCGGGGAACTTGCGAAGCGCCGGCAGACCGTGTACCGATGCGCCATACCCCGTGACGACTTTCTTCGACTTGGCCTCCAGGATTCCGTCCTGCCAACGGACGGTATCCGACGGCCATGTGGCGACATGCTGCCAGTGCAAGAGCAGGATATCGAAATATTCCGTGTTGGCCAGTGTGCGCAGCTCGTCGATTTTCTGCTGCGGGTCGACGCCCTCGCGCGTGGTCACCTTGGACATCAGCCGGTAGGAATCGCGGGGGATGCCTTTCAGCGCCACACCCAGCATGCGGTGCATCTCGCCATAGCTTTCGGCGGTCTCGAAGAAGCGGATGCCGCGGTCATATGCGTAACGCACCAGCCGGGTGAAGTTCTCCTGCCCCAATTCGCGCTGCACTCGTCCACTGAAAGTTCCGGTGCCGAATGCCAGGCGGGTAACTTTGACGCCGGACTTACCGAGGGTCACCCAATCGGTAGCAGTGCCGCGGGCGGCCCGCAAGGGAAAACCGCCGGTCGTCGCGAGCAGGCCGGCACCGATTCCGGTCTTTAGAAAATCGCGTCTGGAGAAATGAGTCACGATCGCCCTCCAATTTGGAAATATCGTATCACGAGGGCCGCACTATTGCCGGATGCGAAGATTGCGAAACATCACCGAACTGAAACGATCATGTAACTGAAGTCCGATCGGACCGGTCTTGGGACGCTGCGGATCTCCCGGACCTTCGGCGACAACCTCGCCATTGACGCGCACGCGAATGAGGCCGGTGCGCGATTCGAGATCCATGCTGTTCCAGGCGCCGGGGCGATGCACTCCCCTCTTCGCAGGCACCAGGCTGTAGATGCTGCCGGTGGGGTAGGCGTCGTCGTAATCCAGAATCTGAATCTCGTACCCGATGTGTGCCGGGGTGGTTTTCGGGAAGCGAGCGAGATCGGGACGCTCCGAGTCCGGTTCGCCGATGGCAGCGTGCGCGCGCGACCGGTCGCGAATGGAGACGCCGCTATTGCCGCGGGGCGGCACCCAGTACTCGACGTGGAGATCGAACTGGTCGAAATCAGCCTTGGTGTACAGCCAGGCTTGCAGGCTTTCCCACTCGCGGAACTCCTTTGGGCCGGGCGGAACGGATTTGCCGGCCGTGCGGGTGCCGAAGAGAATCCCGCCGGGAAGCACGGTCCACGTGCAATCGCCCCGCGGCTCCCAACCTTCGAGATCGTTGCCATTGAACAGCGGTTTCCAGCCAAGATCGGCGGGCAGGGTTACGGATCCGGTGGCGGCCCATTCGGCGCCGCGCGCGAGCAGCGCCTGGAAATTCAGGTTGTCGAGGTTGGGATTCAACTCGTCCTTCCAGGTGTGGCCGAGCATGGTGGTGTAGACGCGTCCGCGGCCGTAGGAGCGGACCCAATCCATCGGCTCACCCTGATGCGAAATTTCGGAAAACGCGTAGGTGAGAATGGTGAGACCCTGCGCGGGGCCGTGCTGTCCGTGAGTCAACTGCTCGGAAGGCTGGAGCCAATGGGAGGGCAGGCCGCGGGCGATGGGGTGATCGGGGTCGCGGACGAAGACGTCGAAGTCATGGCGCGGGCCGTGCCCGGGGTTCAGGCCGGAACCCTTGGGGACCGCGACCAGCGCGCCGCCCGGGCCAATGGCGACACCAGGGCCGAACGACCGGTCGCGCCAGCCGAGGCCGATCATCTCGTTATATTCGGGCCACTCGAGGAAAGCATTATTGGCCGCGTGGAATACGACGAGTCCGCCGCCGCCGCTGACGTAGGATTGGAGCGCCTGCTCCACGTCGCGCGGCCAGCGGGTGCCGGAAGCGGTGTGGCCGCCGTTGAAGTTGTCGATAACCACGTCGTGGCCGCGGAACACCGGCAGCTTCGGCCAGGTACACACCTCGACGGTGAAGCGGCCCGAGCCCTCCAGAATGGACTGGATCGCGCGGGTCGCGGCGGCCCAGTCGTGGTTGTTCACGCCGTCGACGATGAGAGCAGATAGCTTCCGGTCTGCCGCCTGGCAGGCCGCGGTGAGCTGAAGGGCGAACAAGAGACGGAGAAGAGCGCGCCGCATATCTACCCGTAGCACCGGACTTCGAATATCCGAGCCTCGGGATCGCCGTTGGTGGCAGTGACCTCGACGCGGAGCGAATCCGTCTCGACAGCGTCGAACGTGTGCCGGCGCTGGCGCTGGAAGTTGCCTTGGACTTCGGCTAGCGTGCGGCCGCCACAAAGGATGCGGTAGTCGCGGACGGTTTCCGGCTGCGGCGCGCGCAGCAGGTTGACGTTCTGCGATTCCTGGGCGGTGAGGGTGAGCTGCCGCTTGAATCCGGTGTCGAATGTGAGCTGCACCTGGCGGATGCGTTGCGGGCGCGGCCAGCGGAGCTCGATCCACGCGGGGGCGGGTGCGGCCCACAGGTGAATTTCGGCGGGATCGCCATGACGGTCGGGGAGATTGCGCGTGACGCCGTCGATGACCAGCGCCGCCTTGGCCTCGCCGGATTCGGCGGATGCCGATACGGTGGCGGTGCGGGCGAGATCCAGCTGGTCCTGGTTACGGAGGTGCTTGATGGACTGATCGTCACGGAGTAGCGCCTGCTGGAGGCGTGCGACTTGCTTGGGATCCCGCGCCAGTTCGCGCGGGAGCAGTCCGCGCTCGATGCACTGGGCAGCGGCGGTGCCGATCGCCTGGCCTTCGACCGCGCAGGTCGCCATCACGCGCGCCGAGGTGAAAGCGACGTAGCTGGCGCTGATGTTGCGGCCGGCCATGAAGAGGTTCGCGAGGTTGCGGCTGTAGAGGCTGCGCAGCGGGATGTCGTAGACTTCGGGCGGCTTCAGCACGGTGTTCGGCGGAAGGTCGGGACGATCGAAGCCTTCGGGAGGATGGCCATCCATGGGCCATCCACCGATTGCCACAGCGTCGGGGAAGCCACCCTGCATCAGGTCCTGCTGCTTCAGAATGTAGTCGCCGAGGAGGCGGCGGCTGCCGCGTTTGCCGGGCATCATGCCGACCCAGTCCATGGCCCAGTGGCGGCTGTCCGGGAACGCGCCGCTGTTTTTGATGTAGTCCCAGACGCCCATCACTATGGAGAGGAGCTCGAAGCGGATGCGTTCGCTATCGGCGATGATGTCCTTGTCGCCGCCCCATTCGATCCACCAGTAGCCGTACTCCCAGCTCGTGATGGGCCGGTGGATCAATTGCTCTTTGGTGATCTTGCGGGCCCACGCAGGCGCGGTGAAGGGCATCGGGTTGTGGTACAGGCGCGAGGTGAAGAGAATACTGGAGCCGAGCGTGCGATTGTCGGGCTGATCGGGGGCCAGCGACTCGCCGAATTCGGCGCGGGCTTCGCGGCCGGTGCGCATTTCGGCGCCGGCTTCGAGTCCCAGGCGCGAATCGCCGGTGCAGTCGCAGAACACTTTGGCGCGGATGCGGTACAGGTGCTCGCTCTTGTCGCAGCGGGCGGCCACTTCGGTGATCCGGCCGCCGGTGACCGACGCCGCGTACAGGGTGGTCTCGAGCAACAGAGTGATGTTGGGCTCGCTGATCACTTTGTCGTAAAGGAGAAGGTCCCAGAGCTCCCAGGATCGCTGCGGGTTGTTGACCGCGTCGGCGAGGCGGAGCTCCTCGATGAGGCCGCCCTCGCGCCAGCCGGGCCGGCCGTTGTGGTTGTTGGCGCCGACGACGTGCATTTTGACTTCACTGGAGGAATTGCCGCCCAGCCGCGAGCGGTCCTGCACGAGGATGACGCGCGCTCCGTGCCGCGCCGCCGCGATAGCGGAACAGGCGCCGGCAAGTCCACCGCCGGCAACCAGGACGTCCGCCTCGAGCTCGACCAGCCGCATGTGCTTTTCGGCGGGCGCGAACGGCGCGTCTTTGGGAGCAATGGCATCGAAATCGCGCGGCGGAGGCAGGGTCTGCGCGGCGGATTCGCCGGCCAGCACGATCAGGGAGTACGTACCGAGGCCCGCGGCCTGGAAGAAGTCGCGCCGGTTCACGTTCCTTATTTTATGCGTTCTCTATGCGGTCGCGAGAAGGCGGGCGCGAGCCTCGCCGTAGCGAACCTGGCGCTGGGCCTCGCGCTCGCCGTCGATGCGGCGGCGCGGGTCCATGTTGTCTTCGAGGTCGGCGAGTTTCACCCGGCGGGCCAGCGGATTGGCGGCCGCCCGAGAGATGAAGACCTCGTAGGCTTCGCCGGGGCGGCGGGAGAGGCAGTCCACCGCGTCGCAGATTTCGCCGCTATAGCCTTCGGCGCGGAGATCGGCCAGTGTGACGGAGGTGTCTTCGACGACGTCGTGCAGCACGGCGACGATCTGCGCGGCCGAATCCTCGAGGCGCAGCATGACCCGCAGCGGGTGCAGGATGTAGGGCTTTCCTGCTTTATCTACCTGCCCGCGATGCGCCCGGCAAGCGAGGACGATGGCATCTTCCAATGTTCGGATCAAGATCCCGATATTTTAGCCGACATCGGGCTGTGAGATGCTGGTGGGTCCGGAGGAGGCCAAATAATGACACGCCGCGCCTGGCTCGGGGGTGCCGCCGCAGCGCTGGCGGCGCGCGCGCAGTCCGCACGCACGGCCGGCCCGCTGTTTGCATACGTCGGCTGCTATACCACCGCGCAACGGTACGCGCGCGGCGATGGCATCCACGTGTACCGGGTGGAAGAGGGACCCGGCGCGTGGACGCATGTGCAGCGCGCCGGCGACCTGGTGAACCCGTCGTTCCTGATCGCGGCGCGCGACGGACGGCATCTGTACTCGGCGCACGGCGACGAGACGTACGCCACGGCGTTCGCAATCGATCGCGCGAGCGGGAATCTGGCGTTGCTGAATCGCGCGGAGACCGGAGGGCGCAACGGCGTACACCTGGCGCTCGACGCCAGCGGCCGATGGCTGGTGGTGGCGAACTATTCGAGCGGCAGCGTGGCGGTGCTGCCGGTGAAGGAGGATGGAAGGCTGGCCGAAGCGGCGCACGTGGTGCCGCTACCCGGACAGCCGGGGCCGCATCGGGTGGAGCAGGCCGGATCGCATCCCCACCAGATCGTGTTCGATTCATCGGGGCGCTTTGTGGTGGTGCCGGACAAGGGCCTGGATCGCATTTTTGTCTTTGCGTTCGACTCCGCCACCGGCAAACTGACGCCGACGGCACAGGGATCGGCGGTGGCGCGGCCGGGGTCGGGTCCGCGCCACGCGGCGTTTCATCCGGCGCTGACCGTGCTTTGGGTGCTGAACGAGATCGCCAGCACCGTGACCACCTATTATTGGGAAGCCGAGCGCGGGCACCTGCGAGCGGCGCAGATTCTGCCGACGCTGCCGCCGGAGTACACCGGCGAGAACACGGCATCGGAGATCGCGGTCTCGGCGGGCGGGAAGTTCGTCTACTGTTCCAACCGCGGGCACGACAGCATCGCGGTATTCGCTGCCGATCCGGCGAGCGGCCTGCTCACGTCCGGCGGCTGGACGCCGAGCCAGGGGCGCACTCCGCGATTCATCGGGTTCGATCCGGCACGGCGGGTTCTGTACGCGGCCAACGAGCAGTCGGACACGATCGTGGCTTTTCGCGGGGACGCTGCGAGCGGCCGGTTGACCGCAGCGGGCCAAATCGTCCGCACGGCGAGTCCGGTGTCGATTGCGTTTGTGGGGTAGGCGGTCGCGCGCTATGCGCGCGGGACGGACGACGAAAAGCGATCGTCCGCCCTCACCCATTTTCCGTCCGGATTACCTGGCGACCGGCTCGCGCGCCAGCGATGCGACCTCGGGTTGCGCCATCCGGCGATAGTCCTCAAGGCGCATGTGGACCACATCGCGGTGTGTCCCGGCGTTGAACGCGATCTGCTCGTCCGCCAGCAGGGAGGCATCGACCAGCACCTTCATGTGATACAGATTGCCGAACGGCGGCATGGCGCCCAACTCGCAATCGGGGAAGAGGCGGCCGAGCTCGTCCTCGGTGGCGAGACGCGCCGAAGGCGAGCCCAGCACCGCGCGAACCTCCGGAAAATCGAGCACTCTGCTGGCGGGCAGCACCGCCATTTTGTATTCACCGTCAGCGACGATGACGACGACTTTGGCCACTTCCTGCGGCGGCACATGCTCGGCATTCGCCACTTCGCGCGCGGTGTAGGCCAGGGGATGTACGGTATGGGTGTAAGGAACTCCGCTCAAGTCCAGGAGTTCCTGAAGCTTTGGAAGGATCGGCATAGCAGAACCTCCGGTCATATTGTGCGCCTGCTCGGATACGGATGTCTATGGGCACAAAGGAGCGGCGTGCGCTACGGTACCCAGAAAGCGGCAGCCGAGCGCGGAGCGCGTCAGCGCGCTACGATACGCTGTCATGGCCACCGCCGCGCCAGCCAAACGCCTGCCTGCCAACGCCTACACGCCGCTCCCGTCCGGAGAGGTTTACCAACCCCCAGTTGCCGCTCACGAGACGCTCGCGGAGCTTACGCCCCGTTCGGTGGGGTGGGGAATCTTCCTCTGCGTGGTGTTCACGGTTGCGTCGGCCTACTCCGGCCTGAAGGTGGGCCAGGTGATGGAGGCGGCGATTCCGATCTCGATCCTGGCGATCGGACTGGCGCGCGTCTACCGGCGGCGGTCCACGGTGCTCGAAAACGTGATCATCACGGGCATCGGCGGGCTGGCAGGCTCGATCGTGGCCGGCGCCATCTTCACGCTGCCCGCGCTTTACATTCTCAAGCTCGATCCGCACCCGGTGCAGACCATCTTTATCTGCGTAGCCGGCGGATGCCTGGGCGTGCTGTTTCTGATCCCGCTGCGCCGGTATTTCGTGCGCGACATGCACGGCCTGCTTCCCTACCCCGAAGCGACCGCCATCACCGAGGTTCTGGTCACCGGCGAAAAAGGCGGCTTGCAGGCGCGCCTGCTGCTGGAAGCCACGCTCATCGCCGGCGTTTACGACTTCTTCGTTACCACGTTCCAGGTCTGGAAGGAGTACCTGGACTTCCAATTCCTGCCCGCGATGCGCGCGCTGTCGGAGCGGGCCAAAGTCGCGGTCAGCTTCGATGCCATCGGCTTCATCCTGGGCCTGGGCTACGTGATGGGCCTGCGCAGCTCGCTGATCCTGTGCGCCGGCGGCGTGCTCTCGAACCTGGTGCTGGTGCCGCTGGTGTGGATGATCGGCGCCGAACATGCGAGCCCCGTCTATCCGGCCACGATTCCGATCGCGAAGATGACCGCGGTGCAGATCTTCCGGGGATATGTGCGCTTCATCGGTGTGGGCGCCATTGCCACGGCCGGGATTTTCGGCATCATCAAGTCCATGCGGATCGTCGCCGGATCTTTCGGGGTCGCGCTGAGAGCTTTTCACGCCGGGGAGACGGCCACGGGCGAGAGGACCGATCGCGACCTGCCGGTGGTGACCATTCTGATCGGAGTCATCATCAGCGCGCTCGGTATCGGCATCCTGCTGGGAACGTTGTCCGGCTCTCCCGCGGTGATCCTGGCCGGCATCGTGCTGGCGCTGGTGTTCAGCTTCTTCTTCACGAGCGTGGCTGCCAACGCCATCGCCACCACGGCGCGCAATCCCGTCTCCGGGATGACGATGCTCACCATCATTATTTCGTCCGTCGTGCTGCTGCGCTTCGGCCTTTCGGGCACCACGGGGATGTTCTTCGTAATGGCGCTGGCGGGAATGGTCTGTACGGCGCTCTCGGTCTCCGGACAGGCCATCACCGATTTCAAGACCGGGTACTGGCTCGGCTCTACGCCCGCGGCGCAGCAGAAGGTGAAGTTTCTCGGCGTGCTCGCGGCATCGGTGGCGGTCGGTCTGACCATCGTGATGCTCGCACGGGCGTTTCAGTTCGGGGAAGCCGCGCCCGGCGATCCGCGCGTGGTGCTGCCGTCGCCGCAAGCCTCGATCATGAAGGCGCTGGTGGAAGGCTTCATGAGCCGGCAGCCGGTGGCGTATGTCCTGTTCGGCGCCGGCACAGCCATCGCGGTGGTCATGGAGATGCTCGGAGTTCCCGCGCTGATCTTCGCGCTGGGCATGTACCTGCCCCTCGAGCTCAACACGCCGGCGCTGGTGGGCGGTTTCCTTTCGCACTTTCTGGGCAAGCGAGCCGAGGCAGCCGGCGGCGGGCGCGGGGAAGGAATCCGCGAACGCGGCGTCGTGATCGCAAGCGGCCTGATGGCAGGCGGCGCCCTCGGCGGCGTGTTCGGCGCGGGTTGCCGGCTGATTCCCGGGTACAAGGAGGAATGGATCCGCACTCCGTTCTACGCCAACGAGCCAGTCTCGCAATGCGTATCGGCGGCGCTATTTGTGGGACTGTGCTGCTACCTCTGGTTCCGTGGGGCAGGTTCCCGAAACGGCGCGGCGCGAAGGGCCGTGCCGGAAGAGTGATATCAAACCATGAAAGACGCTTTTCGCAACCTTTTCGGCGGCACCGGCGATGTCCGTGTGTTCCGCGCTCCCGGCCGGGTGAACCTGATCGGCGAGCACACCGACTACAATCTCGGCTTTGTCCTGCCCGTAGCGCTGGACCTGGCGAGCTATGTCGCCAGAGCGCCCTCGCACGACGGCAAGCTGCGAATCCACTCCCAGGACCGATCCGAAACGCACGAGTTCGATGTGGCATCGCTGGCTGGGCTTCAGCCGTCGCACGCGTGGACCGACTATCCGCTCGGAGTCGCACAGGAACTGCTGAAAGCCGGCGTCGAGATCGAACCTGCGAACCTCCTGATCCACAGCACCGTGCCGGAGGGCAGCGGACTGAGTTCTTCCGCCGCTCTGGAAGTGTCGTCCGCGCTGGCCCTGCTTCACGGCCGGGCGTTCGATTCGCTGCAACTGGCCAGGCTCTGCCAGGCGGCGGAGCGCAACTACGTCGGCATGCCGTGCGGGATCATGGACCAGTACATCTCGGTATTCGGGCGCGATCACTGTGCCGTCGAAATCGATTGCCGCAGCCTGACGCATCGCCTGGTCACGCTGCCCGACGGCATCGCGCTGGTCGCGGTCAACACGATGGTGAAGCACGCGCTCGCGGGATCGGCGTACAAGGACCGCGTCGCGGAATGCCACGCCGCCTGCGAGATGCTGGGTGCGGCCAGCCTGCGCGACGTTACCCCGGAGCAGTTCGCGGCGAAAGAATCGCGCCTGCCCGAGCCGGTGCGGCGTCGTGCGCGCCACGTGGTCACCGAAGACGCGCGCGTCAACCGGTTCGTGGAGGCGGCGTCGGGGGCCGACATCGCGGCAATGGGCCGGCACATGGTGGAATCGCACCGCAGCCTACGGCACGATTACGAAGTGAGCTGCGCCGAGCTGGATTTCCTGGTGGACGCGGCGCTGGCGATCGACGGCGTGCTCGGGTCGCGCATGACCGGCGGGGGTTTTGGCGGCTGTACGGTGACGATGCTACGAGCCGATGCCGAGTCCCGATTCCGCGACGAAATCGCGGCGGCGTATCGGGCCCATTTCGGAGTCGAGCCCCGGATTTACGCGTGTATTCCGAGCGCCGGGGCGGGCGAAATCGCAACTCAGTAGCGAAAATCTTGAGACAATCCCGTTTCCCGGGGGACTAGTTGACAAATAGCTAAGAGAATGTCCTCCCATGGTCAAGTAGAGGCCTAAGGCTGTGCTTTGCCATGGGAGACTCCTGTCCCGCGAACGCATCCATTTATACTCATTGGTCAGATGCCCCGCTGGCTCAACCTTGCCAACCTGTTTACGCTCAGCCGCCTGGTGATGACACCGTTCATCATCCGCGACATTCTGGAGGGGCGGCACACGCGGGCACTGGTGCTCTTTTTTGTCGCCGCCTGGACGGACGCCATCGACGGCTGGATCGCCCGCGCCACGGGAACCACCCAGGCGGGCGCTTACCTCGACCCGGTGGCCGACAAGTGCCTCATGAGCGGCATCTTCCTGGCCCTGGGCGCGGCGCAGGTGGTCCCCTGGTGGTTCGTGGCGATCGTCTTCGGCCGCGATCTTTACCTCCTGCTGGCGGCGGCCGCAATCATGGCCCTGACCCGGGTGCGGAAATTCCCACCCAGCCGCTGGGGTAAACTCTCCACCTTCGTGCAGATCGCCACTGCGGTCACCTGGATGACCCGAAATGCCTGGCCCCTTCAAGCTTTGGATGCGCTGGCCTCCGCAATGCTTTGGGTTTGCGCGGTTTTCACGATCTGGAGCGGCGTTCATTACACCCTGAAAGGGGCACGGGAGCTGCGATCTCATTGACGCCCGCGCCGCCAGGGAGTAGTCTAAATCCAGGGGCGCCCGTCAGGTCATGACTCGCTATCTACCAGCGCAACACTACCGATGGTTAGGGTTAGCCGCGGTGGTGCTTACCGGTCTGGCCGGGTGGGCTGGCATCTCCTTTCCGGTGGCCTATTTCCCTGGGGGTCTGTTCCTGTTGAGTGCCGGCGCTCTGTTTTTCCTGGCCTTCCGGCCGGCTATCGAGATTCACGAAGGCTATCTTTCGGTGGGCAGCCGGATCATCCCCTGGATGGACATCCGGCGGCTGGATCGGACCGGTTGGATCTCGCCGCTGATCGTCCGGGTCACCCTATTCGATGATTCGCGCCTGATCCTCATATACCCAGGCGATCTGGATTCCTGCAACAGCCTCCTGCGCCACCTCCGCCGCCTGTCGCGGGACGCGCTGATCGACGGCATTCCCTACCGCCAATATTGGGGCGAAGTTCTGGCGCCCGGCAACGAGCGGAAGCAGGCGGCGATGCCCCGTTACCGCATTCTGCGCCCCGAGGACGAGGCCGAGGTCGAGCGCCTGTATCAGCGTCTGAAAACGGTGGGCAACCTGGATCAGAAGAACTCCACGGACGAGAAGTAGTCCGTGGCCGCGAGCCGCATTCCCAAGTTAAGATTCGCGATCGGATTGCTGGCGATCGGTGCGGCGGTGTACCTGGCTCGCAACCTCTGGCTGCCCGCGATCGGCAACGGACTCATTCACGACGACGGCCCTGCCAAGGCGGACATCGCGGTGGTGCTCGGGGGCGATTACTGGGGGCACCGGATTCTGCGCGCGGGCGAACTGGTGAAACAGGGTTACGTGCCATCGGTCCTGGTGAGCGGACCGCCTGGATTCTACGGCCTGAACGAAGCGGATGCAGCGATCCAGTACGCGGTCTCGCACGGCTGCTCCAGCTCGTGGTTCATACCCCTGCGGCACAACGCGCTCTCCACGAATGACGAAGCCGCGGTGACGATCGATGAGCTTTGCCGCCGCAACGTTGGCAGCTTCCTTCTGATCACGAGCAACTACCACTCCGCCAGGGCGCGGAGGATCTTTCTGGCAGCGGAGCGTGCCCATGGCGGAGGCCCGGAGTTCCGTGTGGTGGCGGCACCCGACGAGTTTTTCGAACCCTCGAACTGGTGGCACTCGCGGCAAGCCGAGAAGACCGTGCTGCTGGAGTGGATGAAGACGGTCGCCAGCGCGGCCGGGATCTGAGCCATGTGGCAATCGCTTCGCACGGTCCGCAAGTACCTGTGGCGCTACCGCGCCGGCCTGGCGATCGGCGGCGTCTGCCTGGTGCTCAAGGACCTGGCGCAAGCGGGCCAGCCGCTGCTGATCCGCGCCGCAGTGGACAGCTTTCGAGGCGCGCCCGGCGCCTTCGTCCGCTTCATCCTTTACCTCATCGGCCTGGCTCTGTTCAAGGGCATCTTCCAATATTGGATGCGGGTCATCATCATCGGCATCTCGCGCGACATCGAATTCGACCTTCGCAACGACCTTTTCGCCCACCTGGTGCGCCTCTCCCCCGACTACTATGGCCGTACGCGCACGGGCGACATCATGGCGCGCGCCACCAACGACCTGAATGCGGTCCGCATGATGCTGGGCCCCGGGGTGATGTACTGGTTCGAAACCAGCCTGACGTTCCTGCTTGCCATCGTGATCATGGTCAGCGTGGACTGGCGGCTGGCGATACTGGCGATTCTGCCGGCGCCCGCGGTGAGCTTCGCGGTGATCTTTTTTGGCCGCCGGATTCACGAGCGGTTCGAGCGAATCCAGGGCATGTTCAGCGATATCTCGAGCCGCGTGCAGGAGAACCTCTCCGGTGTGCGCATGATCCGCGCCTTTGTGCAGGAGCAGGCGGAGATGCGGCGGTTCGAGGAGCTGAACCGCGCGTACATCAAGGAGAACATCAAGCTGGTTCGCCTGCAGGGCCTGTTCGAGCCCTTGCTGGAAGCCTTGATCGGCATGACGTTCCTGGTGGTGCTCTGGGCCGGCGGAGGGCAGGTACTGGCCGGACGCATCAGCCTGGGGTCGTTCGTGATGTTCAACACATACATGGGCATGCTGGTGTGGCCGATGATCGCATTCGGGTGGGTGGTGAACCTGACACAGCGCGGCGGCGCTTCGCTCGCCCGCATCAACGAGATTCTGCACGAGCGTCCGTCGATTGCCGCTCCGGTGGGACAGGTTGCCGAGCTGGCGCAGGTGGCGGGCGATATCGAATTCCGAGAGACTGTCGTTGACTATCCCACGGGCACCGCGCTGAGAGGCATCGACCTGCACATTCCGGCCGGCACGACATTGGCGGTGGTAGGACATACCGGCTCGGGGAAGAGCACGCTGGTCCAGTTGATTCCGCGCCTGCTCGATCCGACCGCCGGCGCGGTGCTGCTCGACGGGGTCGACCTGCGCCGCCTCGACCCGGAGGAGCTTCGCCGCCACATCGGATTGGTACCCCAGGAGACGTTTCTGTTCAGTGCCACCATCGCTGAGAACATTGCGTTTGGCGTGCCGAATGCATCCGCGGAAGAGGTTTGCCACGCGGCCGAGATGGCCGGCCTGGCCGGCGATATCGAGGGCTTTCCGCAGGGTTACCAGACGATGGTGGGCGAGCGGGGCATCACCCTGAGTGGAGGGCAGAAGCAGCGCACGGCGATCGCGAGGGCGCTGCTGCGCGATCCGCGCATCCTCATCCTGGACGATGCGCTTTCCGCCGTGGACACGCTCACGGAAGAGCGGATCCTGACGCACCTGGCGGGCGTAATGAAGGGCCGGACGGTGATCCTGATTTCGCACAGGGTCTCGACGGTGCGGCAGGCCGACCGGATCGTGGTGCTGGAGCGCGGCCAGATCGTGGAGCAGGGCACGCACGGCGAATTGGTGGCGGCAGGCGGCTATTATGCCGATCTCACGCAGAAGCAGATGCTGGAGGAAGAACTGGAGCAGGCGTGACGCCGCTTCAGAGCAGTTTCCGCAGCTCGTCCAGGCTCAATCGGCCGGTATAGATGGCCATTCCGAGGGCGGCACGGACTTTCATGGCGAGCAGGGCGCGCACATCGTCGAGCGTGGTGATGCCGCCGGCGGCGGTGATTTCGAGCGGGGTAGTGACACGCAGGCGGCGAAACCAGTCGAGGTCCGTGCCCTGCATCATGCCTTCCTTATCGACATAGGTGCAGAGGAAGCCGGAACAATAGGGCTCGAGCAGACGCAGAACATCTTCGGCGGCGAAGGGAGTGGATTCGCGCCAGCCTTTGACTACGATGCGGCCTGCTTTGGAATCCAGCGCGATGATGGTGCGGTCACGGGGGAGGGAGCGGAGGAAAGGCTCGTTGATGCGGGGCGGGCCGGAAAGCTGCCCCGCGAACGCGGCGGTGCCGACGATGACCTTGGCCGCGCCTTGATCGAGCAGCGCCTGCGCGCGCTCCGGGGTGCGGACGCCGCCGCCGATCCGGCACGTGGCGCGCGC
>DATJYW010000411.1:0-7662 GCA_035499435.1 Candidatus Acidiferrales bacterium | reverse complement strand
ACCAACAACGGCGGCAAACGGGGAACTATCGGCGTTCGAGGGGGGCCAAATGAAAGTATCAAAGTGGGCCAAATCGAGTTGACAAACGCACCCGGTAACGGAGGCCAGTGGCAACAGCCAATGGGTGCATTTTCGCTTCATCTGCCCGAAATTTCTGCGCCAGACGTTTCACGAGTTTGCGGGTTGCTCCATCCAGCAATCGGAGTGGGCACGTGCTTACTACGACCACCTGCGCAACGATAAGAACAAGTCGCACCAGGTGGCGGTCCGCTCCCTGGCCTTCAAATGGCTGCGCATCATCTATCGCTGCTGGAAGGACGGCAAGCCCTATGACGAGGCCATCTATATGCAGTCCCTGCGCCGACGTGGCTCCTTGCTTGCGGGAGTCCTCGGGACGCCCACCGATGTCGGGTGGAAGCCGGTAGCCGGCTTCCAAAAATTATCTAAAAATAATGCTTGACGGATTACCTCAGAAGACTCCGCTGCAGCAGCGGTCGCGCTGCGCCAAGTGTAGCGGCGACCACGACGGCCAGCTTCGGCGCAAGGTGGAAAAAAGACGGGTTCTGCATGGTTGCTTATCGTATCAGGGTCCGTTCTGGCGGGCTTGCGTTAGGCTGGCGGATTCGGTGCGGGGATGGAACTCCGGTGCCGCGCTGCTTCACCCCCCGCCCGGCCTGGGTCATCGGTATGATAAATCACAAACTTACCGGATCTGTATGGTTTCACGCTTTTTCGGGTCTACTGGTCTAAAACGCTGTTTGGTTATGGGCGTAATAGCTTTATACTAAAGCCCATTCGCACGCGGAAAGGTCTTCAGGCGTACTCCTGTGTGCGTCTTGTTGGGACGGAAGGGGATAGGGAGGGGAACCAATGCCACATTCTTGCAGGGGTTTCTTCGGGCACCGTCGCCCAGTGTTGGTCCTGACGGTTCTTGCCCTGGCGCTAACGACGAACATCGCATACGCCCAACGCGATATGGGCACAATTACCGGCACGATCACCGACGCGCAAGGTGGTGTGGTGCCGAACGCCAAAATAACCATCACCGAAGTTGCTACCGGGCTGACGTACAGCGTGCAGTCGGGCAACGATGGCACCTACATTCGACCCGCGTTGAAACCCGGGACCTACAGCATCACCGCTGAGGCAAAAGGGTTTCGCCGCGTCGAGCAGCAGAACATCAACATCACCGGTGGCGATCGGGTCGGCGTGAACCTCGTGCTGACGGTGGGCGACGTCACCCAGGCGGTAGAGGTGAGCGCCGAGGCGCCGCTGCTGCAAACCGAGAGCACCACCCTCGGTCAGGACTTGAGCACGAAGGAAGTGTCGGATATGCCATTAGGCGGGCAACGGGTCTTCACTTACCTGGCGCGTCTATCGGCTGGCGTTCTGAAGTCCGAGCCCGGGGCTCGCGACGAGGTCGGCGGCGGTTTCTCCGCCAACGGCGTACGTTCCAACGGCCAGAACAATTTCCTGCTGAACGGCGTGGACAACAACGTCAACGTCATTGACTTCCTGAACCAGACCGCCTTCGTGGTGGGCCCTTCCGTGGAAGCGATCGGTGAAATGCGCGTTCTCACCAATGGGTACAACGCCGAGTACGGACGCGGCGCGGGCGGCGTGGTTAACGTCAACCTGAAGGGCGGCACCAACTCGCTGCACGGCGTGGCGTATGACATCTTGCAGAACGACAAGCTTAACGCCAACCGCTGGGAATACAACAAGGCACGCACGGCCCGCGGACCGGTCAAGCAGAACCAGTTTGGCGCCACAGCCGGCTTTCCCATCATCAAGAACCGGCTGTTCATGTTCGGCGACTACCAGGGCACGCGCATCCGCTCTTCGGGCGGGGCCGTGCAGAACCTGGGCTACGGCGGTTTCTATACGATCCCCACCCAGGACATGATTAAAGGCAATTTCTCCTCGCTGCTGGGAGCCGTGGTGGGAGGCGATCCCAGTAGCGGGTCGATCGCCAGGGGAGCCATTTACGACCCGAAATCGAACGCGACGGTCAACGGACAACTGACCCGCACCATGTTTCCGGGTAACGTGATCCCGGCGAACCGGTTCGATCCGGCGTCGGCGAAGATCATGGCTCTTTTCCCGGCCACCAACCAGGTGCAAACGCCCGGTATTGGGTTCAGCAACAACTATGCCACCACCACTCCGGGCCTCCAGAACACCGACCAGGGCGATACGCGCGTCGATTTCAAACTCTCGGACAAAGACAGCCTGTTCGGCAGCTTGAGCTACTCGAACCTGAGCAAGTACAACGCGCCGTTCCTCCCGGGCGCGCTCGACGGGACGCCGTTCAACGCGGTCACCGAAGAGGATCTGGGACGCAACGCGCAGTTGAGCTACACGCGCCTTTGGAAGAGCAATCTCATCTCCGAGACGCGCGTCGGCTACAGCCGATTGGTCACTTCGCGCGTGGGCGCGAACCCCGATAAGGACCTGTACACGCAATACGGGATCGGCGGCTACAACCCGATGACCGCGCTCAACGGCGGTCTCCCACAGATGCAGTTCAGCGGCACCACGGGCTATCAACAGATCGGGGCCAACGACTGGCTACCCTCCAAGGAGTACTCCAACGTTTGGGACTTCATCCAGAACGTGGCAATCAACAAGGGCCCGCATGCTTTGAAGTTCGGAGCGGAGTACCGCATGATCGGGTTCCCGTTCTTCCAGGTGCCCTATCCGCACGGCGAGATGAACTTCAACAGCAACGAGACCGCGTTCCCCTCGCTGGCTAACGGCACAAATGGCGTTGGGCTCAGCTCACAGACCGGCGACGCCATGGCCTCTTTCCTGCTCGGCCAAGTCAACAACGGGCAGATCTCGACGAACAACTTCATCTCGTCGGATAAGAAGGCCTGGGCTTTCTACGGCCAGGACGACTGGAAGCTCTCCCCCAAGTTGACCTTGAACCTCGGCTTGCGGTACGAACTCTTCTCGCCGATCGGCGAGAAGTTCGGCCGCCAGTCCAACTTCGTATACGACAACCTGACCCTGTACATTCCCTCGGGTAAGGACCAGAACGCTCCCCTGCCGGTGAACTTCCCCACGGCATTCCCCAACGTCCAGGTATCGCGCGGCCAAGTGGACAAATACATGATCCCGTGGGACAAGTGGGACTTCGGACCGCGCATCGGCCTTGCCTACAATGCCTTCAACAAGACTGTCATCCGGCTGGGATACGGCATTTTCTACGGCGGCGAGGAGAACCAGGGCGGCAACCCGAACCGCGGTGAGTCGGTGCCCTTCAACCAGTCCACCGTGCTTCCGCATGCGGGCCAGCTCGGTAACGTGGGTACCTTCGAGCAGAACCCATACTTCCCGGGCGGCGTTTCGGGCGGGTACCCGATCAATGTGTTCAATCTGCCCGCGCCCATCGCCTTCCGCGGGGTTGCCACGGACTTCCGCAACGGTATGGTCCACAAGTGGAACGTGGCCATCCAGAGGGAGCTGCCGAGGCAGTCGATGTTCGAGCTCGCGTATGTCGGCAACCATCAGGCTCACCAGTTGTTCCAGCCGGATTGGAACGCCTGCCCGAACCTCGGCACCACCAACTCGGCGATCTCCTGCACCACGTTGCGCCCCACGCCCTACATCGGCGGCATCTCGGGCACGGCGTCGTTCGGCAAAGGCAATTACGACGGCATGACGGCGAGGTTCGAGAAGCGTTACTCGGGAGGTCTGTGGTTCCTCGCGTCGTACACGTACGGCCACGCCCTCGCCGATACCGGGACCACGCTGAGCGGCTCCACCGGGTTCGGCACCCCGGATCCGCGGAACTATGGGAGCGGTTATTCCAGCGCCGCCTGGGACATTCGCCACAACTTCACGGCCAGCGCCGCCTATGACCTCCCCTTCGGGAGGGGCAAGAAGTACGGGTCCAGCATGAACAAGGCGGCGAATGTAATCGTCGGCAACTGGCAGTTAAACGGCATCCTGACGCTGCACACCGGAAATCCGTTCACGCTACGCTGGAACGGCTGCCAGGGCGTGTGGAATACCTGCCAACCCGACGTGGTTTCCGGCAAGAACCCGCAGGCCGCGCCGGGCGCCGGCCGGTCGCCGGATCACTGGTTTGACATCACCGCTGTAACCGCGGCGGCCCCGCTGACCGGGGGCAATATCGGCCTGCAAACCAACACCGCACCGCCGGCTAAGCTCCTCGATTTCTCGGTATTCAAGGACTTCGCCTTTACGGAGCGGTTCAGGCTACAGTACCGTATGGAAGCGATCAACCTGTTTAACCACCCATGGTTCAGTACGCCCGACAACAACCTGCAAGATGCGAACTTCGGCAAATCGACCAGCACCTACGCGGGAAGCGAGCGCCACATCCAGATGTCGCTGCGCTTCCAGTTCTAGCGCTCGGATTCCAGCCTCTTCGAGACGCGCCTCCGCCCCTCCCCGCGTGGGTCTCGAATTCGGCGGATCGCTCCCGCCCCCGTCCTGGCGGCGGGAGCTTCTTGCCTTAGAATGAGGTCTGATGACACGGTCCTTCGCGTTCCTGCTGGTTGTCTTGGCGGGAGTGCTGGCAGCCCAGTCCTTCGAGGATGAGTTCCGGCGGGGGCTTGTGGCGCTGAGCAGCCACGATCTGCCGCAGGCTCGCCAACTCTTGGAAGAGGCGTCCCGCCTGCAGCCGGACAACGCCCTGGTGTGGGCCGCGCTGGCGCAAACCTATCTTTGGGGCAAGGAAGCAGCGCTGGCCCACGATGCCGCTGGCCGGGCGGCCCGGCTTGCCTCACCGGAATCGCCGGCCCACCACGCTCTCGCCATGTTCTATTCGGAAACCGGTGATATCGCAAAGGCGGCGAGAGCGGAGCGGCTATATGCGTCGAGTAAAGGCGCGGATCCCGGGGCCGCGGCTCGCGCCGCCGGCCTGTCGCTTCGGGCGGGCGACGCCGCGGAGGCGGTCGCGTGGTCTAGAACGGCGCTTCAACGCAGTGAGACGACCGAGATGCATCACCTCCTGGGCCAGGCGTTCGCAGCGGCCAATCGGCCAGGCGATGCGGAAAGGGAACTCCGCGTCGCGGCGGAACGCGATCCGCTCGTGGAGGTTTACGTCTACGACCTGGGCCAGATGCAGCTTCGCCGCGGCGATTTCGCGAGCGCTACGGCGACTTTTGGGAAGGCGTGCCAGCGCTTCCCCGGCAGTGCGCAAATGCAGCTCGCCTCTGGCGTGGCCGCCTATGGGCAACGCCGGTTCGCGGATGCCATCGACGCGTTCCTCCGCGTGACCGCAATCGATTCGGCGTTAGAACAACCCTACGTGTTTCTGGCGCGGATCCTCCCCCTGGCCGGTGACCGCCTGCCGCAAGTCGTCGCGGCGTTCGCGGCATGGGAGAAGGCCGAGCCCGGCAACTACCTGGCGGTCTGCCTCCATGCCAAGGCGCTCGGTGCCGCTGCCGGCGACACCGCCGAGATCGAGGCCAAATTGAGGCGATCGATTCAGCTCAACGATGGCTACTGGGAAGCACACTTCGAACTCGGTGTCCTGCTCGGGAAGAAGCGGGAATGGGGGCAGGCGGCAGCCGAGCTATCGCGCAGCATCGAACTGAACCCCAGGGTCGCGGCGGCCCACTTTCACCTCGCCCGCGCCTGCGATAAGCTCGGCGATCCCGAACGCGCGCAGGCCGAGCGCGCCGAGCACAAACGGCTGACCGCCGAAGAAACCGGCGCCGGACCGGAGTTGCCCGTCCGCAAGGACAAGCCGCTCCCATGAGGGTCGACTTGCGGGAGCTCCATCGCTGGATCGGGACCTGAATGAGGGGACCGAGAAGCGCGCGCGTACTGGCAGGCGGCGTGGCGTTCCTCGCCGCCGCATGGCGGGTTGTATACCCGCAAGCCCCTGCGAGCCCCATACGATTCGCGTACCAGCCAATCGAGTTCACACTCAATAGCTGTGAGACCGCGGAGCGCCATGCGCCCGAGACCATGGCCGGGGGCGTCGCCGTATTCGACTACAACAATGATGGCGCGCCCGACATCTTCTTCACCAACGGCGCTGATATCCACACTTTGAAGAAGACCTCGCCGAAATATTTCAATCGTCTCTTCCGGAACGACGGAAAGGGCCACTTCCAGGACGTAACCGGCGCCGCGGGTCTGGCGGGCAGCGGTTTCGATGTGGGCGTGGCCATCGGAGACTATGACAACGACGGCTACGAAGACATCTTTGTGGGTGGAGTGCACCGCAACACCCTTTACCACAACAACGGCAACGGAACGTTCAGCGATGTAACGGCGAAAGCCGGCCTAAACAATTCCGACCGCGAATACGGCCCGCTGTGGTCCGTGGGAGGCGCCTGGGTGGATGTCAACAACGACGGTCTGCTGGACCTGATCGTGGTGAACTACCTGAGTTGGAGCATCGATACCGAGCCCGTTTGTCCCGAAGGAAACCATCGCGAATACTGTCACCCGAAAATGTACAGGCCGACTCCGAACCAGGTCTTTCTGAACAACGGCGACGGAACCTTCCGCGATATCTCGGCCGAATCGGGTGTACGCGCGCATCCCGGAAAGGGTATGGGGATTGGCGTTGCCGATTATGATCTCGACGGCAGAATGGACTTCTTCGTCGCCAACGACAAGATGTACAACTCCCTGTTCCATAACAAAGGGGAGGGCCGGTTCGAAGAAGTCGCCTTCGATGCCAACGTTGCGCTGCGGGAGAACGCCGAGCTGATCTCCGGGATGGGCGTGGATTTCCGGGATCTCGACAACGACGGCTATCCCGACATCGTGATGGTGGCTCTCGACGACGAGACCTTCCCGGTTTTTCGAAATACCGGGAAAGGCGAATTCGCGGACATCACCGGCATAAGCCGCATAGCGGCACTCAGCGTGTCCATGTCCGGTTACTCGCCGGCGATCTTCGATTTCAACAACGACGGATGGAAGGATATCTTCGTCACCCGGGGACACGTGCAGTCGCTCCAGGCCGCTCCACGCGTGACGGTGGCGCAACCGAACACCGTATTCCACAACCTCGGCGGAGTCCGGTTCGACGCCTTGACGGCCGAAGCCGGCTTGGCGCTTCAGCCACCCCAGCGGCATCGTGGCTCCGCGGTGGGAGACTTCAATGGCGATGGCCGGCCGGATGTCGTGGTGACCGCGATTGGCGCCCGCGCTGAGATCTGGATGAACCAAAGTCCGGGCGCCAATCACTGGTTGGACCTCAAGTTGGAGGGGACCAAAAGCAATCGCGACGCGATTGGCGCAAGGGTCAAGGTCGTTACCCGGAACAAGACGCAATTCAACCACGTCACCACGAGTTGCGGCTACGCTTCATCCAGTGCCGGCCCGATGCACTTCGGATTGGGCGCCGATGCGTCGGTGGATCTGGTCGAAATCCGTTGGCCATCGGGCCAGGTGCAGCAGCTTAAGACGGTGATGCCCGATCGGGTGGTTCGCGTAAAGGAGCCGTGAGAAATGAAACGGCCCGCCTCGAATCCGAGCCGACGTCAGCAAAGTCTTGGCAATCTAGCAGGCTGCGGAAAAACGCTCGGAATCGTTTGAAACATGTGACGTCAGAATTGTTTTAGACGTCTAACTGACATGCGCGGCCAAGATCATCAGCAATCTGATATGTTCAGCTATCTTTCGCCTGAACAGCGGGTCCGACAGGACCATCCCCTGCGCGCC